>CAMAQL010000055.1 GCA_945860605.1 Chitinophaga pinensis
GTGCCACGCATGCGTTTTAATAATTCGTTCATTGCTTCGTCGGTGTTCATATCGTTCAAGAACAAACGAAGAATATTCATTCTTTGTAATACATCTTTATCTAATAGTAAATCATCACGACGCGTGCTTGACCCTGTTAAATCAATCGCAGGGAAGATACGCTTGTTCGCTAAACGACGATCTAATACCAATTCCATATTACCTGTTCCTTTGAATTCTTCAAAAATCACCTCATCCATTTTAGAACCCGTATCTACAAGTGCAGTTGCAATAATCGTCAATGATCCGCCGTTTTCAATTTTACGTGCAGCACCAAAAAATTGTTTTGGTTTTTGCATTGCGTTGGCTTCCACACCACCTGATAATACTTTACCCGAGCTTGGTGCTACTGTATTGTGCGCACGTGCTAAACGTGTAATTGAATCTAATAATATCACCACATCATGTCCACACTCTACTAAACGTTTTGCTTTTTGTAAAGCCATGGTAGATACCTTAACGTGTTTTTCTGCAGGCTCATCAAAAGTAGATGCAATGACTTCTGCTTTTACAGAACGCTCTACATCGGTTACTTCCTCTGGGCGCTCGTCTACCAGGACCACCATCAAATAACATTCTGGGTGATTGGCAGCAATCGCATTGGCAATTTCTTTCAACAACATGGTCTTACCCACTTTTGGTTGTGCAACCAATAATCCACGTTGCCCTTTACCAATTGGTGTAAATAAATCCATGATACGCGTGCTATAATTATTAGCCGTGGTATATAAATTTAATTTTTGGAATGGAAACAAAGGCGTTAAATAATCAAAAGGAATACGATCACGAATTTCATCTGGTTTTTTACCGTTGACAAAATCCACTTTCGTTAATGCAAAATATTTCTCCCCTTCTTTTGGAGGACGTACTGTTCCTTGAACCGTATCTCCTGTTTTTAATCCAAATAATTTTATTTGAGAAGGAGAAACATATACGTCATCTGGAGAAGACAAATAATTATAATCAGAACTTCTTAAAAAGCCATATCCATCGGGCATCATTTCTAAGACCCCTTCTGAAGCGATGGCGCCGTCGAATTCTACATTGAATACAGGTTCTTTTTTAGGTTGATGTCTATTTTGGTGTGGGTGTTGTCCTTGACCCGGGCCTCTTTGTCCACGGGGATCGCCACCTTGTACAAATTGATTGGATTGACCAGCTTCTGTGTCTTGTCCCGTTTGATCGCCTTGATCTCCAGTGGCTACTTCGGGATTTTCTGTTGGTGCAGGCGCTTGGCTTGCAGCAGACTCGTCTCCAAATAAAGCAGCTGCTATTTTAGAAGCTTTATCGTCTTCGGTATGGTCTTTCTCCACTTTTACTGGAGCGGCTGTTTTTTTTGCAATAGGCTTGCGTACTGGTTTTGATGCGGATGCATCTGCTTTAGCTGTTGGCGCAGGCGCAGCAACAGGCTTGCGTCCTCTTTTTGGTTTGTCGTCTTTTTCTAGCACTTTAAATGAAGGGTTTTTTTAAATCGAATGGAGATCGGGGAATGTTTGAAAAAATCTAGTTGAATTTGGCCAAGATTTGACCGGTAATGATTGAAGCTCGAAAAAAGCATCTGAGCGTTTCGCTCGTTTCTACCACAAAGTAAAGCAGTTTTTGCATAAAAAAACAATTTTTTATGGGTTATCTTTGAACTTCGAAATAACTAATATGTTCAACCAAAGAGTCAAAATCAAGCAATTGTTAAGCGGAACCGATACTAATTCAGCTGTCGGAGCCGAAGTAGTAGTCATGGGATGGGTGCGTACCTTCCGAAATAACCAGTTCATTGCATTGAACGACGGTAGCACCAATAACAATGTGCAGGTGGTGGCTAGCTTAGGAGAATTTGACGAGGCTTTATTAAAACGCATCACCACAGGTGCTTCTTTAAAAGTAACAGGAGTGGTAGTAGAAAGCCAAGGAAAAGGGCAGACCGTGGAAGTAAAGGCAACATTAATAGAAATACTAGGAGACAGTGATGCAGAAAAATATCCCTTACAACCTAAAAAGCACTCATTAGAATTTTTGAGAGAAAAAGCACATTTACGTTTTAGGACCAATACATTCGGATCTGTGTTTCGCATTCGTCATTCCTTAGCATTTGCAGTACACCAATTTTTTAATGACAGAGGATTTTTATATTTAAACACCCCCATCATTACATCAAGCGATGCCGAAGGTGCCGGCGAAATGTTTCGTGTGACCACACTTCCAATGGAAGGTGCGCCAAAAAACGAAGCAGGTGAAATTGATTTTACCGAAGACTTTTTTGGTAAGAGTACGAACTTAACCGTGAGCGGTCAACTTGAAGGAGAACTAGGCGCCATGGCGTTTTCAGACATTTATACTTTCGGTCCTACTTTCCGTGCAGAGAATTCAAACACCACAAGACATTTGGCAGAGTTTTGGATGATCGAACCAGAAGTAGCATTCAATGACCTCGAAGACAATATGAATTTAGCAGAAGATTTCATGAAGCATTTAATTGCTTATGTGATGCAACACAATGCGGATGATTTAGCATTTTTAGATGCGCGTTTAGCAGAAGAAGAAAAACAATTACCAACAGAAAAAAGAAGCGGCTTAGGATTAATTGAAAAATTAAAATTTGTAGTTGAAAATAGTTTTGAAAGAATTACCTACACCGAGGCTATTGATATTTTATTAAATAGCAATCACTATAAGAAAAAGAAGTTCACCTATGATGTTAAATGGGGTATTGACTTACAAAGTGAGCACGAAAGATTCTTGGTAGAGCAGCATTTTAAAAAGCCAGTGATTGTTACGGGTTATCCAGCGGTGATTAAAGCGTTTTATATGCGTATGAATGATGGATGCGAAGCCGGCAAAGAGACGGTGGCAGCAATGGATATTTTAGCGCCAGGCATTGGAGAGATAGTAGGCGGATCACAAAGAGAAGAGCGTTTGGATAAGCTCGAAGCTAGAATGAATGACATGCATATTCCTTTAGCCGAGATGAGTTATTACTTAGATACAAGACGTTTTGGTACAGTGCCACACGCAGGATTTGGATTAGGTTTTGAGCGTATGGTGCAGTTTGTTACCGGTATGACGAATATTAGAGATGTCATTCCTTTTGCAAGAACACCAAAGAACTGTGAATATTAATGGGCATTATTTATGTTTTAATTGGTGCACTCTGTTTTGCTATAAGCAATGCTTATTGGAAAAAAGTAACAGCGACGATTCCTTACCAAATTGGTATGTTTTATCGTGGCGTTTTCGCCACCATTATTTTTTCAATTTTATATTTTGGATTTCGTCAAGCAGATTTTTTTAAATACTGGGTGGTGAGAGATATTGCAATGGACAAGGAATTTATTTTATCTATTGCACTAAGTGTATTTAATATTTTTGGATTGGTGTTTTTTTTACAAGGCATTCAAAAAGCGCCTGTAAGTGTTGTGGTGCCCGTGTCTTCATTAAAAATATTTACAATTATTACAGCTGTATTTATCATGGGGGAGCTATGGTATAATAATTATTTGATTGCTTTTATATTGAGCACCCTTGGTTTATTCTTATTGTATTTTAAAAGAGCCGAAGTACAGCAAGCAAATACGTTTAAAAAAGGCATCTTATATGGCATTGCTTCAAGTTTTTTTTGGGGCAGTTCTTTTGCGTTGTATAAATTTCCAATTGCGTGGTGGGGTCCACTTGGTTTTAGTTTGATCATTGAATCTGTAGCCATGTTATTTGGTTTGGTCTTAGTGATTAAAGACGGGCTCATGAATCAGTTGTATACTTATTTAAAACTTGTTCATATAAGGGCGTATTTAATTTTAGGCGCTTTGCTTGTCATTGGAGGTTTGGCCATCAATATGAGTTATGGTTATTTGCCAGTGGTGGTAATCAATATCTTAATTATTGGTAGTCAAATCATCTCTGTATTGATTGGTTATTTTATCTATAAAGAACGCTTGAGCATCCAACAATGGATAGGATTGGCCCTAATCATTGCCAGCTTTTTTGTGGTGGCAGTGGCCGCTTAGACTTCCTGTTTTCCGCTGATTTTCAATAAACAAGGCTTATTTTTTGCTATTTAAAGCGGGCTAACCTATATTTGCTCCCCGAACAAAGCAATTTGTTTGGATGAATTTAGATCCGATGGCGCTGTAGCTCAGTTGGTAGAGCAAAGGACTGAAAATCCTTGTGTCCCCGGTTCGAGCCCGGGTGGTGCCACAATCATTTATCAGCCCTCAACGAAAGTTGGGGGCTTTTTTTATGCAATCTTTATTTAATCTGAATTTGTTTTCTTTGAACCGTATGTGCGGAAAAGATACCCAATGCGCCACCAATAATATTAGTGGGTGGATTAGAAGGGGTTGTGCCACCGCCTGGTCCTGCGCCCGATTGTTGGTATAGGGTGTAGTAGTATAGATAAGTAGGCCTTGTGATACATTGCATCTCTACGGCAACAATATCTTTTAATTTTACCTCTAAAGAATCAGACCCTCCCCTTAGCGGTCGTTGATTTACTTTTCCATTATTCAAGTTGTCGTTGAATACGTGAAAGGTTTGATCTAGTGTATCATTGATCTTTTGAATAAAACGATAGCTATTGCCCAATTGGATTGGGTCGGTGTAAACAGGGATGACATTATATCTAACTTCACTATTGAATGGGAATGGATTGATCCTTAAACTATCTAAGGCAACTTTTTGTGGCATAGTAGCATTCGCCGTGTACTTTTTGTCTGCAACTTGAACTTCTAAATAATAGGTGTTTCCGTAGATGCCTTTTATTTTATTTGTTTTGTATAGACCCTCTTTTTCATGTTTGAGTGTATCAATTTGTCCAAGGTTGTCTTTAACAATGACAAGGGCATTAGTCATAGCTAAAAAATTGGAGGACGCCGAAATGCTATTAGACTTGCTGAGTTTGATATAATAAGGTCCAACCTCATCCGTGATACTTCCATCAATGACAAGTAAAGACTGGTTGGGATCTAAGGCTAGTTGAATTTCCTTTTCACAACCCAATAAAAAAATCCCAATTAAAATTGTACTAAAATATTTTTTAAGCATCATTAAAATTTGAATTGATAAGTGACACTAGGTACCCATCTAAATAAAGAGGTTTGAATAATTTGTGTTCTGCTAAGGTCCTTCGGGTCATCTTGAAAATTAATTTGAAACGCGTTTTCTCTGCCGTACACATTGTATAAACTAAAGTTCCAAGATTCTTGAATGCGCTTTTTTCTTTTCTTATCATAAGTGACACTTAGGTCCATTCTATGATTAGAGGGCATTCTGTTTCCATTTCTAGAAGCATATTGATAGAGTGTCTGTCCTTGAATGGAATATTTTCCTGTTGGAAATGTCACTGCATCACCGGTATTATATACAAAAACAGAAGAGATGGACCACCTTGAATTAAGGGTATAAATCCCTACAATAGAAATATCATGGGTCCTATCTTGTTTTGCATTGTACCAATTGTTTTGGTTAATGCCATTAATTTTTCTTTCTGTTTTTGATAAGGTATAACTTATCCATCCAGTCAACACGCCTTCCTTCTTCTTCCATAATAATTCAAGACCATAGGCACGTCCAACACCAAACAAGAGCGCACTCTCGACATCGGCTAAAGTAAATATTTCAGCCCCATCTTTATAGTCTAATTGATTCTGCAAATTTTTATAATACAATTCGGTGCTTAGCTCATAGGTATTATTTTTCCATCCTTGCACTAAACCTACGCTCAACTGATCCGCAATTTCAGGTTTTATATTGTAG
Organism: Chitinophaga pinensis; assembly: GCA_945860605.1. GTDB lineage: Bacteria > Bacteroidota > Bacteroidia > Chitinophagales > Chitinophagaceae > Sediminibacterium > Sediminibacterium pinensis_D. The sequence goes on from CAMAQL010000055.1 coordinate 5,785, forward strand.
GAATTTCCAATCCATTGATCAGATGGACTAGAGGCCGTTGAATTACTAAGTAGGTGTAGGTGTTGTACATTTCTTGCATAGCCCGCCTTGATACTTGTTTGGTCTGTTACTCGGTAGTTGGCCGTTATCCTTGGTTCAGGATTCACATAGGTCTTGCCAAAACTTTGCTTATCTAATTGTACTGTATTGACAAGTAAATCCTTTTCATATATATTATAGGCATCTCCGCCCATTAAGCTATAGGCAGACAGGCGCAGTCCATAATCTACACTTAAATTATCCGATGCTTTATAATAGTTACTTATATAGAGGGCGTTTTCAAGTCCATTTCTGCCCCTTTTTGGATTACTATTAATCACAGTTCCGCTGAATGTGCTTGGTGTTATATTATGTAAAATACTATTGAACCCAAAACGCAATGTGTTTTTTGGGTTGAAGTAAAAAGTATAATCTTGCTTTAGGTTGAGGTCTTTAATATTGGAGTTGATATTAAAATTAGTCAAGCCGTTTTTAAGCTTTACATTATAATTGTAGTCACTGTATATTAAAGAGGTATTTAAAAACAAGCGACTAGATACAATTCGGTTCCATCTAATCGTGCCCGTTTTATTACCCCAATCAATGCCAAAGGCATCTCCTAATCCTAATTCGTCTCTTCCAAAATAACCAGAAAGATATATTTTATTTTTTTCGTCAATTTTATAATTCGCTTTCATATTTAAGTCGTAGAAATATAAAATATTGTCTTTAAATTCATCTGAGGCACGCAGAAAAACATCTGCATAGGTTCTTCTTCCCGATAAGATAAAGGAAGACTTTTCTTTTTGAAGCGGACCCTCAATACTAAGTCGACTGCTAATGAGTCCAAGGCCCCCATTCACGTTAAAGTCTTGGTTATTGCCTTCTTTCATTTTCACATCTAATACAGAAGACAGCCTACCGCCATACTGAGCAGGTCCATTCCCTTTAATTAATGTGGCGTCTTTTATCGCATCACTGTTAAAAGTGCTAAAAAAACCAAGCAGATGTGATGCATTATAGACTGGCGCCTCGTCTAATAAAATTAAATTTTGATCTGCGGCTCCGCCCCTAACATAAAATCCACTATTGCCTTCACCAGCCGACTTTACACCAGGCAATAGTTGAAGTGTTTTTAAAATATCTTTCTCTCCAAAAATAACAGGCACTTTACTAATGGCATTTAGGTTAAGCGTTTCTGTTCCCATTTGAGGCTTTAAAAGATTGTCATTTTTTCTTCCACTTTCCACCACGACCTCTTTTAATGTATTAGCAGGCTTCAATAAAATAGTTAAAATTAAATTACTATCTAGTTGTATCCGTTCCTTGTATTTTTCATATCCTAGCTGTGAAACAACAAGGGTGTATTTTCCCCTTGGTAAAGAAATAGCGTAAAACCCATATTCATTGGAAAGTACCCCAAGGCTTGGGAGCTCTTCAATCCTTAGGACGGCTCTAATCATAGCCTCTCCAGTTGCTTGGTCTTTCACATTTCCGTTTAAAACGAATTTGTCTTGTCCATAACTAAATTGAACTTGTAAAAAGAAAAGCATCGTGCATATAAAATAGAGCCTGCCTTTTGTTATAAACTTCATTGTTTTGTTCAATCTTTGATCGCCAAATTAAAAAATATTTTCAAAGGTATCACCTATTTCCTTTTTTATAAAATTATAGATGTTAAAATTGCGCTTCTTCTTTAACGTGGTGTAGAGAATATTCGATATTTTTGCAGATGCATTTTTGTATATTACCTTTCTTTCATTTCCGATTGCTTAAATAAACTAAATCATATGCGCTATTTATGCCTTTTTTCATTCCTATTTTGCATTTTATCAAGCAATGCACAATATTCGAATGCTCCAATGATTCGTGCCAATCAAATTAATATTGCGCGTGATAGTTTTGGTGTACCACATATTTTTGCACCCACCGATGCAGAAGTGGCATACGGCCTTGCATGGGCACATGCAGAAGATGATTTTGCAACAATGCAAATGTTGATCTTAACAGGAAAAGGAAAAGTGGCCACGCATTTAGGAAAAAAAGGAGCACCGATTGATTTTGTTTTTGGTTTATTAAATACGAAGGCAACCGTGCAAGCTCAAATGAATCAGTTTGATCCCAAGTTTATACAATTATTAAAAGGATATTTATTAGGATTAGAAGCCTATGCCAAAGTGCATCCAGATCAAGTTTTGAACAAACATGTCTTTCCAATTACCATCGAAGAATATTTAGCTTCAGCTGCTTTTTCGGTAGCGATTTTTTGTGGCGTAGACAAAGCCTTGCCAAAAATTTTAAATGGTACTATTCCAAAATTAGAAGGCTTCACGGGAGAAGGTAGCAACGCATTTGCTATCAATGCAAAGAAATCTGCATCAGATGAAACCATGCTTGTGATTAATGCACATCAGCCCATTGAAGGCCCAACGGCATTTTATGAAGCACATGTACAAAGCGATGAAGGCTGGAATATACTAGGTGGCTTGTTTCCAGGTGCGCCACTAATTTTTCATGGTGTGACCCCCAATTTAGCTTGGGCGCATACGGTTAATTTTCAGGATAAGATAGACATCTATCAATTAGAAACGAGCAAGTCGCATCCTGGCGAATATAAAGTGGATGGCAATTGGCTAAAATTAGAAAAACGAAAAATTAAATTGAGTATCAAAGGCATTCCTTTTCCAATTTATAAAACAGCCTACCAGTCTATCTTCGGTCCAACGGTGGCGACGCCTAAAGGTGAATTCTTTTCAATGCGTTTGCCAGCATTAATGGATGCGGGTGCATTGCAGCAATGGTATGCGATGAACAAGGCAACGAATTTTACAAGTTTCAAAGCAGCATTGGAGCAAAACCATTTGCCCATGTTTAATATCATGTATGCAGACAAAGCAGACAATATATTTTATATCTCTAATGGTAAAATGCCTTATCGCAATAAAGACACAAGCTATCATTGGAGCAGCACTTTGCCAGGAAATACCAAGGCTACTTTATGGAATGAATTTAAACCACTCAGCGCCTTGCCACAAATGACGAATCCAAAAAGTGGTTACTTATTCAACGCCAATCACTCTCCTTTTTTAGCGAGTAGCGAATTGGATAATTTAAATCCAACAAATTTTGATGTGAATGATGGTTATGAAACCTATCACAATAACAGAAGCAGACGTGCTAAAAACTTAATAGACCAACTTGATAAAATTTCTTACGAAGACATTAAGCGCATTAAGTTCGATCGGCAATTACCGAATCCAATTTTGTTTCCATATGGATTTACTGCAGACACGATGTTTATGGTGGATGAAAATAAATACCCTCAACTAGCTTCCATCATTACCACTTTAAAAAATTGGGACCACAATGCAGTTGCTGAAAGCAAGGGCGCATTAATTTATAATTTAGCGTATTACAATGTACCAGTGGTGATGGAAGGTCGGAATAAAGATAAGCTTACCATGGTAGAAGCGGTGAAAGTGTATCAAATCATCTATGA
>CAMAQL010000056.1 GCA_945860605.1 Chitinophaga pinensis
CTTGTTGATAAGGCGCTTCTACCACATGGGTTCTAAAACTTTTAATAGTAGATGGAGGAACTTGCGAACTTGCAAATTGATAAAAGCCATCTTTTACTCTTGTGGTACAATTATCTGTAATAAAATTATACAAGTAATAACGATTATTACCTTCTAAATTTTTCAGCAATGCATTTTGCCAATTTATTTTTTCTGCATCTGTCAAAATCAATACTTGCTCTTTAATACTTCGCCCATAGTATTGGTATTCTAAAATAAAATTCTGAAAATTATCTGCCGATAAAAAATAATTCAAGTTACCTTTTACAAATTCAACTAAAAAATTAGGGGTATTAAAATCGAATGTACCAAAATTGAATACGATATCTGTTTGCTTGGCTGAGTCAATGATTCTAATGGCAGTATGTCCCCAAGCAGTATACACATCCTCGCCTGGTGCGCAAGTTAAAATACTAATTCGCAATGCCCCTTTGGTACTATCCTGTGCAATCAACTGACTGGATGTAAACAATCCGAACAATAACAATAGTGGAAGTAAACAAAGTTTACGCATTGTGTTGATTTATTCGTGTAGCCTTATTTTCTGCTATAGTTTGGCGATTCTTTAGTGATATCAATATCGTGTGCATGGCTTTCTCTCATACCAGCATTGGTGATTTGAACGAATGTGGCGTTTTGTAAATCTTTTATAGTTTTTGCACCACAGTAACCCATGCCTGCTTTTAATCCACCAACAAATTGATAAACGATTTCTCCTAATGTGCCTTTGTAAGCAACGCGACCTTCAATCCCTTCTGGTACAAACTTTTTAGCGTCTGCATCTTCTTGGAAATAACGATCACCACTTCCTTGAGACATGGCGCCAATGCTACCCATGCCACGGTATCCTTTGAATTTTCTGCCTTCGTATATAATTGTTTCTCCAGGACTTTCTTCGGTACCTGCAAAAATACTGCCCATCATAACGCAATTGGCTCCAGCTGCAATTGCTTTGACCATATCGCCTGTATAACGAATACCACCATCTGCAATAATTGGAATATTCTTTCCTTTTAATGCTTTTGCTGCTTCCATGATGGCTGTTAATTGCGGTACACCTGCACCTGCTACAATTCTTGTTGTACAAATAGAGCCTGGGCCAATACCCACTTTCACTGCATCTGCACCAGCGGCTGCCAATGCTAAAGCACCTTGACCTGTAGCGATATTACCTGCAATGACCGGTAAGTTTTTAAAATTTTTCTTAATCAATTTTAACGCTTCAATCACACCCTTGCTATGACCATGTGCACTATCTAATGAAACGATATCTACACCAACACTTTGCAAAGCTGCTGCACGATCTAATACATCTTTTGTAATACCTAAAGCGGCACCCACTAATAAGCGACCAATGCTATCTTTAGCTGCATTTGGGAATGCCGTAACTTGTAAAATATCTCTGTAAGTAATTAAGCCAATTAATTTTCCTTGTTTGTTGACAACAGGTAATTTTTCAATTTTATATTGGCGTAATATTTTTTCTGCTTTCTTTAAATCTGTTCCTTCTGGTGCAATGATTAAATTTTCATTGGTCATTACTTCGCTTACTTTTCTTTTACGATCGGTCTCAAAGCGTAAGTCACGGTTGGTGAGGATGCCCACTAATTTGTGGTTTTTGTCAACAATAGGAATACCGCCAATTTTATTGTCACGCATTAAGTTCAATGCATCACCAATGGTTGCTGTTACTTCTAAAGTGATGGGGTCTACAATCATGCCACTCTCGCTACGTTTTACTTTACGCACTTGTTCTGCTTGGCGTTCGATAGACATGTTTTTGTGTAGGATACCAATGCCACCTTCTCTTGCAAGTGCGATTGCTAATTGCGCTTCGGTCACTGTATCCATAGCAGCAGACAAAACTGGCACATGCAATTTGATATGCTTGGTCAATTGTGCGTGGATATTTACTTCGGAAGGGAGGACTTCGGAATAGGCAGGCATAAGTAATACATCATCAAATGTCAAGCCTTGTCCAAAAATGCGGGAGGTAGAATTTCTTGTTGCCATAGGCAAAGATAGGGCAAGCCCATATTTGGGCAAAATCCTTTTTTAGCGGATACTATAAAATGCCCCTCCATGGGGGAGGATGAGCCCGTTTAATTCGAGGGTTAATAAATGCGTGGAAAGCAGGCCTATATTGAGATTGAACAGATTGGCGAGTTGGTCTTGGTGGATAGGGCTTTGCTTAGTAATGATGGCTAAAATTTCTTGGCAAATAGGGGTAAGGCCAAAGGCAAGGGGCTTTTGGATAGGCGTATTAGTGGCAGGAACTGCCCAGCCCAGGCTTTCTAGTAATTGGGTGGGGCTTTGGTATAATTGAGCAGTATTTGACCGAATGAGTGCCAAGCAGCCCGAACTTTTTTGGTCTGTAATCTTACCCGGCACAGCGAACACTTCTCTATTATAGCCTCTTGCAAGTCCGGCCGTAATCATACTTCCGCCCTGCACTTGAGATTCAATCACGATGGTGGCATCGGACATGCCTGCGACAATGCGATTGCGTTTTGGAAATTGAAAAGGAAGTGGTTGGGTATTGCTGGTATTTTCTGAAAGGATCCCACCGTGATCCATCATTTTATTTGCTAGGCGATGATGCTGAGCTGGGTAGATGCTATCCAATCCCGTTGCAATCACGCCCCAATTTGGGATATTTAATTGACATGCTTTTTCATGTACCATGCCATCAATCCCTAGTGCCAAACCACTGACCACACCCAAATTTAAATGTTGTATGCCTTCGAGTAATTCTTGAATCACCCTGTCTGCATACATGGTGTGGTTTCTTGTTCCAACAATACTAATTAAATAAGGAAGGTTCCATTTTTTTGATCCTTTTGAAAATAAGAGTGTGGGTGCGTCTTCACATTGAAACAAACGATTTGGATATGCCGCGTCTTCTAAGCAAGTTGTTTCAACACTTAATTTAGTGATGGCGGAAAGTTCTTCTGAGGCTGCTTTTAAAGGCCAAGGAGACAGGAGGCTTTCAACAGATTTTAATTCAAGCTCCATCAAGGCTTTACCTTCTTGCTTACATGCATTGTAAATAGACATGGCAGATCCAAATGCATGGATTAATTTTTTTCGTTCATATAGATTGATGCCAGGTAATTGTGCAAAAGCAATGGCATATAATAGGGATGGATTCATTGCCTGAAAATCCGAAATAAATCAAATCAATATTCAAGTATAAATACGCGAATTAAATTCAAAAAAGTAATTTGTATACAATTCAATGCGCGATAAGGATACGATTATCTAAGCATGATTTTACTTAAGCGTAATGGTAAAACTGGTTCTTCTATTTTTAGCCCTACCAGCTGCAGTATTGTTATCTGCGATTGGCATACTAGCCCCCAATCCCTTGCGCTGTATACGATTAGTGGCAATGCCTTTTTGTTGTAAGTAATCCCCAATGGCATTGGCTCTTTGTAAAGAAAGTAAATTATTTTGTGCAGATGTACCTGTATTATCTGTATGACCTTCTATCAAAATTTGAGCGTTCAAAGTTGTTTTTAAATAGCCTACCAAAGCGTCTAACTCAACGTTAGATATGGTTTGTAAAACTGCAGAATTGGTTTCAAAATATACTTGGTTAAATGTTTTTGTAAATATTTTTTCGATTGGCGTCAATGCAAAATCAAATGTTTTTCCAGCCATTAATTTTACGCTATCTATTGGAAGGATACTGCTCAAATAATCATGGCCTGGGCTATTTATTTTTAAACCTAAGCTATCAAAATAGGGTAGTGCTAATAAAAATTGCCCCACACTGTCAATTTGCATTTCCATCATTGGATAACCAGAAGCTGGGTCAACTATTTGCAATGCTGCAGCGATGGATTTTTTTGTCTTTGCATCTATAATTTGTCCTTTGATATACCATGTTTTAAATGCCCTTGTATTTTCTGCTAAAGTAATTTTATAAATATCCAATTCACCTCTGCTGTCTGCTCTATCACTCGCAATATATGCAGTGGCGCCATTGCTTGCAACAGCAATGCTACCTTCATTGTCATAGGTATTGATAGGATATCCCAGATTAACGGGTGTGGTCCAGTTGCCATCAATTTTTTTTCTTGATACATAAATATCTGATCCTCCAAATCCAGCACGCCCATTGCTTGAAAAATAAAAACTTTGATTATCGGCATGGATGAATGGTGTTTGGTCGTCTCCTTTTGTATTGATGGATGGTCCAAGGTTGATGGCTTCTTCCCAAAATCCTTTTTCATTTTTATACGCTACATAAATATCAATGCCACCATAACCGCCGGGACGATTGCTAGCAAAATAAATGGAGTTACCATCAGGGGAAATACTTGGTGCACTATCCCAGTAATCACTATTGATATTTTGTCCTAAATTTTTTGGCTTTGACCAGCCCCAAGGACTACGCTGCACTTTATAAATATCATATCGTCCATAACCTTGTTCTGCATAGTCGGCAGCGTAGTATAATGTTTGCAGGTCTGCACTCAAACTCATACTCCCTTTTTTTGCAGCAAAATTTAAAGTATCTGATAATGGAATCGCAGCAGAAAACCCATTCATACCCATACTGCTGGTATAAATATCTTCTCTACTTAAATTTAATCTGCGCATAAATAAAAATATACTGTCTTGGATGCTCACAGTTGGAAAATATTCGGATGCAGGAGAGTTAATACTATCGCCCATATTATGGATGCTAATTTCCGGCGCATTTTTTTCTGACATGGCAAATTGACAAACTGCGTACAATGCAGTTGCTTTTTCTTTTAAATAATCTGGTAAACTGTTATTGCTAAAATAAGGTTCAAGCAGATTATAAGTTGCGTCATATTGTCCAAGACTAGCTAGTGCAATGCCTTGTTTTACTAAAAAAGGTATTGCTGCCGCGCTATCTATTTTTTTAATTTGATGATAATAGAGAATGGCTGATTGAAATTTTTTTTGATCATGGTAAACCTGAAACAAAGCAATTACAGGGTCTGCATATTGACTGTCTTTTGAAAAGGAAAGTTTAAATTGCTCAATTGCTTTTTCTTTGTCATTACTACCTAGTGCGCGTAAACCAGCTTCATAATTTTGTGCTGCTTGTTTGGTCTGTCCTAATACAATATTGGTGCAACATACAATGCAACATAATAAAAGTGCAAAACCTTTTTGGTATCGTAATATAAAATACATCTGTAATAAAGATAGTATAAGTACTTAAATGAATTAAGGAACTTGGATATACTTATGTAATTGCGCACTTAATTCCCAGCTTGGGTTGGACTTAATGTATTCAATCACAAGTGGCGTCATGGCGTCAGACTTCTCCCACTCAGGTTGTAGATATTTTTTGCAATCCGTATTAACATCGTTCACAAAAGAATTGGCCCAGTCAAAATCAGATTTGTTAAACACAACCGCTTTTAATTCGTTCGCAGCTTTTACTGATTCTGCTAAAGGCGCTTTAAATTTTTTGGGAGACAAACAAACCCAATCCCAGGATCCACTCATAGGGCTTGATCCAGAAGTTTCAATATGTGTTTGAAATCCTGCTGCTTTGAGCGCAGTCGTTAAAGGGTCTAATTGGTGCAATAAAGGTTCACCACCAGTGACAATGGCAATACGGCTTGGATGCGCAGTTGCCGCAGCTACAATTTCTTCCACAGATAATACCGGATGCTTACTTGCATCCCAGCTGTCTTTTACATCACACCATACACAGCCCACATCACATCCAGCTAAGCGTATAAAAAACGCAGCCTTGCCCTGATGATAGCCTTCACCTTGCAAAGAATAAAATAGTTCCATTACTGGATAAGAAGGAATCTTGCTCAATGTATTTATTTAAATAATTTATAAGCCTTGGTAGGCCTTCATCGTATTTTTTAATAAGCCTGCAATGGTCATTAAGCCAACGCCACCTGGAACAGGTGTTACTGCAGAAGCCACAGTAATCGCAGATGCATAATTTACATCTCCCTTAATCCTAAAACCTTTTGCTGCAGTAGCATCTGCAACCCTAGTGATACCTACGTCAATAATCACAGCGCCTGGCTTGATCATGCTTGCATCTATAAAATCAGGCATGCCCACCGCTACAACTAAGATGTCTGCTTTGGAACAGATTTCAATGAGGTCTTCTTTTGGAGTATATCTATGACAACAAGTGACTGTGCAATTGCCTTGTGGATGATCTGAGCTTAATAAAATACTCATTGGTCTTCCCACAATATTACTCCTTCCAATCACTACAGCACGTTTCCCTTTTGTCTCAATTTTAAAATGCTCAAACATCAGCAGCACACCATAAGGCGTTGCAGGAATAAATGTATTGAGTCCTTGCACTAGTCTACCCACATTGGAAGGATGAAATCCATCCACATCTTTTTTGGGATTAATTGCCTCAATGACTTTAGCGTCATCAATATGTTTAGGAAGGGGCAATTGCACTAAAATACCATCTACATTTTCGTTGGTATTCAATGCTTCTATCTGCGCTAATAATTCAGCCTCTGTTACGGACGCTTCAAAACGGAAAAGGGAAGATCCGAATCCCGTCTCTTCACAGTTTTTCACTTTACTTGCCACATAAGTTTCGCTAGCACCATCATTGCCCACTAAAATGGCCGCTAAATGTGGCGTTCTTTTACCCGCAGCCTTTAATGCTGAAGTTTGCTCTAATAAGCTTGCCTTGACTGCCGCTGAGGATATTTTTCCGTCTAATACTAACATGGCGCAAATTTAGTTCTTTTTAAGATTCGTTCCCTCGTATCTTTGGACTCTTAATTTAGTTTATGGAACAAAACCCGAATCAACCTTTAAATATCGAAATCTCCGAGGAGATTGCAGAAGGTACTTATGCCAACTTGGCTATTATTACGCATAGCAATGCAGAGTTTGTGATTGATTTTGTAAATGTGATGCCAGGCACCCCTAAGAGCAAAGTAAAGTCTCGTGTGATTTTAACACCGATGCATGCCAAGCGTTTTATGAAAGCCATGGTCGAAAACATTGAAAGATATGAAGCTGCGCATGGCCCAATTGGAGACATGGAGCAAATAGAGATCCCTATGAATTTTGGCGGTCCAACTGCTCAGGCCTAGTTTTTAGATATTTATTAAAGAGCGACTACCAGTTAGGATGCTGTTCGGCATAGCTATAATAGCCCTCTGAGCTGACGATTAAATGATCGATTAATTTAATGTCAAAAAGTGCAGCCCCTTTCTTGATTTTTTCAGTCAGGGTATCATCCATCCTGCTGGGTCTTAATTGCCCACTTGGATGATTGTGGCAGATGATGAATCCTGTGGCGCCGTGACTAATCACCAATTTAAAAACAACCCTTGGATCGGCCACTGTGCCGGTAATACCACCCTCACTTAACACCTCCTCGTGGATGATTTTATTTGCTTGATTCAGTAAGAGTAACATAAATACTTCACGTTGTTCAAACTGCAATTTATTTTTAAGATGTGAGGCCACATCACGGCTATGATGAATGGTGGCTTGCTTGTCCATTAAATCAATCCTTCTGGAACCTAGTTCTATAGCGGCTAAGATCCGCACTGCTTTGACCTTTCCAATCCCTTTAATTTTTAGATTTACGATATCCCGCACACTATATGCAGCAAATTTTTTCAGGCTATTGTCTGTGGTAGCAAGTAAGCTCCTGGCTAATTCAACTGCATTTTGTGTAGCTGTGCCATGTTGAATTAGAATGGCTAAAAGTTCTACATCGCTTAAATGGTCGGCGCCCTTGGTACTAAATTTAAAGATGGGTTGATCTTGTTCCGCCCAAAGTCGGATATTGCTAGCTTGCATAAACAATTTTATCCAAATATATTTTTTATACAACTGCTAATTCTGCGTACAAATACCGGCTTCTTGCAGGCAGTTGTGCATAACTTGACTTTTTGTTGAAAATTTGCAGCAGAATAGCTAAAAATATGTGCACGATATCAATACCTTTGAAGCACATTTTACCCTTATGAATCCTTCAGTTAAAATTTTCGCGGGCAACGGCTCGCAGGCGCTAGCCGAAAAAATTGCACAACGTTTTGGTGCCCCCATTGGTAAAATAAATATCCAAAAATTTAGCGACGGTGAATTCCAGCCTATCTTTTTGGAAAGTATCAGAGGGGACTATGTTTTTTTAGTGCAGAGCACTTATGCACCAACCGATAATTTAATGGAATTATTGATGATGATTGACGCAGCTAAAAGAGCGAGTGCCTATAAAATCATTGCAGTTGTTCCTTATTATGGTTTTGCTAGACAAGATCGAAAAGACAAACCACGTGTGGCGATAGGCGCAAAATTAATTGCTACATTACTAGAAGCAGCAGGCGCGAACAGGGTTATCACAATGGACTTACACGCCGCACAAATTCAAGGCTTTTTTGATGTGCCAGTAGACCACTTAGATAGTTCAGCTATTTTCATCCCTTATATAGAATCACTTAATTTACAAAACTTGGCTTTTGCAGCACCGGACGTAGGAAGCACCAACCGTGTGCGTGAAGTAGCTAATTATTTTAATGCAGAAATGGTGATCTGTGACAAACACAGAAAACGTGCCAATGAGATTGCAAGCATGGTGGTGATTGGAGATGTGACTGGAAAGGATATCGTGATCATAGATGATATCTGTGACACCGGAGGGACTTTGGTTAAAGCAGCAGCCTTATTAAAAGAGAAAGGTGCAAGAACAGTCCGCGCATTGATTACCCATCCGGTTTTAAGTGGCAAAGCCTACGAGAACATCGAAAGCTCAGTTTTAGAAGAACTGGTGGTTTGTGATACCATCCCTTTGAAATCTGAATCCAATAAAATAAAGGTATTGACCATAGCCGACTTATTTGCGATCGCTATACGCAACGCCTATGAAAATAAGAGTATTACTAGTCTATTTGTACACTCACAATTGAAGTCAAGAAACCAGTAATTAACTGATTTCCAATACAATATAAATAATTAGGAGCAACTTTGGTTGCTTCTTTTTATTTCATTACCTTTGCCGTCCATATTTAAAATTTAAACCATGAAGACAATTACAATCGAAGGACACTTGAGGACCGAGTCTGGCAAAAAAGCCGCCCGCCAAATCCGCTC
>CAMAQL010000057.1 GCA_945860605.1 Chitinophaga pinensis
ATTGGTAGAAATTATTGAATTACCGAATCACCCATTCTTTATTGGTGTACAATACCATCCAGAATTAAAAAGTACAGTAGAAGCGCCAGCGCCTTTATTTGTGCATTTTATTGCTGCTGCAAAAGCCTACGCAAAAAAGTAAATTTTCACTTTGCTATACCGCTAACATATGTTAGTTTTGTGGTATGCAAAAAATAAGAATTTTAACTTCGACTAGTTTATTTGATGGCCATGATGCCTCTATCAATATCATGCGTCGCGTGTTGCAAGAACAAGGTGCAGAAGTCATCCATATGGGACATAATCGATCGGCACAAGAAATTGTTGAAGCAGCAATCGAAGAGGACGTGCAATTGATTGCAATTACATCTTACCAAGGAGGTCATATTGAATTTTTCTCCTACCTCAGAAAATTATTAGACGATGCAGGCTACCAACATATTAAAATTGTTGGTGGAGGCGGTGGAACCATTTTACCTTCCGAAGCTGCTATCATCCATGCTAAAGGAATCTCAAAAATATATTTACCTAAGGATGGTCTTGCCATGGGTATCGAAGGCATGATTAAAGAAGTGATTGCCTTTGCCAATTTCCCATTAAAATCCAATCAAACAACCAAGTATTCAAAATTGCCTTTTGATAAAAAAACTGATCCAAGAAAATTAGCAAGGGATATTACATTATTGCAAAACGGCACTTTAAAAATTAAGAAAGATAAAAAAGTTATTCAAAAAAATATTCCTGTCATTGGATTAACTGGAACGGGTGGCGCAGGTAAGTCTACCGTATGCGATCGCTTGGTACATTATTTTATTCAGACCAATCCAGGCTTAAGCATTGCAGTTGTGTCTGTAGATCCTACTAAGAAAAAAACTGGTGGTGCATTATTAGGTGATAGAATTAGAATGAATGCCATTCATCATCCCAATGTATTTATGCGATCACTCGCAACAAGGTCCGACCATCAATCCATCTCTGGTTCTCTTGACCAAGTGATTTATTTATGTAAAGCAGCTGGCTATGATGCGATTATTATTGAAACAGCAGGTGTTGGTCAAAATGATGCATCCATTGTAGATTATGTAACACTGCCTATGTATATTATGACACCAGAATTTGGTGCAGCTAGTCAGTTGGAGAAAATAAATATGATTGACTTTGCACAAATTATTGGTATTAATAAATTCGATAGAGCAGGTGGACTGGATGCGATAAGAGATGTCAAAAAACAATACGCTAGGTCTCGTCATTTATTCAATGCAGATCCTGCCACATTGCCTGTGTATGGCACCATTGCTTCAAAGTTCAATGACCCTGGCATGCAGCATCTATTCAATCATATGATTGAGCTAGTGAATCAGCAACATCAATTAAAATGGAAGACCATTGCAAAGCCATTGGCATACAATGCGAGTCTGGTGGCCACACCAACTATTCCACTGAATCGTTTTAATTATTTAAATGAAATTGTTGAAACCATACAAAAAAATAAAGTTTGGATAGCTGAACAAAAGCAGTTGGCTTCTCAATGGTATAGTTATGAGCAAGTGATGCATAATCCGAAACTTAAAAAATTACCTCTTTTAAAAGAGGAAGCGGATAAAGTCGCTGGCGAGGTAGATCCAGAAGTGAAAAAATCTATTCAAACTTGGGAAGCAACAAAAAATACCTACCAACAAGATGCTTTGGTCTATGAAATAAGAGGTAAAAAAATTCACCAACCTTTACGTTTTAAAACAGAATCAGGTTTGTCGCTTCAGAAAGTGTATCTACCTAACTTTAAAGACTGGGGAGATATTGCAGAGTGGCAATTAAAAGAAAATGTACCAGGGCATTATCCCTACACGGCTGGTGTGTTTGATTTAAAACGAACAGGCGAGGATCCAACAAGGATGTTTGCAGGTGAGGGTGGTCCAGAAAAAACGAATCAACGCTTTCATTTCTTAGCAAGCGGACAACCTGCAACAAGATTGTCTACTGCATTTGATAGTGTGACTTTATATGGTCAAGATCCTTCTAATAGAATGGATGTATTTGGAAAAATTGGCAATGCGGGTGTGAATATTGCTTCGGTGGATGACATTAAGAAATTATATTCTGGTATTAATTTAAATGACCCAACTAGTTCTGTGAGTATGACCATCAATGGTCCTGCAGCCATCATACTGGCGATGTTTTTTAATGCAGCAATAGATCAAGCTTGTGAGCAATATATTACAGAGCAAAAAATGTGGCCAGCTGTCAATAAAAAATTGAATCAAATTTTTAAAACAACACCTAGGCCAGTCTACCATGATTTTGAAAGTTTAAAAAAACAATCCATCCAACACAATGGCTTGGGCTTAAAATTACTGGGGGTAAGCGGCGATCAAGTGCTTGATCCAAAAGTGTACAATACGATTAAAAAACAAGTCTTACAAAATGTACGTGGAACATTACAGGCAGATATTTTAAAAGAAGACCAAGCACAAAACACTTGTATTTTCTCTATTGATTTTGCATTAAAATTAATGGGGGATGTGCAAGCTTATTTTGTAGACCAAAAAGTAAAGAATTTTTATAGTATTTCTATCTCAGGATACCATATTGCAGAAGCGGGTGCCAATCCAATTACACAGTTGGCATTTACACTAGCAAATGGATTTACCTATATTGAGTATTTTTTAAATAGAGGTTTAGCCATAGATGACTTTATTCCTAATTTTAGTTTCTTTTTTAGCAATGGTATGGATCCAGAATATGCCGTGATTGGAAGAGTGGCAAGAAGAATTTGGGCGCAATCCATGAAGCTTAAATACAAGGCCAATCCAAGGTCTCAAAAATTAAAATACCATATCCAAACAAGTGGTAGAAGTTTACACGCGCAGGAGATTGATTTTAATGATATCAGAACCACCTTGCAGGCATTGTATGCAATTTATGATCAATGCAACAGCCTACACACCAATGCCTATGACGAAGCCATCACCACACCAACAAAAGAGAGTGTAAGAAGGGCCCTCGCGATTCAGTTAATCATTAATAAGGAATTAGGTACTGCAAAAGTCGAAAATGCGCAACAAGGCAGCTTCTTGATGAACGAATTAACAGACTTGGTAGAAGAAGCAGTATTACAAGAATTAGAAAGAATCAATGCAAGAGGTGGGGTCCTAGGTGCCATGGAAAGAATGTATCAGCGTTCAAAGATTCAAGAAGAGAGTATGCTGTATGAAACCAGAAAACATCATGGGGAAATTCCAATCATTGGTGTGAATACTTTTATTGATGAAGCAGATCAAAATAGCAATGATCGTCGTCCCGTATTTAGATCCTCTGCTGCCGAAAAGAAATTACAAATTGCCAATCTAACGCAATTTAAAAATAGAAATAAAGACCAAGCCGCAGATTATCTAAACTTGCTGCATCAGGCTGCTGTTCAAAATGAAAATGTTTTTGACCTCTTGATGGAAGCGGTGAAGTATTGTAGTTTAGGGGATATTACGAACCTGCTTTACCATACTGGGGGTAAATACAGCAGGAATTTGTAATAAAGCCTTAAAATAGCCCTAAAATGGTTCCAATTTAGGGTGTACCTGGTGCTAAATACATCTTAAAAACATACCTTTGCCGCATCTATTTAGATTAATTTAAAAGCATGAAAACGGACAAAAATACGGTCATTGGGTTTGTATTATTAGCAGGTTTATTCTTTGTTTACTTTTGGTATACCAGTAAGCAGCAAAACGAAATTGCAGCCTACAAGCAAAAATTCGATGATTCTGTTGCCATGGTGAAAGCCAATGCCGAAAAGGCGGCAGCATTGAATACTGTTGCATTGATTGATTCAACTAAAAAAGGTGCAACTGGCATTGCAGTTGCTGCAGATACTTTAAAAGAGCAGATTGCGATTTTAGAGAACGATTTAATTAAAGTCGCATTCACCAATAAAGGTGGTCAAGTAGCAAGTGTTACTTTGAAAAAATACAAAAATTCAAAAAAGGAATTGGTACAATTGGGAGATAGCAGTTCCTTGTCCTATGCGGTGAATGCTGGTAACAACCAAACAGTACAAATTAACCAAGTCATATTTCCTGTATCCAATGTATCTACCGATCAGAATGGGGTACAAAAAATTGAGTATGCTTGGACTGCTCCAAATGGTAAAACGATTAAGCACCAATTTACTTTGGCAAAAGGAAAATACAATGTGGATTGGAATATCATATTGGATGGCGCAGATCAATTATTGACCAACAATCAATTAAATGTTTTGTGGGATGCACACTCTTATGGACAAGAAAAGACAACCACTTATGAGCGTCAAATGTCCAATATTTGTTTTTCAGAAGGGAACGAGTTCGATTATATTTCTAGCAACACCAATAAAGTTTTTGAAAAACCTGTTCAATGGGTTGGACTAGTACAACAATTTTTTACAACGACAGTGCTTTATAAGGATGGATTTAATTCAGGTAAAATTGACTGGCAGCGTAAGGCAGATAGCAGCAATGGACTTGCTACTTTGCAAGCACAGTTCCAAACTAAATTGACTGGTGCCAATGCCACTATGCCACTCTCACTTTATTATGGTCCGAATGATTTTGAAATCTTAAAATCACAGGCGCCAGAGATGGAGCAAATTGTGAATTTAGGAAGAGACTTATATTCTTTTGTTCGACCTATCAACAAATACATCATTATGCCAGTGTTTGATTTCTTTGCTGGCTTTGTTCAAAATTATGGGTGGGTTGTATTTTTATTAACCATCTTTATTCGATTGGTGACTTCGCCTTTGACTTACTCTAGTTTCTTGAGTACAGCCAAGATGAAAGTATTGAAACCTGAATTAGATGAGATTAAGAAAAAGACAGGAGACGATCAACAAGCTTTTGCAATGGAGCAGATGAAGTTATTTAGAGAAGCAGGTGTGAATCCTTTGGGCGGTTGTATTCCTGCTTTATTACAAATCCCTATATTCTTTGCTTTATATAGTTTCTTTAATTCTAATATCGCACTAAGAGGACAGTCCTTCTTATGGAGCCAAGACTTGTCTAGTTATGATTCTATCTACACCCTTCCTTTTACTATTCCATTAGGTTTTGGTAGCCATATCAGTTTGTTTACATTAACAGCAGTATTGACCACGTTTATCTCGTCTATCTACAATATGTCGATGACGCCAACGCAAGATAATCCTGCATTAAAGTACATGCCTTATATTTTCCCATTCATGCTATTCTTTATCTTCAATAGCTTACCATCTGCATTAACATGGTACTACACCGTATCCAATATTGTGACTTTATTATTGCAATTGTTAATTCAAAAAGTCATCATTGATCATGATAAAATATTAGCTACGATAGAGGTAAAGAGAAAGACGCCAAAGAAAAAAAGTAATTGGCAAGAGAAATATGAACAAATGATGGAGTCGCAAAAAAAAGTACAAGCCTTAAAAGACAAAACTAAAAAATAATATCTGCTAAAGAGGCCTAATGTAAAATTGGGCCTCTTTTACATTAATGTTCACATGATATGCTACGATTATCCCCCCTAATTGTTTGCTTTCTTAATTGTCTCGTCTTACAATTGCAAGCCCAAACTAAAATTGTAGGTGAATGTGCCATTACTTATGACATTCATCAAATATCAAAAACTGGAGACACAAGTTGGTTAGGTCAAAAACAAATTTTTATAAAGGGGAATAGCTGTAAAACAATTTTAAAGACGCCTCAGTTAACCCAGACCCTTATATTCAATACGCAACAAGACACAGCCATTATTTTAAAAGAGATAGGCCTGAATAAAATGCTTCAGTGTATTTTATATACTTCTATGAATCCTGTTAATTTAGTTTCAGCAAAAAAAAATAGCTTTATAAGTACCATTTTAAATTATCCTTGTGCGTCCATTACGTTGACTTGGGCAGATGGAAATACAATGGAAGTGGTGTATACAACAGATATCTTGCCTACGGTAACAGTATATGAACAAGCATTCAAAGAAATACCTGGCTTGGTATTGAATTATCAATTGACGACAAAAGAGGGGAATCGAATTTTATATAGCGCAACAAAAGTTGACTTAAGCCCTATTACATTGAATGTATTTGAAGTCAATAAAAATAACTACCAACAAATTAATTAGGGATTCTGTGGACTTGGTGTCTTAAACCTAGGTAAAATTACTTTGTGACGATAAGGGATCACATAAGTGATATTTCCTTTATTGTATTTAAGATAATTTGTTTGTCCTATGCCAGTAGTCGTAGCCGTTGAGACCGATAGTCCTTTGTATAGTAGGCTAGATTTTAAATCACGGAATGTGCTTGCTTTATGATTTAAACTACTCAAGTTTTTTAAGCTATATTTTTCAGTGACTTTTTTTGACTCAGTCGTTCCAGTTACAATGGTAGATGCATGTACAGAAGAGGTTGCAACTGTAATGAATACTAAAGAGGTTAATATGGTTTGTAGGATACGCACGGTTATGACGAAGATAAAACATTATGCCATTCCGGCATAAATATTTTTTTAACGATTTATTGGGTCGACTGTGAACAATAAATTGGTTCAAATTAAGTCCGAACACGTACATTTAATAAATCAATAAAACGCTAAGAATTAGACCTATTTAATTGATTTTCAGTGATTTATTAAACATATGTAAATAGATACCATGTTCAATCATCAGTTTGAAGACGAAAATGGAGATATTCAGGACCTTCTTTTACGTTACCAGAACCTAAAAACTGGCAAAGCACCATCTTATATCGAAGAGGATGACTTTGAGAAAATCATTGCCCACTTAGACGAAAAAGATGCCATTGTAGAAGCCATTGAAGCTGCAGATATTGCATTGTCTCAATTTCCATCTTCCGCACTGTTGATGATTAAAAAAGCAGACTTATTGTTGGCCACCAGAAAATATACCGAAGCGCTAGCATTATTGAATACAGCCGCTTTGTATGATCATCAAGACATGAATTTATTCATTCTTAAAACCGATGCTTATTTGGCTTTGGATCAACCCGAAGAAGCAATTGTTTTATTGCAAGAGGCATTGCATTTATTTGAAGGTGCAGAAAGAACAGAATTACTTTTTGAATTAGCAGATGTCTATGATGACCATGAGGCTTTTGATAAAGTATTTGATTGCTTGCAATTAATTTTAGAAGAAGAGCCAACCAATGAGGAAGCGTTGTATAAAATTTGTTTTTGGACAGATTTCACAGGACGCAATGAAGAAAGTATTGTACTGCACCAAAAAATGATTGACGAACAGCCCTATAATGCGCTCGCATGGTTCAATCTTGCTGCAGCTTACCAAGGGATAAAACTATATGAGAAAGCAATAGATGCGTATCAGTTTGCAATCGTCATTGATGAAAAGTTTGATTATGCTTATCGCAATATGGGAGATGCGTATTTAAGGATTAGAAAATACAAAGAAGCCATTGAGGCATTGGAGAAAGTATTGGAACTATCAAGGCCTGAGGATGTTATTTATGAAGCCATTGGGCATTGCTACCACCGATTAAAAAATTATGCCCAGGCAAGATTTCATTATAAAAAAGCAGCGCACTTAAATCAAGAAGATAGCCGACTCTATCAAAAAATTGCTTCTACTTATATGTTAGAATCAAAATGGCAAATGGCGATCAAACAAATTGAACATGCCATTAGAATTAATAAGCATATCAATGAGTATTATATTATGATGGGTGAGTGTTATATGTACTTAGATCAATACAAAGAAGCAGCAACCTATTTTGGTATTGTGGTAAAACATAAGCCAAAGCAAATAGCAGGGTGGGAAAGTTTTATCAAATGTTTAATTGCGAATGAGCAATATGATGCTGCACTAGAGCAAACTGAACTAGCTTACATGTCCACACAGGGTAAAGTTATTTTTGTGTACTACCGAAGTGCCATTTTATTTATGATGAAAAAGCGGAAGGAAGGATTGCTGCAATTAGAGATGGCTTTGTCTAAATCGGGCAAATGGTTGAATAAACTCATTAAATTTTACCCAGAACTGATTCAAGATCCTAAAGTCGTGGAGTTAATCAGTCAATACAAGAAGCTTAGATAAACTAAATATTTTAAATTATCTTTGCAAAAATAGCAATATGATGAATTTTAGTTTAACACAAATACCTGAGAGAACAAAACAGCCTAGACAAAACGGATTAACAATGGTCATGGACAAAGGCCTAAGCTTAAGAGATGCTGAAAGTTTCATCAGTGTTGGCGCCCCACATACAGATATTGTTAAATTAGGTTTTGGAACTTCTTTTGTGACACCGAATTTGAGAGCAAAAATTGAGTTATATCAAGCGCACAATATTCCAGTTTATTTTGGAGGTACATTATTTGAAGCTTTTGTTATTAGAAATCAGTTCGATGATTATATCGCAATGTGTAAAGATTATAAGATTGATGTGATAGAAGTGAGTGATGGTTCAATTGAAATTCCACATACAGAGAAATGTGGTTACATTGAAAAAATAGCAAAATTTGCAAAAGTATTTAGTGAAGTTGGTAGTAAAGATGCAGCACATATTATTCCTCCTTACAAATGGATTGAGTTAATGAGTGCGGAGTTAAGTGCTGGCGCATCTTATGTGATTGCAGAAGCTAGAGAAGCTGGAAACGTCGGTATCTATAGAGGTTCAGGAGAGGTGAGAGAAGGGCTTGTGCAAGAGATACTAACTAAAATACCTGCTGAAAAAGTCCTTTGGGAAGCACCACAAAAAGCACAACAATTGTATTTTCTTGAATTAATTGGTTGCAATGTGAACCTAGGTAATATTGCACCATCAGAAGTGATTCCATTAGAAGCAATGCGTATTGGCCTTCGTGGAGATACTTTTGATTTATATTTAAATAAATAAATGTGCGCCAGTTTGGATTAATCGGATTCCCATTATCACATTCTTTTTCAAAAGGATATTTCGCCAATCATTTTTTGACCGAAAAGATATTGGATGCCCACTATGAAAACTTTCCAATTGAATCCATCGATGCATTCACGAGCTTATGGGAAAACAATCCATCTTTACTAGGATTAAA
>CAMAQL010000058.1 GCA_945860605.1 Chitinophaga pinensis
GATAATCACGAATAAGTTGTAAATGGAATCGCAAGGCGCAAGACAAAAAATATTACAAAAGATCAAACAGGCATTGAAAGATCCAGTGCCTGTTCCTTTTCCGGATCAAGTGGCGGATACGCCTATTTTTATCCCAACTGAAAAAGAAATGGCGATTGAATTTGCTCAAAAGTTTACCGAACTCTTGGGCAAATTTGTGTATTGTGCCGATGAGCAAGAATTGATCAATCAATTGAATGCCTTAATAATCACAAAAGGTTGGAATAAAATTTATTCAAAAGAATCAGCATGGTTGACTTCATTGCGTCCTTTACAATTTGATCCTGTAACAACAGAAGACTTAGCGGATTGCGATGCAGCTATTACATTATGTTCACATTTAGTGGCTAGAACAGGTAGCATCGTATTAAGCAGTAAAGATTTAAGCGGGAGGACTGCTAGTGTGTATGCACCCATCCATATTTGTATTGCTTATGTCGACCAACTGGTGTATGACATGACAGACAGCTTGGTTAAATTCAAAGACAATGTAGACGGGTTCCCTTCTATGATCAGTTATGCAACAGGACCTAGCCGAACCGCTGATATTGAAAAGACATTAGTGGTTGGCGTGCATGGACCTAAGGAAGTATATTGTTTTTTAATCGATAACCCATTAGAGTTGTAATTTTAATTTAAACAACCTCCATGGAAATAGCAACAGGCAAAAAAGTGTATTTTCTTTCCGACTTTCATTTAGGCGCGCCTAATGAAGTAGAAAGTAGAAAAAGAGAGGACCGTTTGGTGCGTTTTTTACAAGATGCACGCAAAGATGCTGGTGTTATTTTTATTGTTGGCGATATTTTTGATTTTTGGTTTGAATACAAAACTGTGGTGCCAAAAGGATTTGTTAGAATTTTAGGCACACTTGCACAAATAGCGGATGAGGGGATTGAGTTGCATATTTTTACTGGGAATCATGATTTGTGGATGCAGGACTATTTATCAAAAGAATTGAATGCGAAACTCTATTTTGAGCCACAACAATTTACCATCCACAATAAACAGTTTTTGATTGGACATGGTGATGGATTGGGCCCCGGAGATAATGGGTACAAGCGTTTAAAAAAAATATTTACCAATCCTATTTGTCAATGGCTGTTCAGGTGGCTGCATCCAGATGCAGGCATTCAATTAGCGAATTATTTTAGTCGAAAGAGCCGTGCAAAAACGGGTAATGCAGATGAATTATTTTTAGGAGAAGATAAAGAGTGGCTCATTCTATATACCAAAGAGCAAGCTAAAACAAGGGCCATTGATTTTTTTATATTTGGCCATCGCCATTATGCAATGGACTTTAAGATCAATGAAAAAAGCAGGTATATTAATTTAGGTGATTGGATTCGATTAAACACCTATGCTGTTTTTGACGGCAATGAATTGCAATTGTTAACTTGGGAAGCAACAAAATAATGCTATGAATATAGATCAAATCATATTGAGCAATTCTTTACGAAGCTATTTGTTGGTAGCTGCTATCTTATTAGTTACACTACTTATTAAGCGATTGATATCTCGTTTTTTTGCAAGTTTGATCTACACTTGGGTAGACAAGAAGAACCATTCAGATTTAAGAAAAAACCATGTGCATCGTTTAATAGTGCCTATCGAACAGTTCTTACTATTTTTAGTCGCCATCATTGCGATCTATGAATTAAAGTTTCCTGAAGCATGGGATCTTAAACTTTTTAAGTTGAGTTTGCAGCAGTTTTTAGATTCAGGAATCAAATTCATGTTTGTCCTACTTTTGATTAGAGTGAGTTTAAGAACCCTAGAATTTATTTCTATTATTTTAGAAAATAAAGCAAGGTTAACCAAAGACTTATCTGACGATCAATTGGTTTTATTTTTTAGAGATTTCTTTAAAGTGATTATTTATATCATTGGTGTTTTATTGGTATTGAGGTATGTTTTTAACGAAAGTATTGGCAATCTTGTTACGAGCTTAAGTATTGTGGGTGCTGCGATTGCTTTGTCTACAAGAGAAAGTTTAGAAAATATCATTGCCTCTTTTATTATCTTTTTTGACAAGCCCTTCACCGTTGGGGATTTGGTTAAAGTGAGTGGATTTACCGGCACAATCGAAAAGATAGGATTGAGAAGCACACGTATTCGTACACAAGACAAAACCTATATCTCGGTTCCTAATAAACAAATGGTTGATTCTATAGTGGACAATTTTTCGCTAAGGTCTGAACGTAAGATTGATATGGACTTGCAATTAAGTGTTGCCACTTCTGCACAAGCATTGGCTGATTTTGCCAACCATATGCGCACAATTTTAAAAGCTGAAAAGGACTTAAATTCTTATTTGGTTTTCGTAGCTGAATCCGGAAAACAATACCATGCATTGCATATAGAATGTTTAGTCAACATGGAGATGGACATGGATGCGTTTCAAATGTTGAGAGAACGTTTAAACCTTGCTGCCATTGAATATGCAAATGCGCATCAGGTACAGTTTTCGGAAAAAGGGTAGGCGTTTATAGACTCGCTTTCAAAGACAGTAAGAAATTTTTAATTTCTTTTAGATTAGTCAATAATGAAAGGTCTTTGTTGGCTTTTTCTTTATTATTTTTCAAATAAGTTTTTGCCCCATCAATTGAATACTTCTTCTCTCTAAGTAAGTAATAGATCTGTTTTAAAAATTCAATATCCTGTGCACGAAATAAACGATCCCCCTTTCTTGTTTTTCGAGGCTGTAGTTGCTTAAACTCTTTTTCCCAATAACGAATTAAGGAAGTGTTTACATTAAACCATCCTGCTACTTCTCCAATAGGGTAGTATAATTTTTTAGCTAAGGTACTCGCATCAGGCACATTGATTTTGCTAATTGCTTGATCCATATCTGCAAATGCCATTCTGCCTCTTTTGTGTAAAATATTTTTATTGACATAAGACATGGGCGTTCTTGAAACAGAAGGCAAATCTGCATCAGGTTCATTCAAGTTTGAATTGGCCACTTCTGTTGCAAAGGATTCATTTTGGTAAAATGGCTTACGATAATGAGGCAATGATTTTTTTTGCTTGATGCTTTTGGCTTGTTTGGGTGCAGCAATATGCACTGGAGTTGTTGCCTCCATACCAAATAAATCCAATTGCTGTAGCGGTTCTGCCATAATCCAAAGGTAGGGTACTATTAAGCTCAACTAACCACTGCAAATGATTGGTGGATAAATTGTTAAGTATGCATTAATTTTGCCTATGCGCATTTTTATACAGCTCGATGATGTCTATGCTCCGAATCTTCCTATTTTGGAGCCTGTACTATTAGATCTAATGGGGATGGTTGCTTCCGAAACAGCAGATGGCACAGAGGTCCAGCATAGGATCTATCTTGTTTCAGCATTGCCAAAACCCACTGAAAATATAGCGGTTGAATGGATCCATCCCGAGGCTACTGCAGCATTGATTGAAGATAGTAGCGCATCTGCATTAATTCATTTTGGACCAGTGGCTTTATGGGCAAGGCAACTGCCTTCTTATTTTATTCCACTGACCATACCTCATCTAAATAGGCGCTTAAGTTGGGTTCAATCTTGGCTTGCAAAAAAACGATTTAATCAAACAATGCAAAGGGCAAAACAAGTGCTGGCATTGGACGAATGGCATGCACAAAATAGACAAGGAGTGGAAAGAATCTATCTTGAAAAAGCACCTATGCCTAATTTTGAATGGTCGCAATTGGCTCCTGTCAGAAGCGCATTGACGGATGGAAATCAATACCTGCTTGCTTTTGTAGACACCCAGGACATCCTACCAATTGTCAAAGCTTTTTCTGTTTTTAAAAAATGGCAATTGAGTACCATGTCCCTAGTTTTTGTGATGGAAACAGATGCGGAGAAAGAGAAAGCTGCTAATTTATTACTAGGATACAAATATAAAGATGCAGTGGAATTGGTAGTTGTATCCAATTTTAAATTAGAATGGATTGCTGCAGCCTACCTCACTATTTTTAGCGCAATGAATAGCCATCGCTTTCAATTTTTAACCTATACCATGCGCTATCAAATTCCATTTTTAATGCATCATGATCAAGCAGCTACCAATGCTATTGGTTCTGAAATGGCTGAGGCTGGAGAATATTTTGATTTTAAACAACCCGATTTACTAGCGAATCATTTTAAATTATATTATAAGGACGAAATGTATCGTGCGGCCAAGGGCATTGAAATACAAAAGGCCATTCAAACTGAAATAAACCAATTTCAACAAAAAGCAACCATAGTGTGGCCAAGGGACTTGATCTAGGCTGGTCTTATTCGCTAATATTATTGTATTTTTGTGGCATAATTTTAAGCTATGCACGAATCATCCATTCAGGTAAAAATTCAATTAGACGAACAAAAAATACCCCAATCCATAGACTGGTCAGCAACCGATAGTACTGCTCAAGAAGCGCAGGCTGCAAGGGCAATGATGTTGACTTTTTGGGATCCAACCGATAAAACGGCTTTACGCATTGATTTATGGACAAAGGATATGATGGTAGACGAGATGGCAGACTTCTTTTACCAAAATTTGATGGGTATGGGAGACGCTTACCTCAGAGCTACACAAGACAAGGAACTTGCAGCATCCTTTAAAACTTTTGCCAAAACATTTTACAATCAATTTAGAGCAAGTCAAATAGAACAAGGTGCAAAATAATCTTGCATCAAAAAATAAATTTTAATCTTATGAGTTTAGAACTAGAAGTGATGTCTTTAATGAAAGACGCAATGAAAAATAAAGATGAAGCAACGTTAAGAGGGCTTCGTGCTATTAAAGCAGAAATCATTAAAGCAAAAACTGAACCAGGTGCCAACGGGGCTATTTCAGAAGATACTGAAATGAAATTATTACAAAAATTAGTGAAGCAACGTAAAGACTCATTGACTATTTTTCAAGAACAAAATCGAGCTGATCTTGCAGATAAAGAAGCAGAAGAAATTGCAGTGATTGAAAAATTCCTTCCAGTTCAAATGACAGAGGAAGCCGTTAAAGCCGCTGTAGATGCTATTGTTAAGGAATTGGGTGCTGCTGGTCCACAAGATTTAGGGAAGGTAATGGGTGTCGCATCTAAACAATTAGCTGGTAAAGCTGATGGTAAAATCATTGCAGCGGTTGCTAAAAATGCATTGGCGAACTAATGAACTGGTTAGATTTATTAGCAGGCACGATCCTGATTTTAGCCTTATTGCAAGGGTATCGAAATGGATTAATCAAAGCCATTATTTCGTTTTGCTCTTTAATGATTGGCGTGGTGCTTGCTTTTCAGTTCGCAGGATTTGTCGCTAGCCAGTTAAAAATATATACTAAGATCACTTCTTATTGGCTTCCATTTATTGCTTTCTTGAGTATTTTACTTGGGGTCATGCTTGTCTTAAGATGGATGACTGGACTCTTGCAACAAACTGCTGATTGGTTAATGCTAGGCTGGTTGAATAAACTACTAGGCATGGTCCTGTATATTTTAATTTATGGTACTATTTTAAGCGCATTGCTCTATTTTATGACTTTACTAGGGATCGTCGAAAAACCCACAATGGATGCTTCTGTGAGTTATAGCTATTTAGCCAAATGGTGGCCCTATTTTATGGCTAAATTGAGTGAATGGCTGCCTTTTATCAAACAAACATTGGTTCAATTTTCCAATCAAATACAACAAAAGACTTAATAAGCTGATTTAATCTGAAATAAGTATCTTTATAGCAACTACTTAATAGTTAAAATATTATGGAATACGAAATACACAAAGAAGGCAAATTTGAATATGTCGAAGTAGGGGAGGGTCAGCCACTGATGCTTTTGCATGGTTTATTTGGCGCATTGAGTAATTTCTCCGACCTAATAGAACATTTTAAGCATACACATAAAGTCATCGTTCCCATTTTACCATTATATGATCTTGATCTTTTACATACCACTGTAAAAGGATTGGCTAAACATGTACAACAATTCATTGATCATAAAGGGTATGATCAAATTCATTTGCTAGGTAATTCTTTAGGTGGGCATGTGGGATTGGTGCATATCTTAAGCCACCCAGAAAAAATTAAAACATTGACCTTAACAGGAAGTAGTGGTTTGTTTGAAAATGCGATGGGCGATTCTTACCCAAAGAGAGGGGATTACGAATACATTAGAGCTAAGACCGCTGAAACTTTTTATAATCCAGCAGTTGCTACTAAGGAATTGGTAGACGAGGTTTTCGAAATCACCAATAGTAGAATTAAAGTGATCAAGATTATTGCTTTAGCAAAAAGTGCTATTCGTAATAATTTAGGCGAAGAATTGGGGCAGATCAAAGTACCTACACTTTTAATCTGGGGTAAAAATGATAAAGTGACGCCTCCATTTGTAGCAGAAGATTTTCATAAATTGATTCCCAATAGCGAACTTGCTTTTATTGATGAATGTGGACACGCGCCAATGATGGAAGTGCCCGCCGCATTCAATGAAATTTTAGAGAAATTCTTAAAAGCGCAAGCTTAATTCGTCTTATGCTAGCTGTAACCATTACTGTACAAGGGTTTCCCCTGCTTCATTTAGAAGATAAGGTGAGCTTTGCCTTGCAGTGTATGGAGGACTTTGATGTGCAAGAATTAGCGGTCGTGAAAGAGGATTATTTTTTAGGAATTGTTCAAAAAGCAGACTTATTGGATACAGATGAAGCTGTTACTTTAATGGTTCTATCCGATCAGCTTAAAAAAATCATGATTGCAGATACGGCACATTTTTTAACTGCTTTAGATTTATTTTCAAAACACCAATTGAGTATTTTGCCCGTTTTGAATGAGCAACTGGAATGCATTGGGATGATTCCTCAAAAAAGTTTAAACGATGCCTTGGCTAAATTTTTAGGGGTTGATTCGCCAGGTGCTATCATTGTTTTATCCGTTGCTCCATACCAATATTCACTAGCGGAAATGTCAAGATTGGTAGAATCTAATAATGCGCAAATTTTACAACTGAACAGTTATTTTGATGAAACAAATGGGGCCATGATCATCACGCTAAAAATCAATAAAGATGAGGCGCAGGCGATCATTGCCACTTTCCAGCGTTACGATTATCAATTAGTACAATATTTTGGTAAAACGCCTTTACACAATGATATCGAAGCGCATTACCATCATTTAATGAATTATTTAGATGTTTAAATTTGTCAGTTTCAAAAGCCTAGTCCTTCTATTTATTTTTATTGGTCAAATTGGTTATGCGCAAGTTAAAATCAGCGCCATAGAAATTACAGGCAATAAAAAAACCAGAGCGTATATTGTTAAAAGAGAGTTGCCTTATAAAGTTGGGGACCTATTATCGATCGATTCCTTAATCATACTTAATACCATTGCGCAACAGCAGTTATTTAATACTGCACTTTTTTTAGAGACCATTGTAACATCTGAAGTAGTGGATAGTAGTTCGGTAAAAATTAAGATTCAATTAAAAGAGCGTTGGTATCTTTTTCCATTACCTTATTTTAGATGGGTAGATCGGAATTTCAATCAATGGTGGAATGAACAAAACAGAAGTTTAGATCGTGTAAACTATGGTATCAATTTTAGGCAAGCCAATGCGACTGGCAATAATGATAAGTTAACGATTGGCTATATTACAGGCTATACAAACCAGACAACACTTAGGTATCAATTGCCTTTTATAGATAAGCAATTAAAATATGGAATGGGCTTGGGTTGGGCACAGTTCAATCAAAAAGAAGTGAATTATGCAACGCTGGGCAATAAGCAGGTTTTTTTAAGAACAGAAAATGTGATTCGTGAAGGATATCGAGGGAATGCAAATTTAACCTATCGTCCTAATTTATTTGAAAGACATGCATTGCAAGTTGGATTTGGGAATGAATCTATTTCAGATTCAGCGTTTGCTGTTGCACCTAATTTTTTACCGAATCATAAAAAAGCATTTTCATATTTAGATTTGAATTGGTCTTATTCTAAAATTCGTTTCGATTACAATGCGTATCCTAC
>CAMAQL010000059.1 GCA_945860605.1 Chitinophaga pinensis
GATAGCGCATTGTATGGGGGAACGGGTCAACATTTTAATTGGGAATTAATCAAAGGATCAACCATACCTAAGCCCTTTTTTCTGAGTGGGGGGATTGGTCCAAACGATGTACAAGGGATACAAGTCATGGAAAAAACAAAAGCAGGGAAATCATTACTTGCTTTGGATATCAATAGTCAATTTGAAGTTACATCAGGGGTAAAAAATTTAGAAAAAATAAAAATCTTTATCAATGCATTTATTTAATGAACTAACCAATTATCAGCAGCCATCCGAGGAAGGGTATTATGGTCAGTATGGTGGGGCCTATATTCCAGAAATGCTCTATAGTAATGTAGAGACATTGAAAACACAGTATTTGCAGATCATGGACGACCCCGCTTTTAAAGCCGAAGTTGCGGCCTTACTTAAGGATTATGTGGGTAGACCAACACCATTATTTTATGCAGAAAGATTGAGTGCAGAAATTGGTGCCAAAATTTATTTAAAACGCGAAGACCTATGTCATACTGGGGCACATAAAATCAATAACACCGTTGGGCAAATTATTTTAGCGCAAAGATTGGGTAAAAAGAAAATCATTGCAGAAACTGGTGCTGGTCAACATGGCGTGGCTACTGCCACTGTATGTGCGTTAAAAGGAATGGAATGTGTGGTGTATATGGGTGAAAAAGATATAGAGCGACAAGCACCCAACGTGGCTAGAATGAAAATGCTTGGTGCAACTGTGGTACCAGCTAAAAGTGGCAGTAAGACTTTAAAAGATGCCACCAATGAAGCCATTCGTGCATGGATCAATGAACCAGATACGACACATTATATTATTGGAAGTGTGGTTGGGCCGCATCCTTATCCAGATATGGTTGCTCGTTTTCAAAGTGTGATTAGTGCAGAAATGCGCACGCAATTAGAAGCAGTCACTGGCTCGGCTTTGCCAACCCATGTGGTGGCTTGTGTAGGTGGAGGCAGCAATGCCGCGGGCGCATTTTATCATTATTTAAACGAACCCACTGTGGAACTAGTCGCTGTAGAAGCAGCTGGCCATGGGGTCTATTCTGGCATGAGTGCAGCTACCACGCAATTAGGAAGTGCAGGTATTTTGCATGGCAGTAAAAGTATTGTGATGCAAACCAAGGATGGACAAGTGGTGGAACCACATAGTATTTCTGCTGGTTTAGATTATCCTGGAATTGGGCCATTGCATGCATTTTTATACGAAAGTAAGCGAGGTACATTCATGAGCGCTACAGACGAAGCGGCACTTGAATGGGCTTTTCATTTATCTGAGATTGAAGGCATTATTCCTGCATTAGAAACTGCACATGCATTTGCAGTTTTACCCGAAATGAATTTAAAGCCAACAGATGTGGTGATTGTTTGTTTGAGTGGCAGAGGGGATAAAGATTTAGCGACTTATATGCAAGCAATGGATATGAAATAAAAGCCATCATAAAGAAAAATTCAAAAGAGGATTCTAAAAATATAAATTATGTCAAGGTTATCAGAATTATTTGAACAAAAAAATAAGCGTGTTTTAAATGTATACTGTACTGCAGGCTATCCGCATTTAAATAGCACAATGGAAGTGATGAATAGTCTACAAAAAAATGGTGCTGATATCATTGAATTAGGCATGCCCTATAGCGATCCACTCGCCGACGGCGAAGTGATTCAAAATAGCAGCCTTATTGCACTTGAAAATGGTATGACCATTGATGCTTTGTTTGAGCAATTGGCAACCATGAGAACCTCTATCCATATTCCAGTGGTATTGATGGGCTATATGAATCCCATCTTGCAATATGGCTTTGAGGATTTTTGTAAAAAAGCAAAATCAGTGGGGGTGGATGGTTTAATCTTGCCCGATCTGCCTTTGTATGAATTTGAACAAGTGTATGGTACAACAATTAAAGTAAATGAGTTAGACTTCATTTTTTTAGTCACGCCTGAAACACCAGAAACAAGATTAAGGAAATTAGATAGTTTAAGTTCTGGATTTTTATATGCAGTGAGTTCATCTGCAACCACAGGAACGGATAAAGATTTTACTAAAGTTGCTATGTACTTGGAAAGATTAAAATCAATGCAATTAAAAAATCCATTCTTAGTAGGATTTGGGATAAAGGATAAAGCTAGTTTTGACGCGGTGAATGTTTATGCAAATGGCGCCATCATTGGTTCTGCATACATACAAGCATTGTCTAAGGGAAAGGATGTGGAAACCACTACAAAAACTTTTTTAGAAGGGGTGTTAAGCAACTAAAGCATTATTTCAAAAATGAGTATAACAATCGTACAATACAATGCAGGCAATATCCAATCAGTGCTATATGCGCTAGAAAGACTAGGTGTAGCAGCAACAGTGACAGATGACCCAGCGATGATTCAAGCTGCGGATAAAGTGATTTTTCCTGGAGTCGGTGAAGCGAGCACAGCAATGGCATATTTGAAGGAAAGGAATTTAGACCAATTGATTGTTTCATTGAAGCAACCTGTCCTAGGAATTTGTTTAGGCATGCAATTGATGTGTGGGCACTCTGCAGAAAATGATACCACCTGTTTGGGTATTTTTGAAGAGCAGGTATTGGCATTCAAAGCAACTGAAGTAGGTATTAAAGTACCACAGATTGGCTGGAACAACATTGCGAATTTAAAAACTGAGTTATTCAATGGAGTACCAGAAAATAGCTTTGCTTATTTTGTACATGGTTTTTATGCTGGACTAGGTGACAATACGATTGCGACTACAGATTATATCCAGCCCTATAGCAGTGCATTGCAAAAAAATAATTTTTATGGGGTACAATTTCATCCAGAAAAATCTGCAGCAGTTGGGGAACAAATCATTCAAAATTTTCTATCCCTAAAATCTTAAAGTATATGCAAATTATTCCAGCAATCGATATTATAGAAGGCAAATGCGTTAGGTTGACCGAAGGGGATTATGCACAAAAAAAAATCTACAATGAAGATCCGTTAGAAGTTGCAAAACAATTCGAAGGGGTTGGTTTAATGCGTTTACATTTAGTGGATTTAGATGGCGCAAAATCAGGCAAGGTTATCAATTGGAAAGTGCTCGAAAAAATAGCCAATAAAACAAATTTAGTCATTGATTTTGGAGGAGGTATTAAAACAGAAGCCACTTTAAAAACAGTACTAGATACTGGAGCAACTTATGCTACCATTGGAAGTCTTGCTGTGAAGCAAAGGGCCATTTTTGAGCAGTGGATTGAACGATTTGGAGCAGCAGTTTTCATGTTAGGTGCAGATGTGCATACAGAAAAAATTGCTATAGGTGGCTGGCTTGAAAAAACCGAAATAGATGTGTATGATTTTATAGGTTCTTATACGAATAAAGGGGTGACACAAATTTTTTGTACAGATATTCAAAAAGATGGAAAATTAGAAGGCCCATCCATTGAACTCTATCAAAAAATCCTTCAACAATATCCAACTTTACAGTTGATTGCAAGTGGAGGGGTTAGTCAGTTAAAAGATATAGAGGATTTGAGAAGGATTGGTTGTTCAGGTGCTATTGTTGGAAAAGCGATTTATGAAAATAAAATAAGTTTATTGGAACTTTCTTCATTTTAAAAAATATGTTAACAAAACGAATCATACCATGTTTGGATATTAAAGATGGACGCACTGTAAAAGGCGTGAACTTTGAGCATATCAAAGATGCCGGTGATCCAATTGAGTTGGCTGCATTGTATGCAAGTCAAGGTGCAGATGAATTGGTTTTTTTAGACATCACTGCAACTGTTGAACAACGTAAAACATTGAATGTCTTGGTGAATCAAATTGCACACCGCATTAATATCCCATTTACGGTGGGTGGAGGGATTAAAACAGAAGCCGATGTGCGTGTCTTATTGCAAAATGGAGCGGATAAAATTTCAATCAATACAGCAGCCTTTTTAGATCCTACAACAATTAGTCGATTTGCAAAGCAGTTTGGGAGTCAATGTATCGTCTTGGCTATTGATGCAAAATGCGAGTCTGACAATAACTGGTATGTCTATTTAAATGGAGGCAGGACCAAGACAGATAAATTGGTTGCAGATTGGGCTAGAGAAGCAGTGGATTTGGGTGTGGGAGAAATTCTATTAACTTCTATGAATCATGATGGCACAAAGCAAGGTTTTGCATTGGACATCACAGCGCAATTGTCCGAAAATTTACCAGTTCCAATCATTGCCTCAGGTGGTGGTGGAACGGAAGCACATTTTTTAGACGTATTTACAAAGGGTAAAGCAGATGCAGCATTGGCGGCAAGTATTTTTCACTACAAGGAAGTGGCCATCCCCGATTTAAAACAATATCTAAATCAAAAAGGCATTGCTATAAGAATTTAAATCATCTACACAATTATACAATTGATGCATTAAATATTCATTCATACAATCAATCAAATCTTTCAACAATCAAATTATATCAATACTAATTATCATTCTATGAATATCAATTTTACAAAATACACAGACGGCTTGGTGCCAGCCATTGTACAAGACGCATCCACAAAAAATGTGTTGATGTTGGGCTTTATGAATCAGGCTGCAGTGGATGCAACTATCTCCTTGCAAAAAGTTACTTTCTTTAGCCGTTCAAAAAACAGACTTTGGACCAAGGGCGAGGAGAGTGGTCATCACTTAAACTACTTAAGCATGGCACTTGATTGCGATCAAGATACCTTATTGATACAAGCCAATCCAGTTGGTCCAGTTTGTCACACAGGTACAGACACTTGTTGGGGCACTGAGAATAAAGATGAATCGCATGATTTTTTAGATCACTTAGAGCAAGTCATTGAACAAAGAAAAACTGCTGACCCTGATAGCTCTTATGTGGCTAGTTTATTTTCTAAAGGTATCAATAAGATAGCTCAAAAAGTAGGGGAGGAAGCAGTAGAATTGGTGATTGAGGCTAAAGATCAAAACAACGAATTATTTCTAGAGGAATCAGCCGATCTTCTTTTCCATTACTTAATGCTGTTACAGGCTAAAGGATATAAACTAGCAGATGTTGTTAAAATATTGAAAATGAGGCACAAGGCCTAGTGCCTAACGAGATTAAATTTATATATTTGACTATTAATAAAACACTATGAAAAAAAATATCATCGCAATTGTGTTGATTTTGGCTAGTCCATTTGTACAAGCCCAATCATTGAATTTGCAAGGTAAGTTGACGAATGTGAAAGACGCTTCAACAGTATCATTAATTGATGGCGTTTCCAATAAAGAATTAGTCTCTGGTAAATCTACAGCAGGTAATTTTAGTCTTCAAACAAAATTAGAATTCCCAAGTCTATTGGTCCTTAGTATTGAAGGAGTAGCTCAAAAAATGCCTGTTTTTGTAGGTAATGAAAATGTAATGATCGAAGGTGATATACAGAATATGGCATCTATTAAAGTCACTGGTTCTGCGAGCCATGATGTTTACAATGTCTATATGAATTCTTTGAATCCTAAGATGATGCCTTATATTACCAATATGCAAGCTGCAAATACAGAAAAGAATACTGCAAGAAAAGATTCATTGAATACTGCAGCTGCTACTCAATCTAAGGAGATCATTGCCACTTTTAATACATTGTCTAAAGCAAATACAGGCTCGCCTGTAACAACTTTAATGTTATTGCAGTTTTCAAATATTTTTCCAGAAATCAAAGAGAATCTTGCATCTATTTATGAAACTTTAGCGCCAACTGCCAAGAAAGGCCCATTTGCTGAATTCATAGATAAGACAATTGCTTCATCTGCTTTTGGACAGATTGGAACAGCGCTTCCTGATTTCACACAAAATGATGTCAACGGAAAACCTTTCACACTTTCGTCTTTAAAGGGCAAGTATGTATTGGTTGATTTTTGGGCTAGCTGGTGTGGCCCATGTAGAGCAGAAAATCCAAATATTGTAAAAGCATTCAATAAGTATAAAACAAAAAATTTCACTGTCTTGGGTGTTTCTTTAGACCAGGATAAACCAAAATGGCTAGAGGCAATCAAAAAAGATGGCCTTGCTTGGAATCATGTAAGTGATTTAAAATATTGGAACAATGCTGTTGCAGCTCAGTTTGGTATTCAAAGCATCCCTGCTAGTTTTTTAATTGACCCAACTGGTAAAATTGTAGCAAGAGATTTAAGAGGGGCTGATTTAGATAAATTTTTAGCAACTAATTTGAAATAGACGTTTAAAAAATATTCTCTTTTAGAAAAAAGTCGCACCATTTTGGATGCGACTTTTTTATTTAGAGCGAACGATTTTATTTAAATGCTTTTTTATATTCAGCTTCATCAAACCCAAGTGTAATAATTTTTCCATCTTGCTCAATCAGTGGGCGACGTATCACAGATGTTTTTTCTGCCATCAATGCAATGGCGGCTTTTTGATTGGTAATCGTTGCTTGGACCTCTGGTCCTAGCAATTTCCAGGTGGTACCTTTTTTATTGATCAATGCTTCCCATCCAACTTGTTTAGCCCAGCTTGTTAATTGAGCACTTGTAATGCCCAGTTTCTTATAATCATGAAAATTATAAGCTTGCTTATGGGCTTTCATCCAGTCCAACGCTTTCTTGACTGTATTACAATTAGGGATGGCGTATATGATGGTTGTACTCATTTTATTTTACTTGAATGGACTGAGCGAGCCAACTCTTAGAAATAGGTTGCAGCCATTCGTTTTCTAGCGTTGCTTTGGTATGGACTAAATTATTAAAATAGAGTGTGTCCATGGATAGCAAACCATTTTCAAGGGCGTAATTTAATTGCGCTTGAGGAATAGTCTGCACTTTATCTTTAACAAAAAAAGCTAAAAGTGTTCTATTGAACATTTGAACACCTGTCATTTCTTCTATTGCTTTTATCACATGTACCGAACTGTCTGTACTGCATCCACCAACTGTGGTCGCAGTTTCGTCGGCCATGATGAGGATAAATTGACCATATAACACAGTGGCGTAGCCTTTTACTTTTGCACCATGACTTTTCCAGTCGGCTATAAAATTTTCTAGCAATGGCTCCAGTTCAAAAATTTCACCCATCGTGAAAGTCCTGTTGGCTTGGTAGACCCAAACTTTAGATTTTGGATCGAAATTTTTTGGCAATATTGTAGGTAAGTCAACCATATTGGATGTATTGTGTTGCTTTCGCAATGATTTATTGTTGCTTTCGCAAGTTTTTATTGTATTGCTTTCGCAATGATTTCAGCAATGTCTAATACTTCTGTTTTCACTTCTTCGTCTCTGTTTTTGATACCATCCGTCATCATAGTATTACAAAAAGGACAAGCACTTGCTACAAAATCTGCTTTTGTTTCAATGGCTTCGTCTGCTCTTTCCATATTAACCCTGCTTGTGCCTTTTTCTTCCTCTTTAAACATCTGAGCTCCACCTGCACCACAGCAAAGTCCTTTTGATTTACACCTGCGCATTTCTTTTAATTCAACATCCAATGATTCCAATACTTTTCTTGGTGCCTCATAGATATCATTCGCCCTTCCTAAATAACAACTGTCATGGTAGGTGATTGTTTTACCTTTCCATTCATTGCTATCCGAAATTTTAATCTTTCCAGTTTCAATTAATTCCTGCAAAAACTGCGTGTGGTGAATGACATCGTAGTTGCCACCCAATGCAGGGTATTCGTTCTTTAAAGTATTGAAACAATGCGGACAAGTCGTGACGATCTTCTTGATTTCATAGGCGTTCATGACTTGTATATTTTGATAGGCCATCATCTGAAACATGAATTCATTACCAGCTCTTCGCGCAGGATCACCCGTGCAAGCTTCTTCCTTACCTAATATCGCATAAACCACACCAGCTTTATCTAAGATGGTCGCAAATGCTTTTGTAATTTTTTGTGCCCTTTGATCAAAACTTCCTGCACATCCTACCCAAAATAAAACTTCTGGTTTAGTGCCAGCAGCCATCATTTCAGCCATTGTAGATACTTTCATACTTCTTTTATTTTAAGATTGCTTTGTCCA
>CAMAQL010000060.1 GCA_945860605.1 Chitinophaga pinensis
TTAAATTGTACAATGGGTTGGTTGGCTTTTTGCTCCAATGAAATCATGCCATATTGTTGGAGTTGTTTTAATTGCAACAGTACGAATTCAATATCACGCTGTAATAATTTTGCAAGCATGCCTTCATTGATATACTGAGGGCTGTCTAAGATACCGCCATAGGTCCTTAACAAGGTTTGCAAAACAAAGCCAGTTTCAGGATATTGTTTTTCAAATAATTGAATGCTAATTCTATTTTCAATGACTTGAACTAATGTTGGCTTGAAAGAACTTGGCGAAAATTTTACATGCCCCTCTTGTTCTATCCACTGTAATGCATTTCTTGCAATGATTTTATCCCACTTAAATTGTAAACAAAATACCTCAAAGTCAAATAAAAACTGTTGTTGTTCGCCCATGCCTACGGGTAACTGCACAAAATCGGCAAGGTCTTGAAACACATTTTTAATTACAGAGATTGGAGGAATCTTTTTTTCTTGCAACTGATTCCAATAGTCTAGGTCATTTTGTTGGTAGAGTAAGATTGCTTTTGCTGATAATCCATCTCTCCCTGCTCTTCCTGCCTCTTGATAGTATTGCTCGATGCTGCCTGGAATATCAAAGTGGATGACTGCACGTACATTGGTTTTATTAATCCCCATCCCAAAGGCACTTGTAGAAACAATCACCTGAAGATGGTCTTGCATCCAGTCCTCTTGTACCTTTTTTCGTTCATGCAATTCCATGCCTGCATGATATCCTGCAACAGAAAAACCATAACTAGTTAACATACTTGCAAGTTGAGCCACATTATTTCTTGTATTGCAATAAATGATCACGGAACCAGATATGTCTTTTAGTAAATTCTTCAAGACAAATAATTTAACTGTTTCCTTTTTGACTTGATAGCTTAAGTTAGGCCTTAAAAATTGGTCTGTAATGATATTAGCATCCTGCACGCCCATTTGTATTAACATGTCTTTTTGCACCAAGGGAATCGCAGAAGCAGTCATTGCTAAAATGGGAATTGCAGGAAATGTCTTTTTCAAAAAATCCAGCTTACGATAGCTTGGTCTAAAATCATAGCCCCATTGTGAAATACAATGTGCTTCATCAATGGCAAACAATTGAATGGGTAAGCTGCTTAATAAAGTTTGAAAATGTTTTTGTGCTAATTTTTCTGGAGAACAATAAATGAATTGGTATTTCTTTGCTTCAATCTCTTTAAATACAACAGACTCCTCGTTAGTGCTTAGTTGGCTTCCTAATAAAACTGCTTTTAAATTTTTGGAGACTAAGTCTTTCACTTGATCTTGCATGAGTGCAATCAATGGGCTAATCACAATGCAGATACCTCTTTGGTAAATGGTGGGCACTTGAAAGCAGATGGACTTGCCAGCGCCTGTGGGCAATAAAGCAAGTGTGTCTTTACCAGCTAGGATAGATTCAATGACTGCCAATTGCTGCGGTCTAAAACTATCATAGTTCCAATACTTTTTTAATATGTCAACTAAGGCTTCCAATCAGTCAATCAATTAATACTTTTAATTTAATTTCTTTTTAAATAACCTTAAAGAATTCAGTGCCAATACAACATCACTTAGTGCCATGATCATGGCCCCATAGGTTGGCCCCCAGGTGCCCAAAAAGCCGAATGCGGCTACAGGGATGGCAATGATATTGTAAGAGAATGCCCAACCTAGGTTTTCTTTAATGGTTTCGTATGTTTTTCTTCCTAATACTAAGGACATTGGTAGGTTCTTTAATCCACTATTCATTAAAACCACTTGTGCACTTTGAATTGCGATATGGGACGCGTTGCTTAAGGAGATACCAATGGTGGCTTTTGCTAGTGCGGGTGCATCGTTGATACCATCACCTACCATTGCGGTTGGTGCAATTTGAATTAAAGCATCGAGTGTTGCTAATTTTTCTGAAGGACTTTGCTCTGCAATAATTTTTTGTATTCCCAATGCTTCACCAACTTGTTTACATTTTGCAGCCCTATCTCCACTCAATAATATAGTAGAGATGCCTTGACGATGCAATTGATCTACCACTTCTTTTGCTTCTGGTCTAATTTGATCTGCTACATCAATCCATCCAATGAATTGATTGTTCTTTTGGATATAGATATTATGACCATCTTCAATCGATTTGTCTTCTAATGTTTTAAAGGACCCTGCCCAATAGGTATTGCCTTCTTTATCTGTTGCTTGAATACCCATCCCTTTTACTTCTTCTATTTTCGCCCATGGAATGGCATCATTTGTTTTCCAGGTTGCTTTAATACAATTAGCGATGGGGTGATTGGAATATTTTTCTAAAGAGTAGCTTAATATTTTAAATGTATCCTCTGAAATTTGTGCTTGCCCATCTTGTACAATATGAAAACCACTTAGCTCAAATTGACCAGTTGTTAAAGTGCCTGTTTTATCAAAAACAACTTGCTTAATATTTTTAAAAGTTTCTAAGCT
This sequence comes from Chitinophaga pinensis, assembly GCA_945860605.1. Taxonomy (GTDB): domain Bacteria; phylum Bacteroidota; class Bacteroidia; order Chitinophagales; family Chitinophagaceae; genus Sediminibacterium; species Sediminibacterium pinensis_D. The sequence goes on from CAMAQL010000060.1 coordinate 2,457, forward strand.
TTTTGCATTTTTAAATAAGACACCATTTCGGGCACCTCTGCCAAGTCCAACGGCGATGGCTGCTGGCGTCGCTAATCCCATGGCACAAGGACATGAAATCACTAAGACGGCGATGGATCTTAACATACTTTCACTAAAACCAATATTCGTAAAAAAATAATTCCCAATTAAAGTAAGTAATGCAATCCCCACTACCAAGGGTACAAAGATGGCGCTAATTTTATCTGCTAAAATTTGCACAGGTGGCTTTTCACCTTGTGCTGCTTTAACCATTTTTAAAATATTAGCTAGCACAGTCTCATCACCAACGGCAGTGACATAAGCTTTGATAGAACCATTTTCGATGGTACTTCCTCCTAATAAGATATCCTTCATCACACGATGCACTGGAATACTTTCGCCTGTTACAATGGCCTCGTTGACGTCTGCTTCCCCAGATAATATTTTACAATCCATGGGTACTGTTTCACCTGAATTGATCAATAAAATATCACCCACTTTTAAGGTATCCGCAGCTACATTAAAAATAATTTCTTTGTGATGTTCATCAAAGACAATCATATTGGCCATCACTTTTTGTGCTTTCACTAAATCTTTTAAGGCACGTTGGGTGGAAGCTATGGAGGCGTCTTCTAAATAATTTCCAAAAAATACAAAAGTTAAAATGGTGGCGGTGGTTTCATAATAAGCAAACTGTGCGCCTTGTCCAATGATGGTACCATATAAACTATACCCAAAAGAAGCGATGGCGCCAATGGACACCAATACATTCATATTTGGGATGCCATGTAGTAAACTATTGATGGCACTTTTCCCAAAGTAGTTCATGCCTACAATAAAAACTGGTAATGTTAAACCCAATTGCACATATGGATTCATTAACCAATGAATATGTACGCCCGGTATCATATGCAGAATGAGTGGAAGCGTAAAAATTAAAGAGAAAATCGCACGCTCTTTATTATTATCCAACCATTTTTTAGTGACTTCTTCATTAGCTTGGCCCCTCACTTTGTATCCCAAACCTTGAATACCTTTTATTAAAGCGGGTTTTTGGGCGGCATCTGCCAATTCAAATTGCACTTCGCCTTCCATAAAGTTCACTTTGGGTTCATGTATCCCCTTGCTGCTAAGATATTTATGAATGGATAACGCACAATTGGTACAACTCATACCATCTACTTTCCATTGAATGTTTTCCATTTTAATACATTTATGATATAAAGGTACGAAACGAATTTAGGATTGTATTCGAAGCTTTATATTTGCAATATGGACCTTATCTACACCCTTGAACAGACAGATCAAATTGCCGCTCAACTGGTACGAAATTATGCTGCGCATCCTGTGTGGGTCTTTCAAGCACCTATGGGCGCAGGTAAGACAACCCTGATTGTAGCAATCGGGAAAGCCCTGGGTATCCAACAAGCCATGTCAAGTCCTACCTTCTCTATTATGAATGAATATGAAGTAAAGGGCAAACTGATTTACCATATGGATTGGTATCGTTTAGAGAGTGCCGCAGAGGCAAGACAGGCAGGGGTAGAGGCGGCGATGGAAGAAGCTGATTTGTCTTTGGTGGAATGGCCTGAAAAAGCGCCTAATCTAGTGCCTGAGCATGCAGTGGTGTTTAATATTGAATTCATTGACCCCGATCAGCGTAGAATTTATACCAATCAGTAAAAGGGGATTATCGAATTGGCTTTTTCCTATTTTAGGATCTCTGGTATTTTTGTATCTTCATGAAAATATTTCTTATGAGTGTCACCAAGCCCCAAATTCATCCTTCATTTTCCTATGAAACACAGGAAGAGGTATTGGATATACCTCATAGTGCAAAGCCATTGTTAATTGGCATCCCAAAGGAGACTGCATTTCAAGAAAATAGGGTTGGCCTCATTCCAGAAGCAGTAGGCGTATTGGTAGCCAATGGGCATCGTGTGATGGTGGAATCAGGCGCAGGGAAAGGCAGCCGCTATACCGATAAAGATTATGCAGAAGCAGGTGCAGAAATTGCTTTTGAAAAAGCAGCAGTCTACCAATGTCCAATTTTAATTAAGACGGCGCCGCCAGTCGAATCTGATTTGCCTTTTTTACAAATGCATCAAACCATTATTTCTCCTTTACATTTATCTGCAATCAATCAAGAAGTGTTGGTGGCCATGATGGCGAAAAAAATTACTGCTTTATCGATCGAAAATATCAAGGACGAAAACCAAAACTATCCCATCTTAAGAAGCATGAATGAGATTGTGGGCAGTGCAGTGATGTTGATTGCTGGACAATACCTAAGTAATTTTAATTCAGGTAAGGGTGTTTTGTTAGGTGGTATTAGTGGTGTTCCTCCAACTAAAGTAGTGGTCATTGGCGCAGATATTACCGGAGAATTTGCAGTACGCAATGCACTTGCATTGGGCGCAAGTGTCAAAGTGTTTGACAACAATGTCTCTAGACTACAGCGACTACAAAATAATTTAGGTCAACGTGTTTGGACTTCTGTGATTGAGCCAAAAATATTGGCAAAGCAACTTAAAACCTGCGAAGTAGCAGTGGGTGCACTGACAAATGAAATTGGCAGGGCTCCTATTGTTGTAACAGAAGAAATGGTGATGAATATGCGACCAGGTAGTATCATTATTGATGTAGCGGTGGATAGAGGAGGATGTTTTGAGACCACCGAATTGACCAATCATGAAAATCCAATTGTCATTAAGCATGATGTCATTCACTATGGTGTACCCAATATTCCAAGTGGATTTGCAAGAACAGCAAGTCAAGCAATAAGCAATGTCTTGATGCATTTAATGGTGGAGATTGGAGATCAAGGTGGCCTTGAGGAAATTATTTGGCATCAATTACATCTACGCGAGGGGGTTTATTTATACAAAGGCTCATTGACTGATTTTTACATGAGTCAAAAATGCAATTTAAAATATACCGATTTGAATTTGTTGATTGCAAGTAGAAGCTAATACAGTTACTTATTTTTTAAAATCAGAAAGGGAAACTTGCTGACTGCAAAACTGGTATTCTTGCGGGTCATTGCTTGCTACAATAATTAATTTATGCGTCGCGTATGCTTGTATTAATTGTTGGTAGGTATGAATACCTTCTTGATCTAAATTACTACATGGCTCATCCAACAATAAGATAGGGGCTTGATCAAAAATAGCCAAAGCCAATTTCAATCTTTGTTTCATCCCACTACTAAAATTTCTGATCTGTTTATCAGCCGCTTTGCTAAGTCCAATTTTTTCTAAGAGGTCTATTGGCTTTATATCGGATAGAATGGGTTTGAACTGATGATGAAAAGCGATTTGTTCTAATGCAGTAAATTCTTCGACCAGTTCTAAATAAGGTGCAGCAATACTTATATGTTGGAATATATTTGAGCTATCAATGGATTGACCATTGTTATCGACCCAACTCACCTGACCTTTTGTAAGTCCAATATAACCTGCAATAATTTGTAAGAGGGTACTTTTACCTGATCCGTTGTTTCCAATCAATGCATAATGTTGTCCGGTGACAAAACTGAAATCTAGATTGGAGAAAATCCATTCTTTATTGAATCTTTTTGATGCAGCTGTAAAGTGAATTTGCATATTAATCTTCTTCTGATGCACCTTTGACAAAACGTTTGATGATGCCTCTTCCGCTGTCTCTAATAAAAGTTACAATTTCATCGCGTTCATCTGTAGCAGGTAATTCTTCCTCAATAAAAGCAAGTGCCTGTGTGGTGTTCATACCCTTATTAAAAATATAGCGGTAGATATCTAAAATATGATTGATCTTTTCTAAGTCAAACCCTCTTCTTTTCAATCCAACACTATTCACGCCTCCATAGCTTAATGGATTTCGAACAGCTTTAATATAAGGAGGCACATCCTTACTCACTAAGCTACCTCCAGCGATATAAGCATGTTGTCCAATATGCACAAATTGATGCACGGCACTTACGCCGGCAATCCAAGCATAGTCACCTAATGTTACGTGACCAGCCACTTGTACGCTATTGCTTAAAATACAATGATTACCAATAATACAATCATGTGCAATATGACTATAGGCCATAATTAAACAATGACTTCCAACTTTGGTAACCCAACGATCAGAAGTACCTCTGTTGATGGTTACAAATTCTCTGATAGTTGTATGGTCGCCAATTGAGACTGTCGTTTTTTCTCCATTGAATTTTAAATCCTGAGGATCTGCACCTATCACCGCACCAGGAAAGATGCGACAATTTTTTCCAATGGTAGTGCCGTTCATAATAGTCACATTACTTCCAATCCATGTGCCTTCTCCAATTGTAACATCACTATGAATGACAGTGAATGGATCAATTTTTACATTGGATGCAACTTTTGCATTTGGGTCTATATAGGTAAATGGATGTGTCATAGGTATAAATTTATTCTGCTCTTTTTACAACTTGAGCAACAAGTTCCGACTCTGTAGCCACTTTTCCATTTACATAGACCGTGCCACGCATTTCGCAAATACCTCTACGAATTGGAGCCATCAATTCTAATTTAAGTAACATGGTATCGCCTGGCTTCACCATTTGTTTAAATTTACAATTGTTGATTTTTAAAAAATAAGTATCATAATTGCCTTTAGGCATGGCATTAATACAAAGGATGCCACCAGTTTGCGCCAATGCCTCAATTTGCAATACGCCTGGCATGACTGGGTTGCCTGGAAAATGTCCAGGAAAAAACCATTCATTGAATGTGACATTCTTAACCCCTACAATAGAAGTATCTGTTAATTCAATGATCTTATCCACCAATAAAAATGGATGACGATGCGGTAAGGTTTTTTCTATTTGTTCTAAAGTATATACAGGGGTTGCGCTTGGATCATATACAGGAACATCTTTAATATTTTTATTTTTTTTGATGTACTGCTTTATTTTTTTAGCAAATTCTACATTGCTACTATGTCCAGGACGATTGGCGATAATTCTTGCTTTAATTGGATATCCTATTAATGCTAAGTCACCAACTACATCTAATAATTTATGACGAGCGGGCTCATTCGGAAATCTTAATTCCAAATTATTTAAGTAGCCTTCACTTTTTACTTCAATTTTATCTCGCTTAAATACCTTAGCCAATCGAGCCATTTCTTCTTTGGTAACTGGCTTATCAACTACAACAATGGCGTTGTTGATATCTCCGCCTTTGATTAAATCGTGGTCTAAAAGCGTCTCTAATTCATGTAAAAAACAAAAAGTTCTGCAAGGTGCTATTTCTGATTTAAAATCTTTAATTGTTTTGAGTGCCGCATGTTGTGTGCCTAATA
>CAMAQL010000061.1 GCA_945860605.1 Chitinophaga pinensis
CGCACCTTGGGAAGAATTTAGAGTTGGTGATTGATAAAGCCATGGCCGAACAAGATCCAGAAAAGAAAACAGGATTCGCTCATACCATTGCGCATTACATGAAATTGGCTTATAGCAACTGGCATAAAGAATTGGTACAAGACGATGCAATTCGTAGCGAGTTAAATGCCATCACGGGAGGTGAATTAGAATTTAGCAACACACCATATATCAAACACCGCAATCAAAATTTTGAGCGCGAAGATTATCGTCCAGCAGGTGGCCGTTGGCAGAACAACGGCAACAGACCTAATGCAGGCGGTGGCGGAGGAAGAAATAACAATAACCGCAATTTTAAAAAGCGTTTCTAATTGCTATAAATAATTAAATAAAAAAATCCCATCCGTTTTACGAGATGGGATTTTTTATGTCTACCAATTATTTATGTATTGTTGGATAAGGCAAATTTCCTTTGGCATAAAACCAAATGATTTTATTCATGGTATCATCCTTTCCGCCATCTACCTCATTAAAGACTTCAAATTGAGATTGCAATGCCATTTTTTTAGCTAGGCCTGTTAATTTTTTGATTGGTTGATTCATTTCATTCAATGCAATATTGGAAGGCAGGGCGGTAAAGTTTTCATTTGTTTTTTTATCTGTAAAACAATCTGTCATTAATCTACTAGTTGCGTCCATAGTATTCATTGGAGGCAATCCCAATATTTGCTCAATAGTGCGTAACATAGATACTTGATTGTATTTAGTATGTACCGTGGTATTTTTAGAATAAGCACTTGCAACCAATCCCACAGTTCTGTAGGCAGAAACATGATCCCATCCACCTTGAGAATCGTCTTGTGTCACAAATACAACAGTATTTTCCCAAGATTTACTTTTGCTAATTTTTTCAATGATTCTTCCAAGTGCTAAATCATTGTCTGCTACCATCGCATTCGGTGTTGGGAAATCAGGTGATGTACCTGCAGAGTGGTCATTGGGTAAAGAAAGCACCATTAAATTTGGAAGGCTGTCTTTTTGTTCCATAGCTTCCCAGTCTTGTAAAAAAAGATCGGCTCTATGTTGGTCACTAAAAGCAATATTATCACAGTCTGGGAAAGTAGGATGGATGATTGGATTTAAATTATCAATCGTTGTTGTATTGACCCAGTTAGGTGCGATACCACTTGTATATTGCTTATACAGATCTGCCCATTTTAATTTTCGATCATAATTTGTTTCACAAGCTTCTCCATAGACTTTAACGGTCTTACCAAAACTTAAAGCATGGTTCCAAATAAAGCCAGCCTTATTGTACACCATGGCGTCTTCTTGTCTATGTGGATAGCTTCTAAACCATGCACGAATATTTTTTTCAACATAATCAGACACCATTCCAGCATCCGTCCATTGATGCCCTTCTGCCGAAGATTTTCCTGATGCGTAATAATTATCCATCAATCCAAATTGTTTGGTCAATGCATGCATATTTGGTGTAATTCTTTTTCCAAAAACAGTTAAACTACTATCCCCATTCGCTCCTGGCACATCTCCCAACACTTGATCATAGGTTTTATTTTCTTTAATGATATATACTACATGTTTGAATACGGATGGTTCACCTAAACGTTCTGGAATAGCTACTGGCTTTGTATTTGTTCTTGCAGGCAGTGTCCATTGCGCCACTTTATGCAATAAGTTCTGTCTTTTAACCTGCGTCGTATACTCATTTAATTGTGCTTGGGTAGGCATAGGTATGATGCTTACTGAGGCTAATTCTTGGTGAATCGATCTTGCTTTTTTTGTACTATCAATTACGTTCGCGCCATCCGATTCTAAATTGGCTACAATAAGTTGATTGTTTTTTATGAATAAACCAGAAGGATATGCTTCTGTTGGAATTAAACCCTCCGATTTATTTTTTATTAAATCATACACAAGCACTGCATTGTCTAATCCGTTTGCAACAAATAATTTTTTGCCGTCTTTAGAAATCAACAAAGCATTGGGTGTGCTTCCTTGCAAGTCTTGTCCAAGAATACCTACTGGAATATTTTTAATTAATTTATTTTCTTGTGTGTTAATAACAGAAATCTCATCACTTGATCCATTGGCCACGTAAACTAATTGATTATTAGGCGCAGTAATAATTGCGTTGGGATGTAGTCCAACTTTTATTTCTTTAATTAATTTTCCGTCCATTGAAAATACAGAAACCGTTCCATTATTGGTCGCGCCAGTCAGGGCATCCGTATAAGCCAATCCCCAAGGTACACCTGCTGTAGATTTAGTAGTGTCTTTTACGGTCGTGCCAGCCCAATTAGTCACAAAGACTTTTTTATTCGCGATGGTTAAACCAAATGGTGCAACACCTGTTGCGTTTTTCCAAACAAGTTGTTTAGTTGTAAAATTGAATTTTACAATTTCATTGTTTCCATTGAGCACCGTATAAATAAAATGTTCGTTGCCCTCTTTTGAAACCACTATTTGATTTGGTAAAGCATTGGATGCAGGTGCAATTTTTTCTATCGTTATAGATTCGATTTTTTTGATGCCCTTATCCCATTCAACCATCATAATAGCAGACTTGTCTCCACCTGCAGCAGAAAATAAAATATATTCTTTTCCATTAATGACAGTTGTTGTAATGCCAGAATACACTGTCATCAATTTACTATAGGTTGGTTGTTCTCTAAATCTAAAATGATCTACTACCTTTTTTTGTTGGATATCCAGCACAAAAAATCCATAACGTTCCTGAACAACGACTAAATTAGGATCAGTTAAATTGGCAATATCCATTGCATGATTTTCGAGGTCTGGCTTACCATACCTTACAACTGTTCCTGCGGATTGAATGATTCTATTGTATGGCAGTTCATGTAAGCTCGCATTTCTTTGTACGATAAAATCCGCCAACTCATTAATTTTATCCGTGTTGATATAGTCTACCCCCCATTGCATAAATTGTTCCCAAGTAGCTGGATTATCTGGACTTGCCCAAAGGCGAACTGGCTTATTTAATTGATGTACCTGATCAATAAAGCTTTTAGCCTTTTCTTGGGTTACACTATCTAGAGGCCATTTTGGCTTATAGCTAATGACTTTATAATAGTCTTCGCTAATTAATGCAACACGAGCTAATTGATTTTGAGAATATTGAACAGAAAGCCTTCCATCAAACCAGATATAATTTGGATAACTATCAAATAATGCTGGAGCTACAGCATTGCCCGATATAACAATTTTTATGTTTTTGTTGGTGGTGATGCTTGGATAGTTGCCAAGCAAAACCACTAATTGATCAAGTGTTGTTTTCGCATCCGTCTTAATATCAATTAACAATTGCAATTTTCTATCTGGTTGATTATAAGCAACTAAGGGTTTAAGGTATAGATTTTCTAAGGTATTGGTTGCTTTTAAATCTTTTGTATCATGTCCAACTAAGAGCGTGCTATTCACTAAATGTATATCGGCTTCAATCGATCCAAAGCCTTCGTTATACGCTAAATGAAATAGTTTTTCTTGTGCATAATCATTATGTGAATGTGCATTTTGTGGGGTGTAGACCTGTCCAATGACTTGATTCACAAGTAGAAATAACAAAAATGTAGCTATATAATTTTTCATAATTAAATGTACTAATTAAACAACAAATTAAAATTGAATGTCTAATAAATTGGTTTAAAAAAAACCTTTACAATAAGTTAATACTAAATCGATTTAAAAAAAGTCTTTTCACAAAATGAAAGTGGTAATTTGGAGCTAATTAAAAATATATATTATGCCAGTATTCAATGAATTAAGCCTAGATAAGCAATACCTTATCAATGAATTTGATGGTGATCAAGTTTTATTAGTAGAGCCAATGATGAAAACGGAATCTTGTGTATTAATTTTAATTCACGAAGATGTGGAAACATTTCAGTGGAAAAAATTGACTGATGAAATTTTTGATATCATCGAAGAGTTAAGTGAAGAGAAATCAGCAGAGTTCGATGCTTTGTTTGAAGAAGAAGATGATTTCGAAGACTTCGAAGACTAAAAAATAAAATTTATGAAAAAACAATTTTTACTAATTGTACTTTGTTGTACAATTGGTGTGGCAGTGACTGCTCAAAAATCTGACCATACCCATGCTTTGGGTACGAGTATGGATTTTCCAAATATACTAGGCTACAAAACTTTGAAATGTGATTTTCACCAGCATACGGTTTTTTCCGACGGAGATGTTTGGCCAAGTATTCGTGTTCGTGAGTCTTTAATGGACAACCTAGACGCTATTTCACTTACAGAGCATATTGAATATCAGCCACATTTAGGAGATATTCCACACAAGGATAGAAATAGATCTTATCAAATTGCGTTAAAAGAAGCTAAAGACCATGATTTGATTATAGTAAAGGGTTCTGAAATCACAAGAGCAATGCCTCCAGGTCATAGCAATGCCATCTTCATAGAGGACCCAAATAAATTAATTGTAACTGATTTTAAAGATGCTTACAGAGAAGCAAATCGTCAAAAAGCTTTTGTGTTTTGGAATCATTCTTATGAGACCCCTAAAAATGATAATATTAGTTTTTTATACGAAGCAAATAAGCAATTGATGGATAGCAATTACATCCATGGTATTGAAGTGGTGAATACACATACTTATTCTACTGAAGCTTTACAAATAGCCTATGATAAAAACTTAACCCTTATGGGGACAAGTGATGTGCATGGTTTAATTGATTGGGATTATAAAAATGGACCAAAGGGTCATCGTCCTATCACTTTAGTTTTTTCTAAAGACAGATCACAAGAAAGTATTAAATCAGCCTTGTTTGATCGTAGAACTGTCGTTCACTTTGACAATACATTAATTGGTCGTGATAGTTTATTAATTCCATTAATCAATGAATGCTTAGTCATTAAAAAAGCGTTTTACGAACCAAAATCTTTGGTCTTGTCTGTAGAAGTAGAAAATGTATCTTCTTGTAATTTTATCCTACAAAATCAAAGTCCTTATAGTTTAATCGAAAGTTCAGATATGATTGAAATCGAAGGAAAATCAACAATGACCTTGCATTTTAGAACCAAAGAGAAGATCAATCAATTGGATTGGAGTTTTAATGTTTTAAACGCTGTAAATGCGCCAAACAAACACCCTATGGTTACAAAGAATATTGTAGTCAATAGTGGTAAGTAAATTGTTCTTATAATTGACTTTTAGTCAAAAAATCAAATAATAGAAAAGGTAAATCGATTGATTTACCTTTTCTATTTCTTCTTTATTATGATTTATTTAGAAGGTATTTGTTATTAAAAAAATCCCATCAGTTTTACTTGATGGGATTTTTTATGTGCTATAGCGCTTTATTATAAACTATTTTTTTGCAGCAGCCATTTCAGCATTTGCAAATTTTGAATCAACCATATCTCCTTGATAAACAATTTTGTCGCCATCCCAACGAACCCAAACATTTACTGGCATGACATATTTTGTGTTGGTATTTTTTCCTGTAGCTGTACATTCTCCAAAATAAGCTGACCAATTTTCACCATTGTTTAAATTATAAGTGAATGTATTTCCGTCTGAGAAATTAATATCCGTAAATAAACTGTGAAGGTTTCTATGGTACGCTGCAAATCCTTCTGGTCCTCTAGCAACCACTGCTGTATCACCCATTAGCTTTAAAGTAAAATTAAGTGCATAATCACTTAAATAAGACGTGTCTTGTTTTGAAAAAAGTCTTATAGTGTTTAATAATTTTACAGACTTTGCATCCTTTGAGGTGAAAGTTCCAGCTAACGAATCTTCTGCTGCTGTTGGTAAATTTTGTTGGCTTACATCTGTAGTGGTTCCAGTTTGATTACATGAAGCGAATGCTGTCAATGCAGCAAAGCTTAAAATAAATAATTTTTTCATTATTTTATCTTTTTGTGTTTATTTAAAAATTTATTTTTTAGGAGTTGTTGCTTTAAGTACTTTAAATATTGGGGCATAAGAAAAACCATCAGGCATATAAGTGGTCATTTTTGATTTTTGAATCACTTCTGAATAACCTGGTAATTCGATTCCTATTCTGTATTTCATTAAATCTTCTAGAGACCCAAAAGCATCCCAAGACACTACCGTACTTTGACTAGTTGCCAATGTTGGGAAGGTCAATCTTCTTGCAACACCCCAAACCTTCATATTCATTTTGCTCATGTTTTTTTCAAAAAATGGCTTCCATAATACTTTGTTTTCTTGAATAAAACCAGACACACTTGCCGGTCTGCCAAAATTTAATTGATAATATGCTGCATTTAAGTTGTCGTCATAAGCCTCGTCTTCTACAACAAAAATGTTTCTTTCATCTTTAACGCCTTTGTAAGAAGCGCTAAGCTTTTTACGTTGTTCTATTTCTGCTGGAGTAAGTACTTTATCGCTATTGTTCCACCAGTTTGTTTTTGCACTTAATAGGTCGTCAATACTATTTGACCACTGAACCCACACATAGTTATATTCACCTGAATCATAGCCAGAATTAAATTTATTGACTTTAAATAAACCCCAATACAATATATCACCTTTGTTAACTGCGTCTTGTGCAACCTTGGCATTTATTTCAGCTTCCGCTTTTTCAAATGCAGCCGTATTGCCTTCAATTCTGACAGCGTGTAAAGAAAATACTCTTTGAGCATAAGTAATTTGTACAGTACATAATACTGCGATAATAAGAATGACTTTTTTCATAGTTTTAAAATTTGGGATAAATATAAGTATCTAAAAGATACTTATAAAATATTTTTTAAAATTAATATATTGTTAATATTGCATATAATAAGTCAAGGATTGTTCCCATAAATAATTAGACGAATTGGTGTTTAAACTATAATTTTACAGATACTAAATGGAAAAAACCGCCATCAATACAACTGAATTTAGATCGCTCTGTCCTGTAGCAACAGGATTGGATATTTTGGGAGATAAGTGGACCTTATTGATCCTTAGAGACATGATTTGGGGCCATAAAAGCCTTTTCAGTGAATTCAAGGAGTCGCCAGAACATATGCCAAGCAAAATGCTGTCTAATCGTTTAAAGAAATTAGAAGAGTTTGGATTTATTTCCAAAAAAGCGGGCATAACCAATAAAAAAAATGTATGCTATTTAATGGAAGACAAGGGTATAGATGCATTTCCAATTATGATCGAAATGGCTATTTTCACTTCTAAACACTTTATTGATTATTTAGGATCAACCTATACCAAAGAGGCCCGAACTGTTATGATTAAAAATAAAAAAGAGTACATCGCTGACCTAGTTAAACAGTATAAGCGTTTTAAAAAAAGTATCGTCTTTTAAATAAACAGCAATAGTTCCCTTTACTTATCGTCAAGCCTTCTTTCTTAAGTGCCTATTACCCTTTCTATTTCTTCTTTATTATGATTTATTTAGATGGTATTTGCTTAATTTAGTCCCATGTCTGAACAACACAAAAAAGTGATCATTTTGACTGCGCCATCTGGTGCTGGTAAAACCTCTATCACGCGATTTTTATTAGCGAATTATCCTCAATTGGCATTTTCTGTTTCTGCCACCACAAGGGCGCCTAGGGGGGCGGAGCAGGATGGGGTTGA
>CAMAQL010000062.1 GCA_945860605.1 Chitinophaga pinensis
TTCTGTTAAAGCATATACTTGTGCAAAAACGAATAAGCCATAGTACATCATATTGGTTAGTCCAATACTAGCTACATTGCCAAATAAGTAACTTACAATTAAGAGCAAGCAAAATAGTTGAATCCATAAATAAATAATCATCCCCTTAGGTGCAGGGGTATCGTATTTTTCAAAATGGTATACATGTTCAATTTTGTATACAGGATATTTTTCAACCACATCTGCTGGTCTCCATCCTAATGGCATTAACCAAACACGTAATTTATCTTTCCAACTTTGTGTATGCCAAGCATCTTGCATTAATAACCATAGATGCATAAAATTTATTTTAATGGGATTCCAAGTACGCACTGGTCTTGTAACGCCATATACGGCAGTGATTGCAGGGGTTTCTTCTTGGAAAGTGCCAAACATACGATCCCAGAAAATAAATATTTGACCATAATTCTTATCTAAATATTCTGGGTTAATGGCATGGTGCACACGGTGATGTGCTGGTGTTACAATAATGTATTCTAGCCATCCCATTCTGTTGATATGTTGCGTGTGGTACCAAAACTGTGCAAATAAATGTAAAGGCGCTACCACAGCAATCACTTGTTGCGGCACACCAAACATCGCTGCAGGAATTAATAGGAAAGCATAAATCCTAAAATACACCGAGATGCTTTGTCTCAATGCACAGGCTAAATTAAATTCTTCACTACTATGGTGTACAATATGGTTGTTCCAAAAAAAGTTTACAGTATGTGCTAAACGGTGCACCCAATAACCTGCAAAATCTAAAGCTAAAAATGCAATGACATATAATAACCAACTTGACTTTACTTGATAAATAGTGAGGTGCTCCACCAGCCAACTATAACTAATAATAGCAATGCTCAACCCTAATACATCTTTTGTTGAGTTGGTTACACCCGAGCTTAAACTCGATATCATATCCATTGTCTTTACGGTATCATTGCCTTTGCGCCATCCATACCATTTTTCAAATAGGACTAATAAAAGAAATAGGGGCATAGCAATAACGAGAATCTTACCGTAGGTTTCCATAGGGGCTAGTTTTAAGCGAGCAATCTTTCGCCCTATAAAAGTATTATTTTTCTTTCAATATCGAATAAAATGCCTTTATCAATGCATTTTTCCCGAAATTTGCCCACGATGTCTCAAAGCAGTAAGCCTATCCCATTTAGTTCAACGCATGTATTCTCTACATTAATCAATGATTACTTAGAGGGTAAAGGCAATGCGATGGATTTTGTGCAATATGCGCCTAATGTTGAGGAGGGCGGCTATCGTTCGGCAATTGAAGGCCGAAAAAAATATCCTATCAATCGTACATTATTGTTTGATGTATTGACAAAACAATACAGCAATCTTCCACAAGAAAAAGCAGTCAATGTCAAACTTGCCTTGTTAAAAAAGGATACGACTTTTGTTGTGACCACGGCACATCAACCAAATTTATTTACAGGACCCTTGTACTTTTTTTATAAAATTATTCATGCTATTCAATTAGCTGCTAGTTTAAAGGCAACATTCCCTGATTATGATTTTGTCCCAGTCTATTATATGGGCTCTGAAGATGCCGACTTGGACGAAGTAGGTGCATTTAATTTAGATCAAAAAAAATGCCAATGGTTGACCAAACAAACTGGTGCTATTGGAAGAATGCAGGTAGATGTTGCTTTATTAGGCTTATTAAAACAATTAGAAAGTTATTGGTCTATACTTCCTCAAGGACATAAAGCGTTAGAGATTTTAAAAAATGCGTATCAAAAAGGCAACACCATCAGTGAGGCCACATTGTCTTTTGTACATGCATTTTTTGGATCAAAAGGATTGTTGGTATTGCAGCCAGATGATACCGCACTTAAAGCAGCATTTATTCCTGTGATGGAAAAGGAATTATTGACATCATTTTCTCATGAAACTATCCAGCCAACGATTGCTGCATTGTCAAAAGACTACCATGTTCAATCCGAAGGCAGAAGTATCAATTTATTTTATTTAAAAGACAGTATAAGAGCAAGGATCGAAAAACAAGGCGAGCAATTTATAGTCGTGGATACGGACATTCAATTTACAGAAAAAGAAATCATTGCAGAATTGCATCAATATCCTGAAAGGTTCAGTCCGAATGTCATTTTGAGAGGAGTGTATCAAGAAACAATCTTGCCTGGTGTTGTTTTTGTTGGCGGTGGAGGAGAATTAGCTTACTGGATGGAATTGAAAAATCTATTTCAACAATTGGGTGTGCATTATCCTTTATTACAACTTAGAAATTCTTTTTTATTGATCCGTCAAAAGCAATCTGATCAATGGGCTGCAATGCAGTTTGAGGAACAAGACTTATTTAAGCCAATCCTTGAATTAGAAGTGGCTTATGTAAAAAAACATGCAACTCAAGCATTGGATTTACAGGATCAAATAAACAACTTATCTACTTTGTATTCGACGATTAAAAATGAAGTGTTGAAAGTAGATCCTACATTAGGGACACACGCCGATAATTTAGCACAGCAAGCAAAAGCGAAGTTATTAGTGCTAGAAAAGAAAATGGTGCGTGCCGAAAAACGCAAGCAATCAGTGGATATACAACGCATACATCGCATTAAAAAGGAATTATTTCCTCAAGATAATTTACAAGAACGTGAGGAGCATTTTTCTAGATGGGTAGGTCAATTTGACTTAAGCTGGATAGACACCATCATGGAACATTCTACAGGCTTGGAGTCTAGATTTAGAATTATCAATTTTGACTAAGCGTCAAATTGATTGTCCCAATTTGTTTTCAATTGATTTACTTTTCCCAATACCTCAGTCTCCATTTGTAATTTGTAATCCGCCATTGCTAATGCAATCGTTTCGTTATGGGTACCAATAATTTGTGCTGCTAATAAACCTGCATTCTTTGCTGCGTTCAGTGCAACGGTTGCAACAGGAACACCATTGGGCATTTGTAAAATCGACAAAATAGAATCCCATCCATCTATAGAATTGGATGATTTAATTGGAACACCAATGACTGGAAGGGTGGTGATGGATGCAACCATCCCTGGTAAATGCGCTGCTCCTCCTGCACCTGCAATAATCACTTTTAGGCCTCTTGACTTTGCTTGCTTAGCATATTCCACCATGCGATCTGGTGTTCTATGTGCCGAAACCACTGTTAATTCAAAAGGAATATTGAATGTTTTAAGGATATCCGCAGCAGCTTGCATGATGTTTAAATCACTGTCACTTCCCATGATAATCCCTACAATTGGTTGGTTGGCCATAAGATGTATTTACTGCAAGATACAAATTCGATCTTAATTAGGGATCAAATAACTTTTAATTGCTCAAATTATAGGCTGAGCTTTATGTAATATTTATACCGAAAGCGCTCTTTTATACAATTGAATGGTATTTTCTAAACCTAAATAAATTGCGTCGCTAATTAAGGCATGTCCAATACTTACTTCGTCTATATAAGGGATTTCTTTGGTGAGGTAGGCCAAGTTAAAACGATCCAGATCATGTCCTGCATTGATCCCTAATCCCAACTCTTTTGCTTTTGCCGCTGCTAATTTATAGTCCAATATGGCTGCTTCTTTTTCTCCTTTTGCAAATGCACGAGCATACGCTTCTGTGTATAATTCTATTCTGTCTGTTCCTGTCTTTGCCGCCCCTTCAACCAATTCGACACTTGGGTCTACAAAAATAGAGACACGAATTCCAGCAGCTTTAAACACCGCAATGATTTCTTTTAAATAAGCTTGTTCTGTAATGGTATCCCAGCCATGGTCACTTGTTAATTGATTTTGAGCATCTGGCACCAAGGTTACCTGCGCTGGTTTGGTCGCCAATACAAGGTCAACAAATTTTTGTTCTTTTGGATTGCCCTCAATGTTGAACTCTGTATGTATATTATCCTTTAAATCATAAACGTCTTGGTATCGAATATGTCTTTCATCTGGTCTAGGGTGAACTGTGATGCCTTGAGCGCCAAAACGTTCACAATCTAAAGCTACTTTTACTAGATCCGGGTTGTTGCCGCCACGACTATTTCTTAGGGTTGCAATCTTATTTATGTTTACACTTAAATGAGTCATGTGCAAATTTAAGTTAATTTTGCATCTCAATTATCACCTCATGGCTTATTCTAACTTAGAAGCTTGTTTATTGGATTTAGAGCGCAATGGACAATTGCTCCGAATTAAAGAGGAAGTAGATCCTCATTTGGAAATGGCAGCGATCCATTTACGCATCCATGAACAAAAGGGGCCAGCCATTTTATTCGAAAAGGTGAAGGGTTCTAAGTTCAGGGCAGCCTCCAATATTTTTGGCACATTAGAAAGAAGTGAATTTATTTTTAGGGATACTTTGCCACAGGTGAAAAAATTAATTGAAATTAAAATCGATCCTGTTGCTGCTTTAAAAAATCCATTGGCTGCATTGAGTGCTTTACCAGCAGCCATCAATGCATTGCCTAAAAAAAATCCAATTAGTCAGCCAGTGACCTACGAAGAAATAAAAATTAGTGATTTGCCATTGATCAAGCATTGGTCTATGGACGGAGGTGCTTATGTCACTTTACCACAAGTGTATACAGAGGATGCAGATAAGCCAGGGATTGCAAATAGTAATTTAGGCATGTACCGAATTCAATTAACTGGTAATGAGTATGTGCTAGATCAAGAAATTGGTTTACATTATCAATTGCATAGAGGGATTGGCGTGCATCAAACAAAGGCAAACAAAAAAGGGATGCCTTTGAAAGTAAGTTGTTTTGTGGGCGGACCTCCAGCACATAGCGTTGCTGCTGTGATGCCGCTTCCTGAGGGATTAAGTGAAATGAATTTTGCAGGCGTACTCGCAGGTAAAAGATTTGGATACACATATAAAGATGGATTTTGTTTGAGTACAGATGCCGATTTTGTGATTACTGGAGAAGTGTATCCAGGAGAAAATAAACCAGAAGGTCCTTTTGGAGATCATTTGGGGTATTATAGTTTAGAGCATAGTTTTCCTTTAATGCGTGTGCATAAAGTGTATGCGCGAAAAAATGCCATCTGGGCATTCACAGTCGTTGGAAGACCACCACAAGAGGATACTAGTTTTGGACAATTGATTCACGCTATGACTGGTGCTGCTGTGTCCAATGAAATTCCTGGATTGAAAGAAGTGCATGCAGTAGATGCGGCAGGGGTGCATCCATTATTACTAGCCATTGGTAGTGAAAGATACACGCCGTATTTAACTACCAAACAGCCTGCAGAAATTTTAACCATTGCCAATCATATTTTAGGTACCGGTCAATTGAGTTTAGCTAAATTTGTTTTCATCACTGCGGACGTTACCAATCAATTATCGACCCATCGCGTGCAGGCATATTTTGAATATATTTTATCAAGATTAGATCTTAGTAATGATATCCATTTTTACACAAAAACCACGATGGATACTTTAGACTATTCAGGCGAGGGTTTAAACGCAGGCTCTAAAGTAGTGATTGCTGCATATGGTGATGTCAAAAGAACTTTAGCAAATACTGTTCCTCAAAGACTACTGAATTTAAATATAGATGCAAGCTTAGTCATGCCAGGCGTGATTGCAGTCAATGCTTCTGCTATTAATACAAGTACTTTACAATCCGCATTATTAGGGCAGGGTGAAGCTTTGTTAATGCAAGAAGGTGTGGTCATGATGATTATAACAGAAGATCCAAAGTGGATGGCCAGTGATTTAAATAATTTTTTATGGGCTGCGTTTACAAGAACCAATCCTTCTCATGATATAGAGGCCATTGATGCATTTACAACAAAGAAGCATTGGGGTGCAAAAGGGCCATTGGTATTTGATGCCACCATTAAACCACATCATGCACCGCCAGTATTGAAAGATGCGATGGTAGAAAAAAGGGTAGATGCAATTTTAGAAAATTACGGGTATTAAGCTGCGACTTCGATCCAAGTATGGTCTGCTAATAATTTTACTGTAGCAATAAATTGTGCAAAAGGGCCTGCACCACCGCCCCATTCATGCGGTGCGACCATCGACAACACATGCGACCCATCTTGCTTTTCATAGACATGATATACTTGACCAATCTGTGGTTTGAAAGTAATTTTAGCTTCGTAAATCATCATGCTCAATTCTTTTCTTTTACGAATTTCCTGAGCTTGTCTTGCAAGTAATTCAATTTGCTCTTTAATTTGGTTGAGCTGCATATTGGTTTGATCTTCCATCGCAGAGAGTGCCTTATGCTTAATGACACCTTCTTTAGTTGGACGAATTGCCACACTACCTGCAGACGAGGCATAAGGCAAAACGCTTAGTTGCTTATGGTAAACTTCAATATTTTTGAAAGGGCTTTGGTCTTCTTTGAAACCCTCCTGTGTCACTTTTAAAAAGCCATTTGACAAAATTTCGTGTACGACTTTAAGGTTCAATACATCCTCTTTATAAAATTGAACAGTCAAGCAAGAAGCATTGTTGATTTCGGCGCTAATGGTATTGGCTAATTCAGTATTGTCAAAAGCCATGGGTTGGCCATTGGGATTCACTTGATATTGAGCATAGAACGCATCGTTTTCTAAGTTGACCCAATTATGGCTAAAACTCAACAAATGGCCATTCGAAACGGTTTCGATTTTATAATTACCCGATTTTGGAACTGTTTGATATTCGAATTCACATTTCTCTGGAAATAACTGCCAGCTGGCTAAAAAATTATAAGCTTGAACCATAAGATAAATAACAATTTTAGGCCTAAATGGTTGAGTTAAAAGAGAAAAAATTAGTTTATTTCAACATAATTTGGCTTATCAACGATATTTGAATTGTACTTGTACCTAAGATTGGTAATGAAGCTAAAATTCCATGGACTTATCTGCTGATTTGTTCTAGGAAAATAGAACCCTTTTAATTCAATGGTCCCAAAAATAAGGTTTTCGTTTCGGATCCGCAGGCCAGAGCCGACTGAGCTATAAATATCGCCTTTAACGAGGGGGTCGCCAACGGCCCTAATATATGTTAGATTACCAAACACAAATGGGGCAGATTTAAAGCCCCAAATTGGACGGTTATTATACAGCACTGTTTCCCAGTTGGCCGAAAGACGCGTGCCTCCTTTGATTTGTTCTCTATTCAATTGAGGAATGCCATAAATGCTATTGATTCTTAATGCATCATTGTACTTATTTTTCAAAGTTTGTGTAAAGCTTAAGTTGACGATTTGACGGTAGCCATATCCACTGTTGAGGTACTTCAATTTACTAAACTGTTCCAAGCTTGCAAGGAACCTAAAGTCTTGTAAAGATTGATTGATATAGCTACTTGCAATATTAGCAATGACATGGGTGTAATTATCTTTTTTTGATAATTTATATTGCTCAAATTTAAATCCAAGATAAGCAGCTTTATCTTTTTCTATTTTATATAGACCTGTTGTCCATGTTAAGGATTGACCAATGGGTAAATCCTCATACCT
>CAMAQL010000063.1 GCA_945860605.1 Chitinophaga pinensis
AAATCTCGCACTCTTTTGCAATAGGCATCGGCACAACATTATCTGCCGCAAATGTTTTCACTAAAACAGATGGGGTTAAGTATAGTGCAGCGACCGCGGCTGATTTTTTAAAAAAGCCCCTTCTTGCACCATCAAATTGACATGGATTCATATACATCGATTTGATGTAATTTAACTAAAAAGACGATGAAGTCAAAATCAAATTATAGGCAATGACCCACTTTAATCAGGCATTAGCTGGGCTAATTTAGCCGCAAGCTCAGCGTGTAATCTTTCACTATTGCCAAGAATACGCATAACAAACTTGCCATTTTGGTCAATTAAAAACTTAGTAGGGTAGCCATTTATGTCATACTCCTTCACAATATCCTTTATTGCTGGATCGTATAGGATCTGTGGCCAACTAAGTCCATCTTCCTTAACGGCTTTACGCCAAGCAATGTCTTGCTTTTTTTTGTCTCTATTGCTATTGGCAATTTCATTAGAAATACCAATGATTTCAAAACCTTTTGATTTGTATTGATTATACAATTCCTTTAATGCTGGATGACTAATTCTGCAAGGCACACACCAGCTTCCCCAGAAATCAATTAAAACAACTTTCCCTTTATATGCATTTACATCCACCATCGTTCCATCTATCCCAATTTGAGCAAAAGGTATAACAGGCTTACCTGTTGCGGTACTTTTATTGCTTTCTATTTTTAATATTAAGGCTTTACCCGTATTCGAATTTTTTTGGTCTTCGGTTAATTCATAAAACTTTGTTTCAGATTCACTGATTGGCAAAATCAAGAATAAAGATTGTAAGACTAACAAACTAGTAAAAGTTGCAGGATTGTCATTCAAAAATTGAATACGCATTGCCTGATTTTTCTTTTTTAAATATTGTAATCGCTGCGTAATATCATAATTACCAATGGTATCGTTTAAATTTCTTTTTTTATTTTGCGTCTGTTGTAAAGCCCAATTTTCTTTTGCATCTTCTAAATCTGCATTACGAATACTATTATATAATTGAACTTCAGGATTTTTGCTTTCAATTGTCCCAGTAAAAATTTGTTTAGCATCCGCTTGAATCTCTATATCTGTATTGGTCAATAAAAATGTAAGTGCAGGAGGGGCCATGACTGCTTTTCCTACTCGAAGGTATAGGCTTGTATCAATCACTTCTACCCTAACTAGTTGCGGGTCTACTGTCTTTCCCTTCCATACCACTAAATCGGTATCTATTTTCGTAAGTGTATCAATAACATATTTGCCATTTCTCTGAATACTTGCTTTAATTTGATGATCCCCAAGCCCTTTAATATGCATTGTAACTGTGAAGCCCTCTTGTGCATAGGATAATACTGGGAAAAGAAAAGTGATAAGTATTAATAATTTTTTCATTCTATTGATTATGATTATTTAGAGAAATAGTTTAACATGTTAAATATATGATTTTATGCTTATAAAAGATAAGCTAGTAAACTAAAACGACCACTATTAAAGCACTTAAAAAAAATGGATTAAACTATTTTTTGGTAGTAATTTTTTGAACCGGCACACCTGGCCTTGCATAATCATAGCGATCTACTAATTCAGTGGTATAATAGGCGTCTAGTCCATTACTACAAATCGAGCCTATTTGGTCAAGTTCTAAAAAGCCGTCCGCAGTTGTTTGAAGGGATGGCGTAATCAATACTTGTTCTAACTGACCAATCACTAAAAAAGTGGCATTCAATGTAATAGGGACAATCTCTTTTAGAGAAAGTAGGTACTTAATAGGACTCTCTTTTACAAAAGGCACATTGACCCCATCAATATATTCCTCGGTCAATCCTACTTCCCTGAACTCGTTGACTTCGTCTGGGTATTTAGCACTTGTTTGATGTGCTTTTTCTACAAATGAAGCATGGATATGGTTCACCGTATAAAAACCATTTGCTTTTATATTGGCTAAGGTATGCGGAGCGGCTGCTAAAGGACGATTGATGTACCCAATCAATGCAGGATCAGACCCAATATGTACAATACTACTAAACATACCTAAGTTAGGCACGCCCTGCGCATTGATGGTGCCAATTAAACTGGCCGATTTAAATCCGGTTAAGCTATTGATAAAATTAGCTCGATAAAATCTTTCCCAAGACTGCCATTCGGCAGGAGTGAATTGTTGCATAAAGAAATAACAAGTGAAGGCTTAAAAGGTTGAAGCAAACTTTAAATTCATTCAAATTTTTGGACCTAAAAAATGGATAAACTATTTTAAAGAAAATAAATTGATTGACTTTAAGTTCATACCTTCTTTAGATTCTAAAGTACAATTTGTAAATGGATGTGTTGGGAAAAATAAAGCCGTCATTACAGTAAGTCCGCCATCTGCAAATAATTCGATAGATGTTTTATCTAATAGAATAGACAAATCCATATAAACATATGGATTTGTAAGTCTTCGCGCTACTGCTACTGCCGCAAATCCTTCATTAAAATTTGAAACACCTGCTTTGGTTCTATCAATAAAGTATTGCCTTTTTACTGCATCATATCCGATAATTAATTTTTCATTAAACTTATTTGACAAAATAATTTCAAAATTATTTTCCAACTTAGAGGTCGAAGTTAGATCAATGCGATTCGGAATAGGATTTTTTTCAGTAGATAAAGAAAATATTTTTTCAGTAACAAAATTTTCTTTTGACATTGTCTTTATAAAACTAGCATTCAATTCCTTTACCGGAGAAGACACTAAATAAAAACCATCTGCCTGAAATTTTGAATCCTTGTATGAATTAGCAGTTGATTCATAGCTTGAATAGTATTTTATAAATTCTTGTTGTTCCAATAATCCTAATTCCCTAGGCACGGTCATAGCGCTTCTCCATTTTTCTGTAGGCACTACATTCGCATAATCCCAATTACTCATCCAACCAATTAAAATATTTCTTTCTCCTACATTTGCAAATGTCACACCCGCATAATTGTCTGGACCATAATCCATCCATTTAATATCGGTAGAATAAGGCTTGAATGCATGACCATCAAAGTCACCCACTATATACTGTGTAGCAGAGCCACCATTTGGCCCGCCTGGATTCATGCTCACTAATAAAATCCATATTGTTTTTCCAAAGTGATTAAAAGATAATAAGTCTGGACATTCCCAAACACCTCCATGTGCAAATAAATTTTTACCTATTTCGGATTCCTTAGTCCAGTTAATTAAATTAGGCGAACTATAAAATTCAACATGGTCCGCAACTGCTAAACTCATGATCCATTTTTGAGTAGGCTCATGCCATATGACTTTTGGATCTCTAAAGTCTTTTATATTCGGGGTTTTAAGTACAGGATTCCCTGCATATTTTGTCCATGTTTTTCCCTCATCCAAACTATATGCAATAGATTGATTTTGAAAATCTGTCCTGCCAGCTTTTTCACCCGGCATATTGTGTTGGGTATAGATGGCTACCAAGGGCGCTATACCACCACGACCTAAACCACTCGTATTATTTTTATCCAATACAGCAGAGCCAGAAAAAATCATTCCAATCGAATCTGGATACAAAGCAATAGGTTGTTCTTTCCATTGCACTAAATCGCTGCTTGTAGCATGCCCCCAATGCATAGGACCCCAAACCGTTCCATCTGGATAATGCTGAAAAAACAAATGGTATTGCCCATTTAAAAAAATCATCCCATTAGGATCATTCATCCAGCCTTGCTTTGGCGTAAAATGAAAACGCGGTCTATACAAAGACTCATTGCTAAGTTTCGCATCAGGCTGCACTTGGCTTTGACCACTAGCATGCGCCATAAAAAAACAAAGAATCAATAAGCTGCGATAAAAATGCATTAAATATTTTTTAATTAGATGAAGGCTTTAATTGTTGAAGTAGTTGAATCATGTCTTCTTCCTTCTTGAGATTTAATTTACTGGTATTCATCAACGCATCAATTTGAACTGAATAGCTTGGCAATCCTTTTTTAATCGATTTCAAAGAAAGCGCACTACCCAATGCAATCATTTTTTTTGCTACTTTATCATAGAGATAAAATAAATCGTCCAAAACATATTCCTTAAGAGGCGCTCCGCCGTATACAGCTGATTCTTTAATGCGTTTACTTGTATATTTTAATAATTGTAAATTGTCCCCCTTTCCAAGTACTTCGTAAAAAGTTGCAGGGGTATTGTCATCTACACGCGGGAATAAACACATGAACTGTTTTGAGATTTTATTTTTTTCCTTGTCTAAGCCATATAAGATGAATTCTTTTGCTTGTTGGTTCACCACATATAAACCATTTTTTTGCGTATAAAATAATTTATGGTCAACCAATGAATAGTTTAAATTAGAATCCACCGATTCCATCCCATTCAGAAAAACAATTTTGCCTTGGCCAAATTTTTCAAATAAATAGGGTGTGCCTTGTACACCAGCAGCACCAGCAGGTAAAATACGGCCGTTTGCGTCTGCAAATTGCACAGTCGGAACAGCATTACCGGATATTTGAGCAAACATAGGAATCGTCGCGCAAGAAAAAATGAGGATAAAGAGGTACTTTTTCATAAGGAGGATTGAATGATATTTTATTCGATGATAGAAGCAAGATAAAAAAAAGGGTGCACTCAATAGCATTGAGGCACCCTTTTTTATTTAGGTATATTGATTAGTTCGAGTAACCTGGGTTTTGAACCATCAATGGATTCGCTTGAATCTCTGAGTTAGGGATTGGTAATAGGAATCTAAAATTACCAGACTCTAAAGTGATTTTATTGTTTTGTGCATCTCCTGCTAAACGAATAATTGGAAGATTACGTCTTTTAGCATCAAAGAAACGATGGCCTTCGAATGGTAATTCTTTAAAACGCTCATTCATAATAGCAGTAATAAGATCACCTTTTGAAGCGAAGCTAGCAGCAGAATACCCGTTGATTCTAGCATCTCTTAATGCATTCAAATCAGCAGCAGCACCAGTTAAATCATTTGTTTCTGCTCTTGCTTCTGCACGAATTAAATACATTTCACCAGTTCTGAATACTTTACCATCTGCTAATAATTCAGTTGGTGTACCATAGGTGGTACCAGCATACTTATTGATCAAAATAGCAGCAATAGATCTTGAAGAACTTGCTTTAAGTATAGGCTCTTCAAAGAAGTATGCCCCATAACGGATATCATTTACTTGGTCATAGCTATTTAATAAAGCTGATGAAGGTCTCCAAGTAATTGTACCAATATTTGATGCATTTGCAGATGTACCTCTGTACAAAGTTCCAATTCTACCACCTGCAGTTGTTGTTCTAGTCAATTTGAATGCCACTTCGCTATTGTTTACATCCTTCCAAATTAATGGGAAGTTTGTTTTAGAAGCTAATGGGAATGCAGCGATGTATTCAGTTGCAAAAGTAGCTGCATTCGTATAGTCTTTCATATACAAAGCAACTCTTGCTTGTAATGCAGTCACTGCCTGTTTTGAAGCTCTAGCAATATCTGCGTTAGTAGCCGGCACAAGAGATTTAGCAGCAGTTAAATCAGCATTCAATTTAGCCATATAAGGTGCTACAGTGATTCTTGCTTGAGGCGTTAAAGAAGGCGTCTCCATATAAGCTAATGCCAAAGCTGTACCATCCGAAGTATTGCTGTAAAATTGATATAAACCAAAGTGACAGAAAGCTCTTAAGAATAAAGCTTCTCCTTTAATTCTGATTTTAAGCGCTTCTTCGGTTGCGTTAGCAGCTTTTGCATTTGGCAACGCTTCTAGAACTCTGTTTACTCTATCTATCGTTCTGTAATACATAGGGAATGCGGTAAAGTTATCTCTGATTGAGATATCTGTTGACCCATATTGCCATTCGTGCACAGTTGCAGCATTGTAAAACTCAGCAACTCTTACCTCGTCGCTAAAAACACTGTTCAACAAAATGCCCATTTCTACGTTCATTGTTGCGTAAGCACCAATAAGGCCTGACTCAACATTTGAAACATTCTTCAAAGCGACGTCTCCGCCGATGAAGTCGGTTTCTTTAACATTAATCACCTTAGAACATGATGCAAAAAGGGATAACATTAAAAAAGAACCCATAACCAATTTATTTTTTCTCATTTTATTCATTTTTTAGTTGATTAGAAATTAATGTCTAAACCTAATGTAAACATGCTAGGATTAGGATATTCGCTCAAACTAATATTGTTGCTATCTTCTGGATCAAGACCAGTCCAAGGGCTCCATATTGCTAAGTTTTGACCTTGTACATACAATCTTCCACCTGTAAACAATGGCTTACCATTTGGTCCTTTAAGTGCAGGAAGTTGATACGCAACAACTAAGTTTCTAAAGCGTAAGAATTTAGCATCTTCAATATCATCAGAAGTAAATCCTCTATCAACACCTGATCTTTGATATCTTTTAATATCACCTGGAGCAGTCCATTGGTTGTCAATTAACACTCTAGAAGCATTAACTGCAGACTGGTAACCTGGAATACCTCTTGTAATCCAGCTCTTGATGTTATTGTATCTTTGAACATCAAATTGATAAGAGAATAAACCAGAAATAGAGAATGCTTTATAGCGAATTTCAAAATCTACACCACCCTGGTGTCTTGGTAAGTAGTTACCAAACTTATCAAATTGACCTGCTTTAGCCTGATCATTTGTGATTGAACCATCTGGTGCTTCGTAACGTGGATTACCAGTGGCAGGATCAACTCCTAAATAATTAAGTGTGTAGTGTGTACCATAAGACAAACCTTTTCTGATCACGAATGTACCTAAGAAGAATTCATTCACTGCACCTAGGTTTTCAATGGTATTTTTATTATAAGAATGATTTACACCAAGTGTTACACCAAAATCTTGTGACTTAATTACATCCACTTTTGCATTTAATTCTAAACCTTTGTTTGACATTCTACCAGCATTGATATACAAGCTAGAGAAACCAGTTGTACCAGACAATGGTTGGTTAACAAATAAGTCTAAAGTTTGCTCATCATATGCATCTAAGTTAAAACGAGCACGACCGTTCCATACACTAAAGTCGATACCAATATTTGCTTTTTGTACTCTCTCAATTTTTAAATTAGGGTTACCTGGGCCAGTAGGCGCTAAACCACCAATGGTAGAACCAGCATAAGCCGTTGTACCAAAAGTAGGCACCTGAGGGCCTTGGTAGTTGGTAACAGATTGTAATCCCGCACCATAAGAAGATGTTTGGATTGAACCAATATTTAGAATGATACCAAATGACAATCTCAATTTCAATTCAGAGAAAATGTTTTGCTTGCTCAAGAAACGCTCCTGTAAAGCATTCCATGTGAAACCAGCAGACCAAGAAGTTACTTCTCTATTCTCTTCGTTTACGATTCTTGAAGTACCATCACGACG
>CAMAQL010000064.1 GCA_945860605.1 Chitinophaga pinensis
TACTTAGCAATTAATTATACTTATGTAAAAGTGATTGGCTTTGATAATATTAAAAATGCCAATGCCATTGGCTCCCTTTTATTTGAAGCTTGGTTTGGGAAATTGGGTGCCAAAGTATTTGATTTTGCGATGGTCTTAAGTGTGCTCGCTTACGTGAATGTTATTTTAATGAGTAACCCTAGGGTGATGTATGCGATGAGTGAGGATAAAGTATTGCCTGCTGTATTTCAAAAAAAGCATGCTACAACAGATGCCTTAGTACCAGGACTTACAGTTTTTGCAATCACTACTATTTTGATTACTTTTTTTGGGAAAGGGGTAGACGATGTATTGAGTTTTAGTATCTTCTTGGATTGCTTGGGGATGAGTACTTCGGCAGCCACACTATTCATATTAAGACGCAAGGGTCAGGGAGATGCGTCTGTCACTGGAGGATTAAAGCGTTGGACGCCTATTTTTGCATCCATTTTTGTATTGGCTTATGCTTTTGTAGCAGTTGCAGTGGTCATTGATAAGCCTTATGCTGCCCTTACTGCTGTTATTTTAGTGGCCATCGTATTGGTGCTTTATCGCCTATTTTATTATAAAAAGACCTCCTAAATCTAGGGGAAGCCATTTATACCCACCCATAGCTGTTCAGCCATAGGGAAGTCCGCTTGTCTAAAAATTAGACAACTCTTTCTGTTTGCATTACTTTTGCATAGTACAAAAGGAATCTCTAATTATTAAAACCACCAATGAAATACATTTTTTCTTTTCTTTTTTTAGTATTCAGCATGTCTTTAACGGCTCAAAGTCCAAAACAATGGGATTTAAGAACCTGTGTGGAATATGCTATAAAGCATAATATTTCAGTTCAACAAGCAGATATACAAGCAAGATTATCCAAATTGCAGGCAGATCAGGCTAAGGACAGTAGGTTGCCTAATTTGACTGGATCTTCTGGCTTAGGAATGCGTTTAGGTCGTTCCATTGACCCTGTAACCAACTCCTTTACTACCACGCAATTTTTATTTAATAATTTTGGATTGAATGGAGGTGTTCAAGTATACAATAACAATAGATTAAGCAATACGGCTGCTGCAAGTAATTATAGTTGGTTGGCAAGCATCGCCGATCTTCAAACTGCGTCGAATGATATTTCTGTGAATGTGGCTACATTTTATTTGCAAGTATTATCTACCATTGAGCAATCAGAAATATCTAAAATTCAAATTGCACAAACGACAGAGCAATTGGCTGCAACAAAAAAGCGTGTAGAAGTTGGCTTGTTACCAGAAATTAATTTATTAGAATTAGAAACCCAATTGGCAAATGATAGCAGTAATTATATCACGGCTATTTCTAATGTAGAACAAAGCAAATTAAGTTTAAAAGCATTGCTGAATTTAGATGCAGCGGAAGCATTTGATGTGTATGTGCAGCCTGTAGAGCAAATTAAATTACAAGCTTTTGCAGACTTACAACCCGATTATGTATTTGGTGTGGCTGAACAAAATCTTCCTAATATCAAAGCGGCAAACCTTCGTGTAAAGGCGGCAGAAAAAAATCAATTGGTCGCAAAAGCTGGATTTTATCCAACTTTAAGCTTTGGCTATTCATTGAGCTCCAATTTCTCTAATGCATTTAAATATATTAGCGGGATTGAACCTGCAGGGTTTAGCAATATCACACCTACTAGTCCATTTGTGACGGTGGGCGCTGCTAAATATTTTGTACAAAGTCCTTTGTACAATACCGTTACAAGCAATAGAGATTTTAGTAATATTTGGAAGGGATGGGGCAGACAATTAGATAATAACTTTGGTCAGAATTTTGGATTTCAATTATCGATTCCAATTTTCAACGCCAATCAATCTAAAACAGCGTATCAGCAGTCAAAATTGAATTACCAATCTGCTAGTCTACAACAAGAAAATGCGCAGAGAAAGTTAAAGCAAGATATTTATGCTGCTTATACCAATGCAGTGGTAGCTTACAATAAACTAAATGCCAATCAAAAGGCAGTTCTAACTGCGGAGAAGGCCTATAGCTTTGCTACAAAGCGTTATGAGTTAGGGTTATTGGGTACCATAGAATTATTAAATAATCAAAACAATTTTTTAAGGGCTAAAGTAAATTATAAAGCTGCTCAGTACGAGTATGTATTTAGAATCAAATTACTTGAGTTTTATAAAGGAGAAGCACTTTCTCTATAATTTATTAATCGCATCGTAAAATAAAAAAAATGAATAAGAAAATCATTTGGGGTATCGTAGGTTTTGTTGTACTAGTTGTAGTACTAGTAGGTCTAAAAAAAGCAGGTGTCATTGGAAAAGATGAAGGTATCGAAGTTACAGTCGAGAAGGTGGAATTAAGAACCATCACTGAGTCGGTAAATGCAAGTGGTAAAGTGTATCCTGAAATTGAAGTGAAAGTAAGTCCAGATATTTCTGGAGAGATTGTAAGCTTATTTGTAGAAGAGGGCGCAAAAGTGACGAAGGGGCAGGTTTTGGCTAAGATCTATGCCGATATTTACTCTTCTCAAAGAGATCAAGTAACCGCTTCTGTGAATCAAGTGAAAGCACAATACGAAAATGTCAAAGCAAATTTAAGTGGCTTAAAGAATGGATACGAAAGTTCAAAAGCGGCGTATGAGCGTTTTAAAAAATTATTTGCAGACAAGATTGTTTCAAGAGCCGAATATGAGCAAGTAGAACAAACTTACCGCAGCGCAGAATCAAGTTACAATGCAGCAAAAGAGTCAATTAAAAGTGGAGAAGCGCAAGTACAAGGTGTGAAAGCACAATTGGCAAGAGCAGAGAAAGACTTAGCTAGAACTACAATTGTATCTCCAATGGATGGTATCATTAGTTTGATGAATGTAAAGGAAGGAGAGCGTGTGGTTGGAACTGCGCAAATGGCGGGTACAGAAATGATGCGTGTTGCCGATATGAAGAGTATAGAAGTAAGAGTAGATGTGGGTGAGAATGATATCACTAAAGTGAAATTAGGCGATACTGCATTGGTAGAAGTAGATGCTTATAACAACAGAAAATTCAAGGGTATTGTGTACAAGATTGCCAACCCAATCACTGCAGCATCAGGCATTAGTTCAGCAGCAGAAGTGGCAAATTATAAAGTGCATATTCGTTTATTAACCGATAGCTATGCAGATTTAATTAAAGAAAATGCCATTTTTCCATTTAGACCAGGTATGACTGCAAGTGCAGATATTCAAACCAAGTCTAAGGTGAATGTGATTACTGTGCCATTGAATGCCGTGACAACAAGAGATAGTGATGGTAAAGGAAAAGACACCAAAGTGTCTAGTACTACTAATAACAATACAGAAAAAGAACCTGTAAAAGAGCAAGAATTAAATGAAGTGGTCTTTGTCTTGCAAAAAGACAATAAGGTGAAAATGGTTAAAGTAAAAACAGATATTCAAGACTTAAACTTTATCGAAGTGGCTGGATTAAAGGTGGGCGATCAAGTGATCACCGGTCCTTATAGTATCGTAAGCAAGACTTTAAAGGATGGCTCTTTGGTGAAAGTAGTTACAAAAGAAAAGTTATTTGAAGAAAAATAAGGTTATTAGATATAATATTGACCTTTAAAAAGGGGGTGCATATAAAAAATGCGCCCCTTTTTTTATGAATTTCTTATGTTTGTGCAATGGAACAAAAGCGAATTGGTATCATTGGTAGCGGAAGTTGGGCTACTGCGATTGCAAAGATTGTAACAGAAAATGGCCACCATATCACTTGGTGTCTTAGACAACAATCCAATATTGATTATTTTGAAAAACGTAAACACAATCCGCATTACTTAAGAAATGCTTATTTTGATTTACAAAAAATTAGTTTTTCAACAGATATTAAAATGGTGGTGGCTGCGTCGGATATCATTATCATTGCCGTTCCATCCATCCATATTGAAACAACACTTGCATCCTTAGAAGTGGAAGACCTTAAAAATAAGTTTATTATTTCGGCAGTGAAAGGGGTTTTACCAGTGCATAATATTTTATTGAATCAATGGCTTGAACAAAAATTTAATTTTCCGCTTACATCTTACTTTACCTTATTAGGACCAAGCCATGCAGAGGAAGTCGCAGCCGAGCAATTGTCCTATTTGACATTTTCTGGCTTGGATGAAACTGCCACCACCACCATTGCAAATTATTTTAAATCAGAGTACATCAATACCATTGTCAATAAGGATGTGATTGGGGTACAATATGCCGGGGTTGCAAAAAATATCTACGCCCTTGGTGCGGGTATTGCACATGGGTTGGAGTATGGAGATAATTTTTTAAGTGTATTTATTGCAAATTGTGCTAATGAAATGCAAGTATTGTTAAAAGAAATTGCAAGTAAGGAATCAAGTGGAGCAGCCTTGATGAATCACAATGCATCTGTTTATTTAGGTGACTTACTAGTGACCTGCTATTCCTTGCATAGTAGAAATAGAACCTTTGGAAATATGATCGGTAAAGGCTATTCTGTTAGGGCTGCAGAATTAGAATTGAATATGGTGGCGGAAGGCTACAATGCGAGCAAGTGTATCCATACCATGAATCAAACTTTAAAGGTAAAGCTACCTATAATGGATGCAGTGTATCAAATTTTATGGGAAGGAGCGGCACCTGATCTCATTTTTAAGGAGTTAGAGCAGATCCTAATATAAAGAAATCCGAAGCAATGCCGTCCGCCAAAAATTTTGCTTCATTTGTTAAACTGTATTGATTTCCATTTTGCTGAAAAATATTTTTAGAACGCATTGCTTGTATCATTCCAATACTATGATCATGGTAGCGCTTACCAAATGTTGCTTCAATTAAGTCCAGGTCAAATCCTTCTATTCGTCTTAAACTCGTCATCATGTATTCATTGTAGCGGTTAGCTTCTGTGAGGTATTCAATTTCAAAATTGAATTGTCCATTGGTGATGCTTTGAATGTAAAGTGCATTGTTTGCAATATTCCATTGTCTAGAAATGGTATTGAATGAATGCGCGGATGGACCAAGTCCTAGATAGCTTTTGCCAGACCAATAATTACTATTGTGTTGACTCCTAAAACCAGGCTTTGAAAAATTCGAAATTTCATAATGCTCCAATCCCATCGCTATTAATCTAGTGGATACAATTTCAAAATGTCTTGCTTGTTTTTCTGGGTCCACAGCCTCTATTTGTGCATTTTCAATCAACTTTTTTAAAGCGGTTTTATCTTCTACAGTCAATGCATAACAGGAGACATGGCTGATTTGATATTGTTGAATCCAATCTAAATCGGCCATCAATGCTTCATCACTTAAAGCGGGGGTGCCATAAATTAAGTCAATACTTAAATTTTCAATACCAGCCTGCTTTGCCATTTCGATGGCTGCATGTGATTGCTCCACTGTATGTGCACGATTCATCCAAGTCAAGGCAGAAGCCTGAAAACTTTGAATACCAATACTTAAACGATTAATGCCTACTTGTTTCCATGCCGCCAATTTGTTTGGATGCATATCGTCTGGGTTGGCTTCTAAAGTGCATTCGATGTTAGCTGCAACATCAAAATTGGAATAAATGGTATCCATAATCACTTTTAATTGCGACTCATTTAGTAGGGAGGGTGTTCCACCACCAAAATAAATGGTCTCAATGGGCTCGTTGATATAGCTTTTCTGAAGTTCAATTTCTTGAAGAAGGGCGTCTACAAATGCTTGTATAGTTGCTGTCTGCGTTGAAAAATGAAAATTGCAATAATGACAAGCTTTTTTGCAAAAAGGAATATGTAGGTAGATACCAGCCATAATTTGAATTACCAACAAAGCTAGGCATTGTTCTTTAATTCTGCATTAGTATACTTATTTTTGCAGCAGATGTTAGCCC
This sequence comes from Chitinophaga pinensis, assembly GCA_945860605.1. Taxonomy (GTDB): domain Bacteria; phylum Bacteroidota; class Bacteroidia; order Chitinophagales; family Chitinophagaceae; genus Sediminibacterium; species Sediminibacterium pinensis_D. The sequence goes on from CAMAQL010000064.1 coordinate 5,865, forward strand.
AACTTAAGAAATTTTCATTTGCCATCATTGGACTATTTGTATTGTCTAGCTTCACCCTTGTGAGGCAAGCAAGACAAAATGATACTGTATTGCTTGCAAAGGATACAATCGCAATTATACAAGACAGTGTGGTGGTTAAAGACACTTTATGGGTCAAGTATGTACCAGTGATTCCAAAAACATTTATTCAGGCTGATGCATGGTATTTGCAATCCATACCAAGAGATCCAAAAGATAGTAGTTTCAATGTGCTACAATTGTACCTGAATTTCTTTGCGAAAAAAAAGAATTCCTATCAATTGTACAATCAAAAAGTAACATCTTCTAATGCAAATGATGTATTGTATAAAATTGAACAAAAATTTTCGTTACCAGATAAAGACATACTTTTTTATGCTGTCATTGCATTGATATTTTTATATAGTTTTCTAATTCAAATTGCACCACAGTATATTGCGAAATTGTTTAGTCAATTTAGTCAATCCTCGTTAAGGATGATGCAAAATAGAGAGCAGCTTTTACAAAATAGTGTAGCTTCTTTTATCATGAACATTGGATTTGTTGTAAGTTTTTCTTTAATGACGACATTGGTTATTTTTAATGCGCATTTGCTACCCATTCATTTTTGGGAAGGATTTTTTTATATGTGTTTATTCTTTTTGGGATTGTATATAGGAAAGTATATTTGTTTAATAATTGCGGGCTATATTTTCAATACCATTGAACTAGTTCAAACCTATATTTTTGTAGTTTTCATGATCAATAAAGTGCTAGGTATTCTACTCATACCTTTCATTGGAATCTTGGCATTTGCAAAGCCCTTCTTACATCCTTTTGCGATATGGGGCGCCAGCCTATTAATGGTGCTTTTAATACTATATAGGTACTTATTTTCATTAACGTCTGTTAGGAACAAATTACATGTCTCCTCCTTTCATTTTTTTCTATACCTTTGTGCTTTCGAGATAATACCACTATTGATTCTATATAAATTGATAGTCCAATATTTCGGAGGAACTTACTAATTGTAGAAAGTTTAAAATGGCAAAAGAAATGAGTGTAGAAAAAAAAGTAAAGGCAACTAAGACCATTAAAAAAATTCTAGTTTCACAAGCAAAGCCGGAAAGTGAAAAATCACCTTATTTTGATTTAGAAAGAAAGTACAAAGTGACTTTATTTTTTAAACCTTTTATTGAGTTGGAGCCAATCGGTGCAAAAGAATTTAGAAAAACTAAAAT
>CAMAQL010000065.1 GCA_945860605.1 Chitinophaga pinensis
GGATAAACCAGCTTCTCTTTTCTTATTCGCGAATTCCACAATTAAGATACCATTCTTAGTTACCAAGCCTATCAACATAATGATACCAATTTGCGAGAATATATTTAATGTTTGACCCAACATCCAGAGTGAAATCAAAGCACCAGCAATCGCTAGTGGCACAGTAATCATGATGATGAATGGATCCGTGAAACTTTCAAACTGAGCTGCAAGCACTAAATAAATTAAAATCAACGCGAGTAATAAAGCATAAGAAGTATTTGAAGCACTTTCTTTAAAGTCTCTAGAAGGTCCGCTTAACGCAGTTTGGAAACTTTCATCTAATTGCTCCTTTGCAATACGATCCATCGCATTCACTCCATCCCCAATTGTTTTCCCCTCTGCTAAAGAAGCAGAAATGGTAGCAGAATTAAAACGATTGTAGTGGTAAAGATTTGGAGGATTACTATTCTCTTCTATTGTCAATACACTTGAGATAGGTATATTTTCGCCACGACTATTTCTGATATATATTTTACTGATATCTGTAGGCGTGTTACGATCTGATTTAGTTACCTGTGTAATGACTTCGTATTGACGATCGTTCATGATGAAATAGGCAGCACGTGCCCCACTAAATGCAGACTGTAATGCTTGTGATATATCTGCTGTTGATAAACCAAGATCCTTGGCACGCATACGATCGATTGTCAAATCTAATTCTGGTTTATTGAATTTTAAATTCACATCCACGTTTTGGAAGGTCTTATCTTTTCTAGCTGCTTCTAAAAACTCAGGAATGACTTTTCTTATTTTTTGGAAATCTAAGTTTTGAATGATAAACTGAACTGGTAAAGAACCTCGAGACATCATACCAACTGAAATGGTTTGTTCTTCTACAGAGAAAAGTCGAACATTTTTAAAGCGTTTAAATTTCTTATTTAAATCAGCTACGATTTCAGACTGCGTTCTTGTTCTTTCAGTGATATCCACCATGCCTAATCTACCAGATGCACCAGTGCTTCCTCCACCCCATGAAGGGACACTAACCCAAGTAAATGCATGCTCTGGTATGGAGTCTTGCATAATGCGAGCGGCTTTCAATATATCCGTTCTTAAGTCTTCATAACTACTTCCTTCAGCACCTGACATGGATATACGAACAGCACTTTTATCCTCTATAGGTGCCAACTCGCTTTGGATATTGCTTCCAATTAAAATTATGATTACAAAGCAAAGGCCTACAATCACCCAAGCCATCCATCTAATTTGTAAAAATTTAGCGAGTCCATTTTTATACCCTAGTTCCATTCCTTTGAAAAAGGGTTCAGTACGATCATAAAATTTACCATGTTGTCCACCATTTCTGTTCAGGTAGACATTCAACACTGGCGTAATGGTTAAAGACACAAATGCAGAAACCAACACAGCACCTGCAACCACTACACCAAATTCTTTGAATAAGGACCCCACAAAACCTTGTAAGAAGATAACAGGCAAGAATACCACTGCCAAAGTAATAGAGGTAGATACGACTGCAAAGAAAATTTCCTTACTGCCCTCTCTGGCAGCCTCTTTGATAGGAAGTCCTTCCTCTAGTTTTCTAAAAATATTTTCGGTGACCACAATCCCATCATCTACAACAAGTCCTGTTGCTAAAACCACAGCTAATAAAGTCAATACATTGATAGAGAAACCAGCTAAGTACATGATAAAGAAAGTCGCAATCAGAGAAATTGGAATATCAATCAAAGGTCTAATTGCAATGAGCCAATTTCTAAAGAAAAAGAAAATCACCAACACCACCAGCGTAAATGAAATTAAAATGGTTTCTTTCACTTCCGACAAAGCACGACGTACATTCTTAGTATAATCGACTATAACTGCAAATTCTATATCTGATTTATTCTGTGCTTTTACTTCTTCTAATCTTTTATAAAATTCATCTGCAATTTTAATTTGATTGGCACCAGGCTGAGGAGAGATGTATAACGAAACAACAGGTACCCCATTAAAATAAGAGCCTTGGTCTTCTTGGTCTGGACCCAGTTCAACCCTAGCTACATCACCCAACCTCACAATACCATTGAGGTCTTCTTTTAAAATAATATTTCTAAAATCAGCCTCGGTGGATAATCTTCCTAATGTACGAATAATGAACTCTGATTTATTACCATAAATACGACCTGCAGGTAATTCTACATTTTCTTTATTCAATCCCGTTTGAATATCATTAAATGCAATACCAAACGCATTGAGTAAATCTGTATTTGGATAAATGCGCATAGACATACGCTTGCCTCGAACTCCAACACTTGTTACTTCATCAATCGTTTGAAAACGTTGCTGTAAGACATTCTCAGCATATTCAGTTAATTCCAATAACCCTTTGGTTTTACTTCTTATAGTAAGCAGTAAAATAAAATCTCCGCTTGCGTCTGCTTTTGACACCACAGGAGGGTTATTGATATCTTCGGGTAAGCTTCTTGTGGCCTGAGATACTTTATCTCTTACATCATTCGCTGCAGTCTCTAAATTAATTCCCAAGTTGAACTCGATGGAGATATTTGAATTACCAACAGAACTAGAAGAATTAATAGTTCTGATACCAGGGATCCCATTAATCGCTTTCTCTAAAGGTTCTGTAATTTGACTTTGAATCACTTCTGAATTAGCGCCTGTGTAAGAAGTTTGCACTGAAATAATAGGTGGATCAATGGCAGGATATTCCCTCAATGCCAAGAAAGAATAACCTACCAAACCAAAAATGATAATCGCAATATTCATCACAGTAGCTAATACTGGACGTTTTAACGAGAGTTCCGATATATTCATCTCAATAATGTATTAATTGTGAGCCTACTTGATGATGTCAACAAGTGGCAATGTCTTCCCAATTTTTAAATCGCTTCCTTCTCTTACAAAAAGCATTCCCGCAACGATTAAGCTATCTCCAACTTGAATACCCGATGTAATTTCAACACCAGAAGCAGTTCGATATCCTGTCTCCACATTGACAAATTTTGCTTTACCATTCTTAACCACTACCAATTGTTTCACTTTAGAATCAGGAATGATGATATTAGATGGAACCAAAATACTTGGCTTTTGTTGGTTCTCTCCTAGGAATACTTTGGTATAAGCACCTGGTATCAACTTGCCTTGTAAATTAGCACGCACTTTAATATTTCTTGAAGTAGCGATAATCTGTGGCTCAATAGCAGCAATTGTTGCAGACATTTTAACGCCAGGATTAGCAATACTTTCTATAGATACCTTCTTACCTACCTTGATATAATTTTGATAAATTTCTGGTAAAGTAAAATCTACGTTCAGTTGATCTACTTTTTGTAAGCTAACAATAGTAGTTCCTGTGCTGATGAAGGCCCCTAGGCTCACTTGCTTGAGTCCCATCTGACCAGCAAAAGGCGCTTTAATCACCGTTTTATCAATTAAAGACTGGGTATAAGCAATATCCGCCTTCAAACTGTTTACTTGCTGTAAGCTAATATCGTAATCGCTTTGATTGATCCCTTTTGCTTGTAATAATTTACTATTTCTTTGCTCGTTGATATTGGCTAATGTTAATTGCACTTTTATTTTTTGCATTTGCGCTTGCAAATCTGCATCATTTAACTTGGCTAGCACTGTACCTGCAGCCACCATTTTACCTTCAGGAATTTGTAAAAAAACAATACGGCCATTGGATTCTGGACGAATGTCTACAAATTCACTTGCTACCACTGATCCATTTACTTCAATCACTTTATCCACTACTTGTGTAGCTGCAATTGCAATATCTACAGATACAGGGGCATTTACATTGAATTTATCTGTTGGCTTTGATTTCTCTTTACATGCAAACAATCCTAACATCAGGATGAAAGCAACATAATTTAACTTTCTCAAATTGGTCTAATTTTAGTGTTTAAAGATAGCTAAAATGCCATGTTTTGACCAAGAAAATAGATGAATGGTTGAATTATCGGCCTTGTTTAAATTGGACAAGCTTCTGTTGAATAAAATAGCCTAACTCTAGGTCATTCAAAAGCGCTAGGGTTGGATAGGATGGTTTGCAGTATTCCATAAACACTTCTAGCCTTGGACCATCTAATTTAGTTAGTTTTTGGACAAAGCGCTTGGTGAAGCGGTAGTTGATATACTTGTCTTGTTCCTGACGAATGATCCTATTCTGTAAAAACTGACTATTTCGATTTTGCTTGAACCTAAACATATTGATTATTTCATTCAGGTCAAATCCAATGCTTATCCCACCATTACCAAAAATATTTTGTTGAGGACTCAGCTTTAAGCCTGGTTGATTGTAGTTAAAGTATTTGGCATAATCCATCCGATTCAAAATTGAATCATACCTGTAATAACTATTGCGCACGGTCACATCGGGCAGATCTACGCCATTCACGAGAATCATGATATTAAAATTACTCAGGTCTTCAATTTCATCTAGTCCAAATTTTTGGGTGTTTTTCCCAAATAAAGAAAATGATATAGAGTCTTTGGCCTGCATCGTGATTAAGTAACGACCTAAAGAATCTGTTTGTGTCCTGCTAAACTTGCTATAAACCATCACTGCTTCAATTGGACTTCTCCCAGAAATATCAAGGACCACACCACTAATAGTGCGCATCTGAGCCTTAACCGATGGAAAGGCAAGACAAGTCAATAAAATAAATAAGAGGACGATTTGCTTCATGAATGGATGTAAAAATAAACAATTCAAGCCTTTGTTGATGTTAAAATATAGATGGCCAAAGCGTTAACAATGCGCCCAATAGAATTGTGCCCAAAACGACCCATTGAGGTGCCACTTTATAACGAACCAATACAACTGCAGTGGTACAAAAAACCAATAAGTAGACCCCAATATTGATTCCAGTCAAGCCACCTAAATCAAATACAATATCTTTTAATAAATATAAAGTCGCGCCCAGCATAATCCCCACAACAGCTGCATAAATGCCTTCGAGTGAACGATAAAATAAGGCATACTTTTTTAGTTTCTGCCAAATTGGGAAAAAGAATAAGACAATTAAAAAGCTTGGGAGAAAAACGCCAATACTAGCCACTACTGCACCTATTATTTGTCCTCCTATTCCTTTTTCTTTTAAAGCCAATGCGCCTGTAAAGCTTGCTATAGAAAAGATTGGTCCAGGTATAGCCCTCACAATTCCGGAGCCTGTTAAAAAAGCTGCACTATTAATTTTAAGTACATCTCTTTTACTTTCTTTGACACGATCTGTGTTTGGACGCGTCACATATTGCTCATACATCATTGGAATCAACACATCACCACCACCAAATACAAAGCTTCCAAATCGATAATTGTTCTCAAATAAATTATACACTTTACGATGCTCCCAATTTTGACGTGTAGCTTGTTCAGATAAAAAACCTGCAGTCAAAAAAAATAAAATAAATAAATGCAAATGCACCCATTTAATTTTTTTAGGCGCGGCGCCTTGATCTGGGATTCTTTTATTGCTAAAATTGGTCACTATGCCCGCTAACACAATTACAACGGGTATGGTCCAAGGCGTTTTAAAGCCAATTAAAGTAAGGATACAGGCAAAGGCAAAAACAAAAAGTGTAATGGTATTGCGGATGGCTTTTTTATATAAAAGATAAGTAGCGCTAGCGATAAACCCAATTACCATTGGCTGTAACAAATGCAAGGTTTTCAAAACAGGTTGTAAATCAAAATGGGTATAGGCAATGGCTAAACTAGCCATAAAACTAGTTGCTGGTAAAATCCAAATTAGCAAAGTGATTAAGGCCAAAGGGAAACCGCCTCTTTTAAATGCAATTAAGACAATGGTTTGTGTGGAGGAGGCGCCGGGTAGCAATTGACAAAAAGCATTGTATTCCATTAACTCTTCCGAAGTAATATCCTTTCTTTTTTCTACAAAACGATGTTGGAGTAGGCCTATATGCACTTGAGGACCACCAAAAGCGGTTAAGCTATGCTGGAATACAGCTTTTAAAAATGGTATATGTCTTAATAAATGCAAACAGTAGGGTTTAAGTAAAAATAAAAAATTTTATTTGCATCCAAAGCATTTTATAAGTTTTAAGGTAAGTATATAAAGACTTAAATGGGTTAAATCGTATCTTTGCATTATGAGAAATTTGTTTTTTTTAAGTGTTTTAATCCTAGCATTTGGTTGTGGCAAAAGCAACTATGCAACTTACCAACCTGTTTATGCAACTATTGATTGGGAGGAACAACCTGATTATAGTCAATTAAAGAACTGGGCTGCACATCCGCTCAAAGTGGACCCTTCTGACAGCGTACCAGCAAGTATTCTTAAAAATTACAAGCCCAAACAATTAGCGGATGTATTTTTTGTGCATCCAACAACTTATTTAGATCCTGCAATGCCCAATGGCTGGTCTGCTTCTTTAAAAGACATTGCTTTGAATATTAATACGGACTATACTACCATCTTAAATCAAGCAAGTATTTTTAATGAAGTAGGTCCCATTTATGCACCAAGGTATCGACAAGCGCATATCAAAAGTTATTATCCAGTCAATAAAGTAGACACCTTAAATGCATTGGCTGCGTTTGAACTAGCTTATCAGGATGTAAGAAGATCATTCGATTTTTATATGGCCAATTATAACCAAGGAAAGCCAATCATTATTGCAGCACATAGTCAGGGAAGTACACATGCAAAAAGATTGCTAAAAGAATATTTTGATGGAAAACAATTGAGCAAGCAATTGGTGTCTGCCTATATTGTAGGCATGGCGATTAACCCTGCTGAATTTACAAATTTAAAAGCTTGCGCTACACCAACCGAAACAGGATGTATTTGTGCTTGGAGAACTTATAAAGCAGGTTATACTCCTCCATTTGTTGCAATGGAAAAATTCACTTCTATTGTGACCAACCCATTAACATGGAGCAGCAATCAGACAGCTGTTGATAGGAAATCGAATGAAGGATCCGTTATGTACAACTTTACAAAAGTCATTCCAAATGTCGCTGGAGCCATTAATTACAAAGGAATTTTATGGACACCCAGGCCAAAGTTTTTTGGCAGTATATTATACACTACACCTAATTACCATATTGCAGATTATA
>CAMAQL010000066.1 GCA_945860605.1 Chitinophaga pinensis
CTTTTGAAAAAGTCTTAACTTCAAAATCTTAATAAAAATTTGATTGCATGAAAAGACTTTTAACCATCTCGGCCCTATTTTGTACTTTATTTGTACAAGCACAAATTAAAGCAACATCTGCTCAGGAAAGATTAAAATCAATTGACCAAAGAAAGCAATTGTTGAGTCGATCTACCTTAAATGAAACTGGTTTCAGAAATATTGGCCCTTCAATTATGAGTGGTCGTGTGGTGGACATTGAGGTGAATCCTCAAGACCCTACCGAATTTTATGTAGCATATGCTTCTGGTGGATTATGGCAAACCAAAAACAATGGACAAAGTTTTACATCCATCTTTGATTCAGTGGATGTGTTAACCATCGGTGATATTGCAGTGAACTGGCAGAACAGACATATTTGGGTAGGTACGGGCGAAGTGAATAGTAGCCGTTCTACTTATGCAGGATTAGGCGTGTATCGTTCTGCGAATAATGGTAAGTCATGGGAATACCTTGGATTACCAGAGAGTCACCATATTGGAAAGATTCAATTATCTGCTAAAGATCCGAACACTGCATGGGTGGCTGTATTAGGTCATTTATATTCTGAGAGTAAAGAAAGAGGTATCTATAAAACAACAGATGCTGGTAAAACTTGGAACCAAACTTTAGCAATAGACGCAAATACTGGTGCTATTGATGTTGATATAGATCCAAGTAACGAACAAAATTTATATGCTGCAATGTGGTATAGAACAAGAACCGCATCCAATTTTGAAGAATCAGGAAAAACTTCAGGCATCTATAAGAGTACAGATGGTGGTGACAAATGGACTTTAATCTCTACGCCAACTAGCGGATTTCCTTCAGGAGATGGTGTAGGTAGAATTGGTTTAGCGGTGTATCCAAAAAACCCTTCTATTGTATATGCAATCGTAGATAATAATTTTCAACAACCGGATACTGCAATGCAAAAAGCAGCGGATACCACAAGATATGTATTGAGAGATTTTAAAGCTTTGACTGTAGACCAGTTTCTTGCTTTAGATGATAAAAAATTAAATGCTTTTTTAAAGTTTCCAAGAAATGGCATCCCAACAAAATACAGTGCAGAAAATATTAAGCAAGATGTAAAGTCTGGTAAATTAGCGCCTAATTGTATTTGGGATTATTTATACGATGCAAATACTGCATTATTTGAAACGCCAATCTATGGTGCGCAAGTGTATCGTTCTGACAATGCGGGTTTAAGCTGGGTTAAAACACATACTAAGCCAATAGAATTATATAGTACTTATGGTTATTATTTTGGTAAAGTATTTGTGAGCCCAAGCAATCCAGATAAAATTGCCATCACAGGCGTAAGCGTTTTATTAAGTACGGATGGCGGAAAAACATTTAGTTCAATTGGTAAAGAGAATGTGCACGCGGATCATCACTTTGTATGGATGAATGGTGCACGAGATAGTCATATGATTATTGGTAACGATGGTGGATGTAATATTACTTATGACAATGGAGCGCATTGGTTTAAAGCCAATACACCAGCTGTAGGACAGTTTTACAATATCGCAATCGATATGGCGAAGCCGTATAATGTGTATGGTGGATTGCAAGACAATGGTACTTGGTTTGGTTCAAGTGCAACAAAGGAAAACTACGATTGGTATGATGGTGGACATAATCCATATACAATGATAGGTGGCGGAGATGGCATGCAAGTACAAGTAGATTGGAGAGATAATAAAACCGTGTATAGTGGTTCACAATTTGGAGCTTATAGCAGACAAAATTTAGTGACTAAGGAGCGTAAATCAGTTCGTCCAACGCGCGATTTAGGTGAGCCTGCAGTAAGATACAACTGGCAGTCACCAATTTTATTGAGCCGTCATAATCAAGATGTATTTTATTTTGGTTCAAATAAATTCCACCGCTCAATGAGTAAGGGCGATAGCTTAGTGACTTTAAGTAATGATCTAACAACGAATCCTGTTCAAGGAGATGTACCATTTGGAACAACCACTACAATTAGTGAAAGTCCAATTCGTTTTGGATTGATTTATGTTGGGACAGATGATGGTAATGTGCAAGTGTCAAAAGATGGGGGTAATAGTTTTACAATGATTAGTCAAAAATTTCCAAAGGGCTTGTATGTAAGTAGAGTGATTGCGAGTAAATATAATGTTGCAAGAGTTTTTGTAACATTGAATGGATATCGCAACGATCACTTTAATGCATATGTATATCAAAGTGATGATTATGGAACGACTTGGAAGCAAATCATGAAAGACTTACCATCTGAACCAGTGAATGTGATTAAGGAAGATGCTGTTTCTGAACAAGTATTGTATGTAGGTACCGATGGTGGCTTGTATGTGAGTTTGGACGGAGGTAATAGTTCTATGGCTTGGAACAAAGGATTGCCTGCAAGTGTTCCTGTGCATGACTTAGAAATTCACCCAAGAGACCATGAGATTATTTTAGGAACGCATGGCCGTAGTTTATATGTAGGTAAATTAGATGCTTTAAGAAAGCAATTGAAATAAATTGTCATTGAAACAAAAAGGGCTAACTAGTATTCTAGTTAGCCCTTTTTGTTTCAACACGTTTATTCTTTTTTTATTCGAATTTCTATCTCTTGCTTTTTTCTTTATCTTTTTTAAGCTTGCAAATAAGCTTGTTCTTTTTGAACAAGTAGATCAAATACTTTTTGTAAAATAGGGGAGTCAGTCGGGATATTGGTGGCATCTATTTGACTCACTGGAATAATACGTTTGGTTGAACTCGCAATGAATGCACCCTTTGCAGTCTTGATTTCATCAAGTGCTATTGGCCTTTCTTCTACGGTGATGCCATTTGCAGTGGCTTCTGCTAATATATTTTTTCTAGTGATCCCTTTTAGGATTTGGTCTTTAGCAGTTACAATATGTCCTTGCTCAGAAATTAAGAAGAAATTTGACCTAGGACATTCTCTAATCATCCCCTCATGGGTATATAAAATGTCTTGACCACCAAATGCTTTCAATTGAGGTTGTAAGTAAATAGCCATCAAGTAATCGGTTGTTTTAACCTGGGGTAATTGACGTTGAAAAGGATGACTCATTAATGCAAAAGGATTGACAGAAAAATGATTGGAAGGTACTGGCAAGGGTTGTTGAATAATGGTCAATCTAGGTTGCTCTAAACTATATCCATCCGAACTGTCACCTCCAGAAACAATTAGTTTTAGACCAGAATAGGGCATATCATTTTTTGCCACTAATTCCATTACAATTTTTAATATCGCTTCCTTTGATTGAGGTACATCCATATGCATCATTGCTGCAGATTGGTACAAACGGTCTAAGTGGTCTTGCACAAATAAAGGCTTATTGTCCACCACCCTTAGGTAATCAAAAATGCCATACCCTCTTTGAATCAATAAATCGTTGAGTGATATGCCGGTTTGGCTAAAAGGACTTATTTGTTCGTCGTAATAACAGCTAATATTTTCCAAGATGGGTGTTTTAGAGCATAAAATTAATACAATATTATTCAAATAGAGATAGAAAAAATGACTCAATTATATGATTGTCTTATCTTTAGCCTTAAGAATTAAAAGCTATGAGTCAATTCGAAAAAAATATATGGGGTCCTGGGTTTTGCGCTTTTTTATATTCAATAGTTCATTTTATCCCTGATTTTGGAGGGGCAGATGTCATGGGATCCCAATGGTTGTATGTGAGTTTGGTGGACTTTGCGATACTCTCTTATATTTTATTCAATCAACAACAGTATAAAACTGCAATTGAAGCAGTCTTAAAATTAAAATTCACGATTGTATATAGTTTCTTGGTACTATGGGCATTGCTTTCTTTAACTTATTCCATGAATGCAATAGAGACCTTGGTTTGTTTGGCTAGACTATTGAGCACCTATTTAATTTTCATCAATTTATCCATCCTGTTTTATAAAAAAGAACTGTCAACGCTTTTTAATGTAGTATCTATTTTAGTGGCAGTAGTTCTTTTCTTTGATGCAATGTATGTGATCACAGGGTTCTCCAAGAATATGGTGGATATGAATCTGGATCAAAATATTGTTAGTCTAACTGGGAAGAATGGAAATAAGAACGTGATGGCGGCTAGTTTGTTAATCAAATTTCCTTTCTTACTTTTTGTAATTGTACATAATAAGTTAATTGGAAAAATAGCAGGATTCATTATTTTATTTTTAGGTATGATGGCCTTGTTTATTTTAAATACAAGGTCAACCTATGTGGGTTTAGGCGTATTGTTTGTCATGTTTACTGTGGCCATTACTTTATTGAATAAAAAACAGGGTATTAAAGTAATTGGGACCAACCTTGCTTATTTTATGCTGCCTTTGGTGTTTGCTTTTTTCGCAGCCAATGGGATGTTGACTAAGGCGGTTGATATACAAGGGTTTCAGGGTGGTTATGGCTCTGTAACAAAAAGAGTAGGGGATATCAATGTTGCTAGTGAACAAAATAGTAGGATAAAATTATGGAAAGCTGCCATAGATTACTCTACCAAACATCCATTCTTAGGTGCAGGCTATGGTAACTGGAAGTTGGCGTCTATCCCCTACGAAAAGGAGTATACCAACGATTTATTTGTGCCTTATCATTGTCACAATGATTATATCGAAATGTTTGCAGACTTAGGAATCATAGGGGGTATTAGTTTTGCCGCTTTATTTGTTTTACTTGGCATTACTACAATTCGATTTTGGCAAAAATCTAAAGACGATCAACATAAATTGATCATGGCAATTGCATTAATGGCAGTAGCATGTTATTTTGTAGATGCCTTTTTTAATTTCCCTGCCGAAAGAACTTCTATGCAGACCATGTTTGCCATGTCTGCCGCTTTATTATTTTTACCTATTTATTTGACAGGTACAAATACGAGTAGTCAAAAGAAAGATTTCAAGCTATCTATATTGTTGTTTATCCCATTATTATTGATTGCAGGTGCTGTTTACGTGAACTATCAAACCTACACATCCCTCAAAGTTCAAAAATTTGTGATGGGGGAAATCAATGAAGATCCTAAAATGGCATTAGAGGATGTGAAGGATGCATTCCCTGAAATACCTAATTTATCTACTTCTACGCTGCCTATTAAAGCATTGGTGGCAAGGTATTATTTAAGAGATAAGATGAATGACGAAGCTATGCGCTTATTAAATGAAAGTGATCATGTGAATCCATACTTGCATTATAATGACTTTATAAAGACCGCTATTTTTTCGACACAAGGTAAGTTTGATAGTACTTTTTACTATGCTAAAAAAGCGTTTTACAATTGGCCAAGAGCAACAAGCTATTATAAGAATATGATTTTTGCCTCTGCTAAAATGAAAGATACTGCAGAAGCAACTAAGGCCTTTAAGACCTATATCAAATACAGAGATAGTGGTGAAGGATGGAACCAATATATTTTAGGCTTAATTGAGATCAATCAAACCCCTATAGCAGTTACCAGGGCTTTATTAGACACAGCGGTTTTAAAATTCCCTGCAGATAGTGCCCTATTTGTGAAAACAAAATCATTGTTATACGGCACTGCAATTTCAACGGGCAGTTTGCCCAATTATGCTGCATTAGGTGCACAAGCTTTTCAGAAAGGCAAGTATACTGTAGCTGCAAATTATTACTTACAAGCTAGTGTTGCAGATCCGGGTAATTATACGCATTTTGAAAATATGGGTATTTGCTACTACACATCTAAGTCATACGAAAAAGCCATTCAATATTTTAATCGAGCCATTGACTTACCATCTGCCAATACAGGCAAGTCTGAATTCTTTAAGGCTATGTCCTATATTGCAATGGGTAATAACGCGGCAGGATGTAGTGCTTTACAAGCAGCAAAAGCAAAAAAATATCCTGGGGTAGAGGCTCAAATTGCACAGTATTGCAAATAGTCTAAGTTGCTAGCAAGCTTTGAAATATTATTTTAATTTGTATCTTATATTTGGTATATTACAATAATGAAATTTACACATATCTTCAGGGTTGTAAAATTATAAATCTATTAAAAATAAATTAATGAAAAAAGTTGCTGTTTTATTTTGTGCTTTAGTACTAATGTTTGAAATGACATCTTGCGCAACAATCGTTGGCGGTAAAGTTACAACAAGTCAAAAAATTAAGCCTGGTCCTGGTGAGCCTGTAAGACAAGTAAAAGTTGGCGCTTTATTAGCTGACATCTTCTTCTTTGGTGGTGCTGGGCTAATTATTGATTTCGCAACTAATGCAATCTATAAGCCTACTGAGCCTAAGAAGTAATAGAGCTAAATAACACTAAAAAAACTCCGATTTCGTAAGATTTCGGAGTTTTTGTTTGAGGGATGTCGTTCTTACACAAAGCCTGTCACTATCATGACAAGCTTTGTGAACTGGCTGGGGCCGACCTATGAAAACTAAGGCTGCGAGTATCACTGTATTAGACTGATAATCAAAACATTCAACCCAAAGACGAGCCACATTGTGATCTATTTTCATTCGATTCGATAAGGACCGACCTCTTAATTCTAATTCTGCTAGTATCACTTTATTAGAATGATAATCATGACTGTCATCCCAAATGCGCGCCAGAACAAATACATATGAACTCAAAGATTTTATATAGGAGTCATGCGCAAAGTGCAATAACTGTAAAAAGAACAGAAGTTGTGTTATCTAATTATCCAGCAGGTGTGTATTATATATTGGTATTTTTTAAGCCAAATATTGGCAATTCGAAAACTGGAATTTATAAAATTATAAAGTTGTAACTATGAAAAGAATATTATTAATCTATTGTATTGATAATCAATAGTTCTAGTTCAAATACAAGATATTTATTTTTTAATTTGTATAGATAATTCATATTTATTTTATACCAAAAAGTATTCATTTCAAAAAGAAAGCAATAAATTTATTACTCATTTAAAATAAAAAATATTCTATGAAAAAACTTTTAATGATTGCATCTGCAATTATCTTATTAGCATCAAGTGCTACTGCACAAAAAATTGATAAAGCGGGGATTTGGAAAGACAATGAAAAAGGTACTACTGGTGTTTGGTCATT
>CAMAQL010000067.1 GCA_945860605.1 Chitinophaga pinensis
GCCAGCATGCCAACTTGTGCCGCATGCCACAATCATAATTCTTGAAGCTTTTGTCAATGCTTCTAAATGATTGTCTACACCAGCCATAATTATTTGATGCTGCTCGTGTAACAATCTACCTCTTAAGCAATCAAAAATAGTGGCAGGCTGTTCAAAAATTTCCTTCAACATAAAATGGTCATAGCCGCCTTTTTCAATGGCCGCTAATTCCATATCTAGTTTTTGTATAAATGGCGTTTGTTTTTCGTTACCTAAATTTTTCAAAATCAATTCATCCTTTTTCACAATCGCAATTTCATAATCATTCACATACACCACTTCTTTGGTGTATTCGATGATAGGAGAGGCGTCACTCGCTAAAAAATGTTCGTCTTTTCCAATGCCAATCACCAAAGGGCTTCCTTTACGCGCAGCAATAATCGTTTCAGGATCTTCTTGGTCAATTAATAAAATACAATAAGCACCAACGATTCTTTTTAAAGCAATACGCAAAGCCTCTTCTAAATTACTATTGTTATTGTCTTGGATATCTTGAATGAAATTCAATAATACTTCGGTATCGGTATCACTTTTAAAAGTATAACCTTTGGAAAGTAGTTCCGTTTTGATTTGTGTATAGTTCTCAATAATACCATTATGCAACATGGCCAATCTGCCATTATTAGATAAATGCGGATGTGCATTGCGGTCAGATGGTTCGCCATGTGTAGCCCAACGGGTGTGTCCAATACAAATATTGGAATGCATATTTTTACCAACTACAGCTTCTTCTAATTCAACCACCTTGCCCTTTTTTTTATGCACTTGTAAATTACCATCTTGAATGATCGCTACACCTGTACTATCATAGCCACGATATTCTAAGCGCTTTAATCCTTTTAATACAATTGGGTATGCTTCTCTATGACCTATATAACCTACGATTCCACACATATTTTGATGATTTGAACTTTATTCAATAATTTAAACAAAATTAAACATTAATAATTTAATGTATGCATCCCAAATTAGTTTTTGACACCAGTTCAGACTTTATTTTAGAAAATGAACGCGTATTATTGCGTCCTTTGGTGCAAGATGATGCGGTTTATCTATTGGCCTATGTCAAAGAAGAGCCAGCACTTTGGAAATATGCATTAACACCTATCACAACTGATCAAGAATTTGAACAATATATTGCGACTGCTGAGGAAGCGAGGGGTTTGCAAACCGCTTATCCATTTATTGTCTTTGATAAACTACAAAATAAGTATGTAGGCAGTACAAGATTTTACGATATACAATTAAATAATAGCACCACGCAATTTGGGTATACCTGGTATAGCGAAAGTACTTGGGGGACGGGATTGAATGAGCACTGTAAATTTTTACTCTTACAATTTGCATTTGAAACAATCGGCTTTGAGCGTATAGAATTTCGCGCAGATAACAGAAATAAAAGTAGCATTGCAGCGATGCAAAAAATTGGATGCACTGTAGAAGGGATATTGCGCAATCATCTTCCAACAAGTGATGGCACAAGACGTGACTCTATTGTACTAAGTATGCTAAAAAATGAATGGCCAAAGATTAAAGCAGGGTTCCTTGCAAGAATAAAAATGCAAGACCAAAATAAATAAGGATTGCAGTGACATCCACCAAAGTGGCAACAAATGGGGCAGAAGATACAGCTGGATCCGCACCTAGTCTTTTTAAAACCATTGGCAGCATCGATCCAGTGATGGTTCCCCAGATCACCACACCCACTAAGGTTAATCCAATGGTACTCGCAATTAAGATCCAATGTTCTCCATAAAATCCTGGAGCAATATAATGCCAGACCATCACTCTAAAAAATCCAATCACACCTAAAACTAAACCTAGTAATAAGCCACTTACAATTTCTCTTTTTAAAATTTTCCACCAATCTTCGATGGTGATTTCACCAATCGACATGGCCTGTATGATTAAGGTAGAAGCTTGTGAACCAGTATTACCACCGCTGGATAAAATTAAAGGGATAAAAGTAGTCAACACAATCACTTTAGCAATCTCTCCTTCAAAATAACCCATTGCTGTAGCCGTCAACATCTCACCTAAGAATAGCACTACCAACCAAGTGATTCTTTTTTTGAATAAATTAAAGATAGACATGTCCAAATAAGGTTCGTTCAATGCTTCAGTACCTCCCATCTTTTGCATATCCTCACTGAACTCCTCGTTGGTTACCCATAAGATATCATCAATGGTTACAATACCTAATAGCACATCATTGTCATCGACCACCGGAATGGCCACCCTATTATTCATTTTAAAAACCTGACTCGCATGCTCTTGGTCGTCATATACATTCAATGCCACATACCTGCCATCAATAATATCTTTAATGACATCAGTAGGTTTTGCTAATAGTAAATCTCTAATTCGAATGTCATCCACCAAGCAACCTAATTCGTCAATGATATAAATTACGTCAATGGTCTCTGAATTCTTACCATATTTTCTGATATTGTCTAAGACCTGTGCCACAGTATAATTTGGATATACATAAACATAATCGGGCGTCATCATACGTCCAACCGAATCCTCTGGATACCCTAAAAGCGATAAAGTGATTTTACGTTCCTCTGGATCTAATAATTTAATGAGGTCACGAATAGCCGCTTTTGGTAATTCTTCAAAAAAGTCAGTACGGTCATCTGGAGGCAATTCGTTTAAGATCTTCGCTGTCTTTCTTGCAGGGAGTTCTTTAATGATATCCTTCTGCTGGTTGATGTCCAATAATTTGAAGACACTTACCGCACGATGTACGGTCATAGTATCCACAATCAAGCCTTCCTTTTCAGGAAATTCATTCACAAGCTCCACCACATCACTGATGTTTTGCTCGTCTAAAAATTCCTTTAAAAGAGGCAAGTCTTCTTTAGAGAGAATCTCTAAAAAAACTTCTGCTAATATGATATCGTCTTCTAATTCGGCTGACATGGCTGCAATTTACGAAATCATACTAGGATATGCTAACTTTATGCAATGATATTGCCAATTTTATACATTATGGAGACTGCCCATCGAGGTAGAGGGGTTTTTACGACCGAGTCCATTCCTGCAGTTACAACCATTGAAATTGCGCCAGTCATTGTTTTAAATCAAACAGAACGTGCCCTAGTGGATACCACATTATTACATGATTATATTTTTGAATGGGGGATCAATGAACAAGAAGCAGCGGTGGCCTTGGGCTATGTGTCTATCTACAATCATAGTGCGGATGCGAATTGCAAATATGATATGGACTTTGAACATCAAACCATCCAAATTCAAACAATACGTGAAGTTGCAGTGGATGAAGAATTATGTATTAATTATAACGGGGATGGCGTGACGGATAAACCAGTTTGGTTTGAAGCGAAATAATATTCATTATTTTAATTGGTACACCCGCACATAATCAATCTCCATTTTTGCTGGAAGGACGGCATCATTCACACCCTTTGCTCCGCCCCAATTTCCTCCAAATGCAATGTTTAACAATAAGTGCATGGGTCCATCAAATGGCCAAGCGGCCTTTCCAGTGCCATTATTTTTGAAAGTATAATAAGCCTGATTGTCAAATAAAATAGTCACACTGTCTTTATTCCAAATCACCGAGTAGTCGTGAAATTGAGTATCAAAATCTTTGACAATGATGGTATCTGTTTTTTGATTACCAATCATATGATTAAAACTTTTTGTATGCGTGGTGGCATGAATGAATCCAGGATTAAAGCCCACATGTTCCATGATATCAATTTCTCCATCATCCGGCCATTTTAATGGAGTAGTAGATCCTAACATCCAAATAGCGGGCCAAGTGCCTAATCCTTTTGGTAATTTCGCACGCACATCTATTCTTCCATAAATCCAATCTCCTTTTCCCTTTGTTACTAATCTTGCCGAACTATATTTTCGGTCCTCAATAGTTTGATTCTTTAAGACGATTGTTAAGCGTCCATTATTTACGCTAGCATTTCCTAGGGAGTCCTTGGTATAATATTGCAATTCATTATTGCCCCAGCCCCATCCGCCTACATCATAATTCCATTTTGTAGGGTCAGGTAATCCGGTGTAATTAAATTCATCGGACCAAACTAGTTGCATAGCAGGAAGGGGATTCGTTTTTTTAACTTGTTGACTTTGTACAGACAAACTAGCAATAATAAGTAGACAAAAAAGTAGGGAGGATATGGATGTAGATCGCTTCATATAAGGATTGTTCGTATTGTTTGGAGATTGTTTGTCTAAATTAGGTATTTTATGCTGTTTTAGTTGGGGATTTTATAAAAGGGCCGTAAATTTGCGCCATGTTATTCAATAATCATATCCATCACTTTCATATGCTATCTAATAGGTAAGCTGTAGATGTTGGTATGTATCAATATTAAACAAAGGGCTTACTACATAGTAAGCCCTTTTAATTTTTATAAATAGTATATGCGATTAAAATTAGCGATTCAAAAATCAGGAAGATTAAATGAAGATTCCATGCGTCTTTTAAAAGAGTGTGGCATTGATATAAGTAATGGCTTTAATCAATTAAAAGCAGAGGCGAGTAATTTCCCCGTCGAAGTTTTCTTTTTAAGAGACGACGATATCCCTCAGTATGTGCAAGATGGTGTAGCAGATATTGGTTTTGTGGGAGAAAATGTAGTGTATGAAAAAGCAAAAAAAGTAGAAGTAGCTTATGCGCTTGGCTTTGGAAAATGCAGATTGAGTTTTGCGATTCAAAAAGGAGAGCAGTTCACTGGCCCTCAATTTTTAGCAGGCAAGAAAATTGCGACTAGTTATCCTGTATTGGTGCAAAAATATTTAGACCAACACCAAATCACTGCAGAAATTCATGAAATCAGTGGTAGTGTCGAAATTGCACCTGGTATTGGCCTAGCCGATGTGGTTTGTGATTTAGTGAGTAGTGGGTCTACCTTATTTATGAATGGATTGAAGGAAGCGGAAACGATTTTAAACTCTCAGGCGGTTTTAGTTAAACGAAACAATCTTAATGCGGAATTGGTCCCTATCTTGGAGCGCTTATTATTCCGGATGGAGTCGGTTAAAAAAGCAAAAAAGAACAAATATGTTTTAATGAATGCACCCAATGCGCAACTAGATAAAATTATTGCGGTACTACCTGGCATGAAAAGTCCAACAATAGTACCATTGGCTACAGAAGGTTGGAGCAGTGTGCATACGGTGATTGAAGAAGCGGATTTTTGGAATTTAATTGAACAATTAAAAGCGCTAGGTGCCGAAGGTATTTTGGTAGTGCCTATCGAAAAAATGATATTATAAGATGCAAGTATTTGAAGAACCAAAGAAACAGGACTGGGAAGCATTATTGCAAAGACCAAATTTTGATGCAGCATTGTTAATGCCGCAAGTACAATCCATTTTAGATGCAGTGGCTTTGGAAGGCGATGCAGCGCTGTTCAGATTTAGCGAAACATTTGACCAAGTGCAATTAAAATCTTTATTCATTGATCCTGCATTGTTACAAGCTGCTGAAGCAATGGTTGCGCCTGCACTTAAAACTGCGATCCAATCTGCTAAAGTAAATATTGAGATTTTCCATCAGGCACAAATCAAGAAAGAAGAAAAGATAGAGACCATGCCTGGTGTATGGTGTTGGAGGAAATCTGTCGGGATCGAAAAAGTAGGTATCTATATTCCTGGGGGCACAGCGCCCTTATTTTCGACAGTGTTGATGCTGGGCGTACCAGCAAAATTAGCGGGATGCAAAGAAGTGATTTTATGCACCCCTCCTAGAAAAGATGGCACAGTTGATCCTGCTATTTTATATGCAGCAAGTTTGGTGGGCATTGAACAAATTTATACCATTGGAGGCGCGCAAGCCATTGCCGCAATGGCATACGGCACAGCAACAGTGCCTAAAGTATTTAAAATATTTGGTCCAGGTAATCAATACGTGACTGCAGCTAAACAATTAATTCAACAACAGGGTGTGGCGATTGATATGCCAGCAGGGCCTAGTGAAGTTTGTGTGTATGCAGATGAAACAGCAGTCCCTTCCTTTGTGGCAGCAGATTTATTATCACAAGCAGAACATGGAGCAGATAGTCAAGTGTTATTGATCGCAAGTAATAGGAATATTGTAGACCAAGTGCAAATAGAATTAGCACAACAATTAGCTGAAATACCAAGACAAGACTTTGCGACCAAGGCCTTAGGTAATTCAAAAGCAATAGTAGTTGCATTAAGAGAAGATGCCATTCAATTAATCAATGACTATGCCCCAGAGCACCTTATTTTATCGGTGGATAATGCATTGGTTGTGGCAGAAAAAATCATCAATGCGGGTTCGGTATTTATTGGCAATTATTCCCCAGAATCAGTGGGGGATTATGCAAGCGGTACCAATCACACTTTACCCACCAATGGCTATGCAAAAGCTTATAGCGGTGTGAGTGTAGATAGTTTTGTAAAAAAGATTAGTTTCCAACAATTGACCGAGATGGGGTTAAGAAATATAGCACAAACAGTCATTCAAATGGCATCGGGGGAACAATTGGAAGCCCATGCGCAGGCTGTGGCAATTAGAGTGAAAGAAATAGAATCAAAAATGTAATTTTAAGCACGATTTAAAATTGAACTATGGCATTTGAATTAGATAAATTAGTGAGGCCGAATATAAAAACATTGAAGCCGTACTCGTCTGCAAAAGATGAGTATACGGGGGATGCAAAAATTTTATTGGATGCCAATGAAAATAGTTTGGGTTCACCATTAACAAAATGGTACAACAGGTATCCCGATCCTTATCAAAAACAACTAAAAGAAAAGCTGGCCTTTGTAAAACAAATTGCAGCCAATGAAATATTCATAGGCAACGGAAGTGACGAATGCATTGATATTTTATTTCGAACTTTTTGCGAACCTGGGAAAGACAATATCATTATTTGTCCTCCAACTTATCCTATGTATGAAGTAAGTGCAAATATCAATGATATTACAGTACAGAATGCACCATTATTAGCGGACTATCAATTGAATGTGGCACATATTGAACAATT
>CAMAQL010000068.1 GCA_945860605.1 Chitinophaga pinensis
GCGTATCCGCCACTTGATCCGGAAAAGGAACAGGCACTGGATCTTTCAATGCCTGTTTGATCTTTTGTAATATTTTTTGTCTTGCGCCTTGCGATTCCATTTACAACTTATTCGTGATTATCAGTTGCGTCTGCTGCATGAATGGTTGCGTTTGCATTTTCAATCACGTCATCAGACTTGTCTGCAATGGCAGTAACAGTTGTTTCTTCAAGGATTTTCTTTTCCTCAAATGGACGATCACCAATCAATTCCTCTACATCAGACTTATGTAATACCTCTCTAGTTAATAATGCTTGAGCTACTTTCTCTACTTCTTCTTTTTTAGATTGTAATAAATCTAAAGTTCTATGGAATGCGGCATCAATCATCTTGCGCACCTCTTCGTCAATAATTTTTCCTGTCTCTTCACTAAATGGTTTTTGGAAAGTATTCTCTTGTGATGGATCGTAAAAACTAACGTTGCCAATTTTTTCGTTCATACCATAAGTTGTCACCATCGAATAAGCCATCTTCGTGATTTGTTGTAAATCGTTAGAAGCGCCTGTTGAAATACGACCAAAGAAAATTTGTTCAGCAGCACGTCCACCTAATGTCATACACATTTGATCGGTTAATTGCTCAATGGTATATAGGTACTGTTCCTTAGGCGTGTATTGCGCATAACCCAATGCAGCCGTACCTCTTGGCACAATCGTAACTTTTAATAAAGGATACGCATGCTCCAAGAACCAACCACAAATTGCATGACCTGCCTCGTGGTAAGCAATCACTTCTTTTTCTTCTTTAGATATAATCTTATTCTTTTTCTCTAAACCTCCAATGACTCTATCAATGGCGTCTTGAAAATCTTTCATCTCTACCCCTGTCTTTCCTTTACGTGCAGCAATTAACGCCGCTTCGTTACACACATTCGCAATATCTGCACCAGCGAATCCTGGAGTTTGTTCAGCTAATTTATGTACGTCTAAACTTTCAGATACTTTGATTGGACCCAAGTGTACTTTAAATATTTCTTCGCGACCTTTTACATCTGGACGATCAATTGAAATCTGACGATCAAAACGGCCTGGTCTTAACAATGCAGAATCCAATACATCTGGGCGATTGGTCGCAGCTAGGATAATGATCCCAGTGTCTCCACCAAATCCGTCCATCTCTACTAGCAATTGATTCAATGTGTTCTCGCGCTCGTCGTTGCTCATCATGGCATTTTTACCACGTGCACGGCCAATCGCATCAATCTCATCTATAAAAATAATACATGGCGCTTTTTCACGCGCTTGCTTGAATAAATCACGTACACGGCTTGCACCCACACCCACGAACATCTCCACAAAGTCAGAACCACTTAAGCTAAAGAAAGGCACTTGTGCTTCTCCCGCCATGGCTTTTGCCAACAATGTTTTACCCGTTCCTGGAGGGCCTATTAACAATGCACCTTTTGGAATCTTACCTCCAAGGGCTGTATATTTTTTTGGTTGTTTTAAGAAATCAACAATCTCCATCACTTCTTCTTTTGCTTCTTCTAAACCTGCTACATCTGCAAAAGTGATATTGACTTTAGTGCCGCCCTTTTCAAATAAAGTCGCTTTTGATTTGCCTACATTAAAGATGCCACCAGGGCCGCCGCCACTACCTCCGCCACCGCCCATCTTACGCATCATAACCATCCAGATCACGACAATGATTAACATTGTAAATATGGTGTTGGCGATTGGACCAAACCACTCACCTTCTTTAATCGTATTCTGCGGTACTTCTTGAATGCCTTTTTGCTCATAGAACTTTTGTAAACGCTCGTTGAAACTATTCCAATCCGTTACACTAAATTCAAATAATGGTACCCCTTTTACTTTTGCCTTATCTAATTTCTTCTTAAACTTTTGCACGTAGTAGTCCTTCTGAATACTATCTACCTTAATGTATACGCGAACGATTTCTTTGTTTTGAACAAGGTCAATACGTTCCACATCACCACGCATCAACATCACTTGCTTGAACTCTTGTTCAGTGGTGGTGGTTAATTCGGGTGCCATTTGAAAAAATCGAGCCGAGAAAAGCGACAATGCAATAAGTCCATATATCCAATAGATATTGAACTTGGGCATTTTAGGTCCATCTCCCAAAGGCGAATTTTTCTTTTTATTATTTTTTGGCTCTGACATAGTATTGTTGCTGTTACTGCTTTTTATATAAACAAGTGGAAATGAATATTGTTGACCAAGGTCCCATTAATCTTCATGTGTTTTCAAGTCTGCATCGCTCCATAACTCTTCCAATTTATATAAACCACGTGCTTCTGGGTGCATCACATGAACTACTACATTGATATAATCAATTAATAACCATTGCCCACCTTGCTTTCCCTCTGTTCTATATGGAAGATCATCACACTTGTGCTTGACTTCATAATCGATAAAATCGGCAATGGCTCTTAACTGTGTCGTGTTATTTGCTTCACAGATAATGAAGAAATCTGCAGCTGCCTCATGTACTTTTTTGAGGTCAAGGCTAATTACATTTTCACCTTTTTTATCCAAGATAGCCTGTATAATGGTTTTGAAAATTTTAGAGCTACGAGTGAGCCTTGTTACCGTGTTTTTTTTACGGTCATTTAAAGAAGAAAGTTGTTCCAATGCGCTTATTTTTAATGTGTTAAATACTGTTTCTAAACTAACTTTACAAAAATAGCAATTCTTTGTCACCTGCCACACCAAATATCATATTAGGCGAGCCGCTTATAGAACTGTCTACAATAGATAGTACCAATATCTATGCCATGGCCCAAATCAAGGCCGAATTGGCCAAGACTGGCAGTTGTTTTAGGGCAGATTATCAAACCCATGGAAAAGGGCAACATGGACGTGTTTGGGAGAGTTCAAAGGGGCAAAACATCCTTTGTAGCTATATTTTGGAGTTAAAAAAGCTAGATGCACTCAAAAAATGGACACCCACCGACCAAATTGGGTTTTCGGCAGCCATTGCACTAGGCATTCGTGCATTTTTTGATGCCCATACCAATGGAGATACCAAGATAAAACGACCAAATGATATTTATTGGCGTGACAGAAAGGCAGGGGGGATTTTGATCGAAAATCTGCTCAAAGGCAAGGAATGGACCTGGGCGGTGATTGGTATTGGGATCAATATCAACCAAACTGTATTTTCGCCAGAAGCACCCAATCCTGTTTCCTTAAAACAAATTACTGGGCTTGACTGGGACATCCTTTCTTTGCAGGAAGCATTGTCAAAAGCACTCACAAAATCGATTCAAGATTGGTTGATGGAGGGCGATGAAAAAACCTTTCAAGCTTTTGATGCCTTATGTATTGAAATAAAATAATTGTGAAATAGTTATCCGCTATAAAGCGACTTAAAAAATAATAAAGTAAACATGAGTATAAAATTAACAGAACATTCTAAAGGCGGTGGTTGTGGATGTAAAATTTCACCCGCTATACTTTCAGAAATATTAGCTGCACATAATGTAGGTGCAAAAACGAATGTAAAAAATTTATTAGTAGGCAACGATAGTAGAGATGATGCAGCTGTGTATCAGCTAGATGAAAAAACAGCAATGATTAGCACAACCGATTTTTTTATGCCGATTGTGGATGATGCTTTTGCTTTTGGACAAATTGCTGCAGCGAATGCCATTAGTGATGTCTATGCCATGGGAGGAAAGCCTATTTTTGCCTTAGCTGTATTGGGTTGGCCCTTAGCAACACTGCCTGCAAGTGAAGCAGCTAAAGTAATGGAAGGTGCGCGCAAAACTTGTACAGATGCTGGTATTGTCATTGCAGGTGGACATAGTATTGATAGTCAGGATCCAATTTTTGGATTAGTAGTAAATGGATTAGTTGATATCGAAAATTTAAAAAGAAATGATACGGCTAAAGAAGGGGATGTATTGATATTAACTAAGCCATTGGGTGTGGGCATTATGGCGACTGCACAAAAAAGAGCCGTGCTGACGGATGAAGATTTAAATTTTTTAGTGAAGCAACTCACCACTATTAATAAAGCAGGTGAAGCATTAGGAAAAATAAAAGAAGTACATGCCATGACCGATGTAACTGGTTTTGGATTACTTGGACATTTAAACGAGATGATGGAAGGCAGCAATTTATCCGCCTCTATTCACTATGATCAACTACCCATTATACCAGCGGTAAGAAAATATATTGGTCAAAAAACAATCCCTGGTGCAACTGCTCGCAATTGGAGTTCAGTTAGTGCTGGCGTGGTTTTGGGACCCGGGATAGATGAGGCAGAAGCTAAATTATTATTACCAGATCCGCAGACCAATGGAGGCTTATTAATTGCTGTGGCGCCGACTGCTTTAAAAGAAGTACAAACTATTTTACAAGAGATGGGAATTGAATACTTTAACCCAATAGGCGAATGTACAGCTGCAAAAGAAAAAAGAATTTACATTGATTAATGCTCTATTCAAAAATCAAATGTCCTTTATTTTTGATTTGATCTGGGGTGAGTTCAGCAACCAATTGCACGCCTTTGATATTTCTTATCGTGTATAAAATATCTTTTACTTTTTCGTCTTCAATCCATTCACCACGGATCCACCAAATAAAATCCATGTGTTTTAATTCGGGTAATAAATACTCACCATCAAATTGATTGTGGTATACAAAATGGCCAATAGTGGTATTGGGCTCATAGCCCTCATACATTGAAAAATAATAGGTTCTATTTTTTCGTTTCAATGCAATTTCATGGTTGGGATTAAACCTAAATTCAAAGCCCATATACTGATTGAGTAAAATACAAAACTGATAATTTTTAATCGGCGCAGTGATACCCAAGATTCGAGAGCCCTCAAAATCTTGTTCATTGATTTCTTCTTGATTTAAAATAATTTTTGCGCTCACAATAATTAAAATATCAGTTGAATGAATTTACGTTTATATATTTAAAAAACAATCTCCACTTTAATTTCTTCTGTGCCTCTTTTGTAAATTAAAAAAGTGCTATCCCCTTTTTTAAACTTAGACAAAGTGGTCATATAGCTCATCACATCTATGAATTTATAATCGCCCATTTGCAATAAAATATCGCCTGCTTTTAGACCCAATTTTTCTCCTAATTTACCAGCAGAAGCGCCCTCAATCCTAAGCCCGGTGCCAGTATACGCGTAATCAGGCATCACCCCTAAACTCACTGTAAATTTGGTACTACGGCCCATTGCAGCTTCACGCGTTTTTAAGAAATCTAACTTGCCATAAGTGTTAGTGGTTTGAATAATCCCATGCACAAAACGGAGGATATCTTTTTGTCCTTCATAATTAATCTTATCCCAATCGTCTGTTGCTTTATGGTAATCAGCGTGGCTGCCTGTGAACATAAATAAAACCGGCATGTCTTTTCTATAAAAACTAGCATGATCACTCGGACCCGTTCCTGCACTATCAATAGTATACAATAATGTAGTTGGGGTTTTTGAAATAATTTCGGACCACTTACTAGAAGTACCATATCCACCTAAGCTCATTTTTTTAGTTGCGTCATACCTGCCCACCATATCCATATTCACCATGTAATTAAAACTAGTTTGAATGGTTGGATGGTCTAACCAATATTTACTTCCAATCAAACCAAGTTCTTCTGCAGAGAAATGAATGATTAAATAATTATTTTGATTGTACTCGTTTCCTTGCTTGGATTCCTTATGTAATAATTTAGCCAATTCAATCAAAGCCGCAGTGCCACTGGCATTGTCGTCGGCGCCATTGCGGATATCATTATTAACATCCAATGCATTTTTATCTTGATTGTATCCTAAATGATCCAAGTGCGCACCTAATACAACAGTATGGGCTGCTTTATTATCAATAAATGCCACTACATTTTTTCCAGTTCTAATTTGTGTCTCTACTACTAAGTTTGTTTCAATATCAAATGTGCCTAAGGCATCATTAAAATATTTTTTAAATCCATCTTTAGTAATATACACCACCGGAATCGCTAAGGCAGCAGCCGTGTCAAATTTGTTAAATTGTATATTGTCTACCAAACTACCGCTATTGTATAAGAACAATGCTTTGGCATTTTTTTGATGCATCTCAGAACTGGTTGTCTTCATCCACTCTTGCAAATCAAAATGCGGATTACTTTGTTGCTCTTCTAATACTTCTTGCAAGTCTTTAAACCAAACTTGCCCTGCTTCTTCTAATGCAAGGGTTGACCTCGTCTTTAATTGACCATTCAATCCAGTGGACACTGTAAAAAAATCAGTACCAAACTCCATTGGTTGTTGATTGACTTTCAAAAACGCATTAGCGCCCCATTTTTTTCCTTCATTGATTGGAAATGCTTGGAGATATCCTTGCGTCCCCATAGGTTGCAAACCTGTACTTTCATATTGTGCAATGATATAGTCAACCGCTTTTTGCTCGCCTTCACTACCTGCGCGACGCCCTTCAAGCACATCGCTCGCTAAATACTGAATATGTAGTTTTAAATTTTTCAGCAACTGACGATCCCCCTTGTTTTGTTTTTGGGCTAGACCGAAAATGGAAATAAAAAGAAAGAGAGTAGTGCTAATTGAGCGCATAGATCTTGTTTGAAGCTCAAAATTAAGCATTGAAGCGTAGTTTAATCAGCAAATTCTTTAAAAACTGTCAAAAGTCATGTTTTTGATTTGGTTTCAATTTCTAATTTCGTAAGTAGTCCCTATGCTTAATGGCTAGCTTTGCGACCAATCGTGAAAGCAGGTATACATATCGCCTTAGTGGGTAATCCCAACAGTGGAAAGAGTTCTCTTTTTAATGCCCTAACTGGTTTGCAACAAAAAGTAAGCAATTTCCCAGGCGTAACTGTAGATAAGAAAACAGGGGATCTAAAAATTGGCGTGCACGAAAGTACATTGATTGACCTGCCAGGGACTTACAGTTTTTATCCAAAAAGAGAAGATGAATGGGTGGCTTATCGAGTATTAATGGGAGTGGATGAAGATGTAAAAACAGATGTGATTTTATTAATTGCAGATGCAAGTAATTTAAAAAG
>CAMAQL010000069.1 GCA_945860605.1 Chitinophaga pinensis
ATTGACCAGGTAAAGCCACCGCTTGTCTAGTTGCTTTGTTTACTACCCAACCATTGCTAGCTACTTCATATAAAGATCTTGAAGCTTCTGGGATCATTGGTAAACCAGTAGTTGGATTTAACTCTGTCAAAGATCTCATCATTTTGAAACCAAAGAACTGTCCAATCTTATAACCTTGTTGTAATGTAATACCTACACTACCTGCAGAAGATAATAAAATTACTGGAGGTCCTTTTACGTAAGAGATCTCAGAAGACTGTTTAGAGAAATTAGTGATGAAATCCCAAGTTAAATCTTTACCAGAAAATACATTCAAGTTTAAAGAAGCTTGTAAACCTTTAGATTTCAATCCAAACGCGTTATCTAATTTTCCACCCACACCTGTTGAAGGTGCAGCGTCCACTCTGTAGATGGCGTTAGCTGTTTCTCTCTCCCATAATGTAGCAGAAACGTTCGCTGTTTTAAACCATTGTCCTTTTCCTAAAGTCAATGTGATATCTGTACCATATTCAAGCTCTTTAGATAATTCCACTGATAAGTTTGGATTTGGGTTAGTAGTAGGGAAAGTAAATACGCTTCCACCGCCTAAGTTAGCCGCACCCAACACAGTAAAACGTTGGAATGCACCTGGTTGAATACCCGCCTCACCATAACCAGCTCTTAATTTGATTTCAGAAATTACATTAGAGATTTTTGAATCCTGCCAGAACTTTAAGTTAGATAAAGTCAAGAAGAAATCACCTCTAGGGAAAGTTTGTGCAGTCGCACCAGAACCGAATGCAGAAGAGAAGTCAGATCTAACACCTACAGAGAAACCTGTAAAGTTAGAGTACTCAAATCTTTGATTCGCTAAGATACCATAAGTCACAAAAGGCTCAATATAATCGGACAATACTCTATAAGTAGCTGCTTGAGACATATTCCATGGTGCATAACCAGGACCATCACCACCTGCTGCTGCAAAAGACTTTAATTGATTACGACGGTAATCAAATGCAGCTGTTGTGAAAGTTTTTATTGGGATATTGATATTGAAATCTTTTTCAAAATCGGTACGTAAGTTCACTGTTCCAATAAAGTTTTGGAAAGTTGTTCTATCATTAAAATTGTCAATCTCACCAGTTGAGAATGCAGTTGGTGCAGAAATATAGTTCGCCATATAACGATTCTGTAATACTCTGTTCTTGTTATTCCATTGCTCTTCAAATCTATAGGTTGTATTAGAATTATTATAGTTCAATGCATATTTAGCATCAAATTCTAAGAACTTAGGCAACTTATAGTTTAAGTTAAAGCTTTGGATTACATCCACTGTTGCAATCAATGTACTAGACTGTTGATTAGTAGAGAATGGGTTTGAGTGGTTTACACCACCCGCAGCACCAAAGAATGTTGCATACATACCATCTTCGTTCTTTTGATCATAAGGAACAAATGGACGCGAATTGTTGATTGCAAAAACGACACCACGACCAGTTTGGTCATTCAATGTATTTTTTGTGTATACTAATTGTGTTGTACTTGTGAATTTCAAACCTTTTGCTAATTCAAAACCTAATTTTGAAGTTAAGTTAGAACGAGAGAAAGCACCATTGTTGATGAAGTTTGAATTCTGTTGGTTGTTAGACACAGAGAATAAGAAATCAAACTTGTCTTTTGCACCAGACATTGTCAATGAATTATTCAATGCATTACTTGGTTGTAAGAACATCTTATAGTGGTCGATGTACTTTAAGTTTTTATCATAAGGCTTGTTTTGGTAACTCGTTAAACCCAAAGAGTTATACTGAACGTCACCGTTGTAAACCAATGTAGAAGGATCTAACGTCATGATGGCTCCAGAACCTGTTAATACATTACCATTTGCATCTGTTACGAATGCATGGTTTTTAGCTTTAGACAAACCACCAATGTTTAATAATTCATTGGTTGTTGCACTAGAACTAAATTCAATGTTTACTTTACCAGCTTTACCTTTTTTAGTAAATAATTGGATAACTCCATTCGCACCTTGCGCACCATATAAAGATGCAGCAGCAGCACCTTGTACTACCTCTACTCTTTCGATGATGTTCACGTCAATTGAGTTTAAACTTGTACCACGTGCTTCAATACCATCGATCAAGATCATTGGTGAAGTTCCACCTTGTACAGAGTTAATACCTCTTAATAAGATTTGTAAAGGACGACCTGGGTTACCGTTGGTACTGCTAATTTGAGCACCAGCAATTTGACCAACTAATTGTTGACCAACATCACCAGTAGGCACTTTAACTTGGCCAGCAAGGTTTACAGATTCAACTGCAACCGCTAACTTCTTTTTACTTGTAGCTGCACCAACACCTGTTACAACAACCTCGCTCAAAGCCTTCACATCAGAAGTCAAAACGATTGTTAAGTTAGCGTTGTTTGCAGATACTTGCTTGCTTTCAAAGCCTAAAGCTGAAACCAATAAAGTAGCTCCTTTTTTTACTGAAATAGTAAATGTACCATCATTGCCGGCACTCACCCCTTTAGATGTGCTTTTTTCAAGCACACTAGCTCCGGCAACAGGATCATTCTTTTCATCAATAACCTTACCGGTTATAGTAACTGTTTGTGCGAAACCGACCATGATGGTCATTAAGAAAGCACAAACACTTACAATGATTTTTTTAGTCATGTTGTTTTGTTTTGTAATTAAAATTTTTCTGGAAAAGGAAGGATGTTTAAATGCCTATTTTGATAAGCGGTAAATATCATTCCTTTAGCAGACGAATATAATGAAGAATTAACAATATCATAACTAAAAACTAACAAAAAAAAATAAAATGAGGCGTAACAAATGTTAGTATATAAAGCATTTGAATACCCATTATTTAAATAATTAATGCCATGAGTATGATAGAAGTTTTCTGAATTATGAACTAAATAGCTGATTTTTAAAGTATTAAGTATAAAATAGGTAAAGTAAGCTGCCCTTAGATGAATAAATCTTACTTTTAAACTACAAATCTCCCTAACATGAAACATATGCTAAAGGTCTTATTTTTTTGTAGTCTGCTAATTATGAGCCATTTAAGCCAAGCTCAAACTTTAAATAATTTTAGTTTGAAAGATATAGGTCAATCTGTTATTCTTACAATGGATGGGAATGGCAAAATGGTGAATTTTGGGGTAGATATGGAAAATTATGGATCTCCTTATTTTGATCCGGAGTTTTTACCAGCAAATATTGTATTGGCAACTGGACAACGCTATGAAAATGTACTTATAAAAATAAATTTACTAAGCAATGAGGTGATTTATAAAACACCCGAAGGAAAAGAACTTGCTGTATTACCAGCCATCAAGCAAGTGGAGTTGAATCAAAATGGTAAAATAGTTTTTTTTGAATACGGTTTTCCTGTTTTTGAAAAACAAAATCAAAAAACAATTTATCAAGTACTTACAAAAGGTAAATTGAGTTTGCTCAAGTACTTTTTTATTCAAGTAACAGAAGCAAAACCATATAGTAGTGCAACCATGTTAAGAACCATTGAGCAGTTTCCTAGATTATTCTTGTATGATCAATCAATGAGTTTAAAAAAAGCACCAAAGTCCAATGAGGACCTATTAAGTCTCTACAAAGCAGATGCAGCAAGGCTTCAAAGTATACTACAAAAAAATAATTTGAAAATAAAGAAGGAAGAAGACTTTATAAAATGTATTTCAAAATTAAACGAGAATTAAACCTACTTTAAAATATCTCTAATGATTTTTAAATGGTGTTCGGTATGAATAGCTAGGAATTTAATCGTTTGTTTTTTATTGAGCTGTCCAAAAAATGGATGCATAAAATATTGTTTTTCCTGACAATCTTTTAAATATGCAATCGCTTGATACGTATTTTTTAAACTTTCTTGTAATGAATCAACTGTAATTTCTTCAGAAGGAATTACCACTTTAGGTGCTTTAGCTTTACCTCTTGGGATGGTCTTTGTCAAAAAGACAATAAATCGCTTTACATTAAATTTACTTTTATACAACTTAGGTTCTGACTGGGCTACGGTCGCTGTAATTTGCTTAATCACTAATAAGCTATGTTCTAAGTGCCAACCAACAGAAACCTCCGATATGGCTTGATTGGATTGGTTGTGATGAGCAATACAATTTGCTAATTCAGGCATGATGGCATCAATATTTTTCATAGTAGACTAGGTAAAATGAATTACAAATTTTAAAATCGAATATAGTTCGTTTAAATCATTAAAATTCTATAATAAACCCAATGGTAGGGATTAAAGTGCCTTCGGCATTTTCTAACAGATAAGGGATGGCATTGCTTCCATTGGTTTGTACCGGCTTCCCATTGGTACTTAAGAAACTAGAATTGTCTTCTGTTCTTTTAAAAGTATATTGTGGTGACCCTGTACTCTTTGTTGCATAAAAGTTTTGGATATCAATATAAAAATCAAAAGTGGTTTTTTTATAGTTCCATTTCTTATCTAAACGAAGGTCTCCGGAATGAAACGCTTTAAGTCTTAAGGTATTCACTTGACTGTAATCAAAAATACCAGTACCCAATGTTAAAAAATTCAATCTACTTTGCTCTAAATTAAATGGTGTATAAGGTGCTGCGCCTTGGTACCTGAATTTAATCCCTAACTCCCAATTCTTTGGCAACTTATACCCTGCAGTAGCACTAATTAAATGCCTATTATCCCAGCTTGCAGGTTTTAATTTTTTATCAAGGCCTGAAAATTCACTCCAGTATAAAGTATAACTAAATACCCCGAAAAATTTTTCTGTCAATTTTTGTTGTGCAAAAAATTCAAAACCATAGGCCCTTCCGGTACCATCCTGTTGGATAGGCTCATTACCGATTGCTCCAAATTCTATTCCCTTATTGGCAAGACTGATTTCATCAAGTACGCTTACAGGATAATTTTTATACCCTTTATAAAATCCTTCAAAAGTGAATCTTGTTGTACTTGAAGGCAGGTACTCAAATCCAGCGACATAGTGGTTTGATTGGATGTACTTTCCAGGATTCGTGAATCCATTATTGGAATAAGCCAATTGCGTGTAGCTAGGCAGTCTATAATAAGCGCCATAACTCGCACTAAAATTCCAAGTATTGCTTAATGCATAACTCAAACTAATTCTTGGGCTCAATTGCTCCAAAGGATTTTGACTACTTGACTCAAAACTATTCGCATCTGCTCTTATCCCTGTGCTAACAGCCAGGCGATCATCCAATAATCTTGTACCTAATTGTACAAACCCGCCATACCTTAAAAAATTAACTCCAGTATTGGTATTAAATGTAATTGCGTCTTGTATTGTTTTGCCAGCACTGTCTTTTAAAGCAGGTCTGAATAATTGATAAAACGCGTTGTCAAATTGAACATACTGCGCTACTAAGCCATAACTTAAACTAATATTATTGCTATTTTTTGTGACGTCAAATCGTAATTTATTTTCGGTTTCATTACTTCTAATTTGATACGTGCGTGTCGCTTCAGAAGGCTTTTCATTGTCTTCGTATCTATCTGCTTGATTGTCTAATGTGTTTCTACTAAGCGATAAATTCCAATACCCATCTTGAATTAATTTTTTTAAAGAAACACCAAGGGTATAGCTCCATTGATTCACCAAAGGATTATTATTGATGGAGAATAATTTTTCCGGCGTTGCTTTTTTAGTTGCTCCAAATTTAAATTCATCAATAGCTGCAAGTCCAAGTGTGGTCAGTGTCGTTTTATCATTAATTTTTGTAGTGGTCTTAAATTGATAGTCCCAATAGTTAGGACGTATTGGCAAATCCAATGCTTTAAAAAGTAGTTCCAAATAACTTCGTCTTACTGAAGCTAAGAAAGTTGTTTTTTTAGAAATTGGTCCATCTAAAGTTGCTGCTACTTCTGTACCACTCATTCTAAAATTACCTTGTAATTTATTGGCGTTACCGTTTTTTTGACGAAACTGAAAAACACTACTTAATGCATTGTCATACCTTGCATCAAAAGCAGAAGTGCTCAGTTTCACATCCTGAATAAAACTTACATTCAATATCCCTTGAGGACCGCCACCACTTCCTTGTGTACTAAAGTGATTGATAATAGGCACTTCAATTCCGTCTAAGTAAAAAACGTTTTCACTTGGCGCACCGCCTCTAATAATAATATCATTTCTAAACGTACCTCCAGCTGCACCACCACCCACACCAGGTAAAGATTGAATCACTTTACTAATATCAAAATTACCACCTGGATTTGCTTTAATATCCTCGGCAGTTAATCTTTGAATACTCAATGGACTTTCTAAAGTGGTTGCTTTTGCTGTATTACGTCTACTTGTAACGGTCACTGCATTCAATTGATTGACCGTAGGTTCAAGCTCTATAGTGAATGTATTTTCATTACCCGTTGTCACAATGACGTTGGTTAGTAATTTTTCTTGTATGCCAAGACCTGTAATTTTAATGGCATAGGTCCCAGGCAAAAGACTTGTAAACCTAAATGCGCCATTGCTGTCTGAGATCATTTTTGCACCACTTGGTGTTAATGATACCAAAAGTCCTACTGCATTTTGCTGGGTTTTTCGATTCACCAATACACCGCTCAACTTCCCTGTATTTTGAGCTGTCCCTTGCGCATTTGCAAGATGGATACTGAAAACGACCAATAACCCTACAAAAACCATTTTAAACCATTGCATATACTTCATTGTTTGAATTCAAGTATAAAACAATGGAAGCAAGGGTTTTGTTTACTGTTTAGTGAAAATATTAGATCTTTTTTGCAACATGGTCTAAAACCATAAAAGCAGTCTCGGCCATCAGGTTCCCCTTATTATCGAGCAAAGGATTCACTTCGGTCAATTCAATACAAACCAATTTGTTGGATAAAAATAATTGATCAAAAATGCCTACAATTTCTTCGGCAAAAAA
>CAMAQL010000070.1 GCA_945860605.1 Chitinophaga pinensis
GCAAAACCATTTTTATACATTACTGCAGCATCATTTGCTAATTTTTGTAAACGTTCAATATTCGCGTCTAAAATATTTAATTGTGTTTTACTTGCAGAAAGCTGATAGTAAATTTTATAAATATTTGCTTTGATGTTTTCTTCGGTTAAAGCAGCATTCTTTCTTTTCCAATCTAAAGATGTTGCCCTTGCTTGTAATGCAATGAATACCTGTCCGTCAAATAATATTTGATTAAAATTAGCGCCATAATTTGCATTGAACTTTGTACCAAACTGAACAGGAATAAAGGTTCCAGCAGCGCCACCAAAAATTTGTCCAGGCAATAAAGAAGTTGGTATGGTAAGAAAGTCTGTACCACCTACGCTGCTACCTATAAAAGGTAAAGCTGCAGATGCAATTTCTTTATTGGTTTGAATTTGAATGTCAATATCTAGTAATGCATTTTTAACTTGTAGATTATTTTTTTGCGCATAACCAACTGCATCTGCCAGTGAAAATGCATGTACCGTTTTTTGTTCCTGCGCAAATGCTGAAGTTGCAAAAAATACCGTTACTAGGAATAAGTTTTTTTTCATGTGTCTATTTATATTGCTTGTTTACTTAATTTTTTATATCTATCCATTAGCTCATGCCCCTTAATAGTCATAAGGCCATATACAAAATGTTCCATCAATTGTGTATGCACTTCAATGGAATTGAATTTACTCAATGGAAATAGGTGAAGATTAAATGGAATAAATACAGTTTCTAATCGAAATTTTGAAATAATATCAATATCAAGATCCTTTCTATAACATCCTTCCTCAATACCTTTCATTAAATTTTGTTTGATCAATGAAAACAAAAATTCATCCTTATGATTTTTGATCATATCAAAAGCATTCGAAAAATGTTTTTCCAATTCCATCATTGAATTTGGATTCATTGTTTGCGTCATAGCCTTCATATTCTCCATTAGCAAAAACATTTCGTGAATCGCATTTTCTGCTTTGGATTTACAGTCTTTGCAAGTCAGTTCATGGTCTTTTAATTCTAGGTTCACGACGGCCTTTACCAAATCATCCTTATCCTTATAGTATTGATAAATGGTCTTTTTGCTAATCCCCAGTTGATGGGCTAAATCGTCCATTGTCACCTGTCTTAAACCAGACTGGAGCATTAAATTCCTCGCCTTTAGTAAAATTCTTGTTTCCATAGTAGCAGTTGAAGGCGCAAAACTAAGGAAACTTTATAAGTTTGCAAAGTTTCCGAGCATGAAATTTGTATTAATTATTGATAAATGGTCGAAATGAGTGAAATTTGTAACTAAATCAGCATAAAATGTCCCTTTTGAGGCAAATTTTTAATAGAAAGCAGCTTTTAAGCCACTTAGCAAGATTTTTTTTCCAAGGTATCATTGCATTGGCACCAATAGGTGTGACTGTTTGGATCGTAGTGACTTTATTCAATTGGGTAGATAATTTTTTACCCAATTTATTAAATACTTTATTTCCTATCCGATTCGCTGCTGTCGATGGTCAAATACCTAAAGTGACTGGATTAGGATTTTTAGTTGCTTTAATGTTAGTACTTATTGTGGGTTGGTTGTCCTCTTTATTCTTTGTTGAAAGACTGGTGTCCATTTTTGATAAGTTATTAGAACGCACGCCAGGCGTCAAAATTATTTACTCATCGGTGAAAGATTTCCTTGAAGCTTTTGCAGGAAATAATAAAAAATTTGATAAACCAATTTTGGTTTCTATCGATGGAAATGATATCTGGCGTATTGGATTTATCACACAAGAAAATTGTGAGCACTTAGGATTAAAAGATCATGTGACTGTTTATGTACCACATTCTTATGCTATTTCAGGTATTTCATTTATTATACCATTAGCCAATACAAAAAAATTACCTAAGCATATGAACGCGGCAGAAGCTATGAAATATGCGATATCAGGAGGTGTCACCACAACTAATGAACAAGAAGAAGAAGAAGAGAAAGATGCAGTGCATCTTTCGATGGGAAGCAAAGACGCTTCGATGGGAAGCAAAGATTAATTTTCAAAAAATAGTAAATGCAATTACATAATTTTAATTCAGGTCCATCCATTTTACCAAAAGAAGTGATGGATGAAGCAGCGGCAGCGATTCATAATTTTAATGGAACTGGTTTATCTATTTTAGAAATTGGACATAGAATAACTCAGTTTGTGGCAGTAGTAGAAGAGGCAAAACAAATTGTAAAAAGATTGATGGATATAGGGGACGATTATGAAGTGTTATTTTTACAAGGAGGTGCCACTATGCAGTTCATGCAAGTGCCCATGAATTTATTGGATGAAAATGGATTGGCTGCAATTTGTGACAATGGCATTTGGGGGCATAAAGCAGTGAAGGAAGCACAAATTTTTGGCCCAGTCAAAGTGGTATCAGATACCACAGCAGACAAGCATACACACATTAATAAGGCCTTAGAATTGCCCGCAAATACCAGTTATTTACACATTACGACCAATAACACGGTGGAGGGAACCCAATGGCATAGCTACCCACAGACAGAAGTGCCCTTAATTGGGGATATGAGTTCGGATATCTTTTGTAGACCCACGCCCTTTCATCAGTTCGATTTAATTTATGCAGGCGCACAAAAAAATATGGGTGCAGCGGGCGTGACCATGGTGGTGGTTAAAAAATCGATTTTAGGAAAAACAAATAGATCCATCCCTGCTATTTTAGATTATCAAAAACATATCGAAGCA
Source organism: Chitinophaga pinensis (assembly GCA_945860605.1). GTDB lineage: Bacteria > Bacteroidota > Bacteroidia > Chitinophagales > Chitinophagaceae > Sediminibacterium > Sediminibacterium pinensis_D. The sequence continues at coordinate 2,742 of CAMAQL010000070.1, forward strand.
GGCTCTTTATTAAATACGCCTCCAGTATTTTCGATTTATGTAAGCTTGCTCACATTAAGATGGATTGAAAAAGAAGGTGGACTAGTAGAGATGGAAAAAAGAAATACTGCAAAAGCAAAATTATTATACGATACCATCGATGCATCGGAACATTTTTATTGTCCCATTGCAAAGGAAGATAGAAGTATTATGAATGCAGTTTTCTTTTTAAAAGATCAAACAAAAGAAGCTGATTTTTTAACTTTGTGTAAAGAAAATGGGATGATTGGCGTGAAAGGCTATAGAACTGTTGGCGGCATTAGAGTAAGTATGTACAATGCCATGCCTATGTCAAGTGTAGCTGCATTTTGCGACCTAATAAAAGCCTTTAATTAAGGATATAATTTATTTTAAAAAATAAATTATATTTAACGAATCAATCGCCATCAAGTTGATAATATTCGACAAAATGAACGATATTTGCCCTCATGGCAAAAATCAGTCCCTTTGAGGCATTGCGTCCTCAGCCTCAATTAGCGAAGCAAGTTGCAAGTAAACCTTATGATGTTTTAAATAGTGCAGAAGCAAAAGCGGAAGCTGTTGGAAACGCATATTCTTTTTTACATATTACCAAGAGTGAAATTGATTTACCAGAAACGGTAGACATCCATAGTCAACAAGTCTACGATATTGCATTGGATAATTTAAATGCATTCATGCAAAGAGATGTGTTGTTTAAAGAATCAAAACCATGTTATTATATTTATCAATTGATCATGGATGGTCGCGCGCAAACTGGATTGGTTTGTGTGAGTAGTTTGGATGATTATGAAAATGGTATTATCAAAAAGCATGAGTTTACACGTCCCGAAAAAGAGCAGGATAGAATCAATCATATTAAAACGACTGATGCACAAACAGGTAATGTTTTTTTAGCGTACAGAAATCAGGCTGCCATTGATACTTTGATTGAAAAATGGAAGACGACCAAAAATGCAGTCTATGATTTTACGGCAGAAGATGGTATCCAGCATACGGTTTGGGCAGTGAGCGATACTGATACCATTGCACAGATTACGCAATTATTTGAGACAGAAGTGCCATGCACTTATATCGCAGACGGGCATCACAGAGCAGCATCTGCTGCAAAAGTGAGAACAGCGATTGGCAAACAAAATACAAGTGCAGACTATTTCTTAACGACTTTATTTCCATCTAACCAATTGGCGATTTTGGATTACAATAGAGTGGTGAAAGATTTGAATGGACATGAAGCAGCCGCATTTTTAACTGCATTAGCGCAAGATTTTGATGTTCAAACAATGGATGCTGCCTTTAAACCAGACAGCTTGCATCGTTTTGGATTGTATATGCAACATCAATGGTATGCATTGACTGCAAAGCCAGGCACTTACAATGATGCAGACCCCATTGGAGTTTTAGATGTCACCATTTTATCTAACAATATATTAGATAAATTATTGGGTATCAAAGACCAACGTGTCGATAAAAGAATTGATTTTGTGGGCGGTATTCGTGGGATGGAAGCGCTAGAAGCGAGAGTGAATAGTGGCGAAATGGCATTGGCAATTAGTTTATATCCAGTGACGATTGACCAATTATTCAATATCTCTGATGCGGGCGAGGTGATGCCACCAAAAAGCACTTGGTTTGAGCCAAAATTAAGAGATGGCTTATTGACCCATTTGATTTACGATTCAAAGGATTAAACAAGATTAAATAGTCAACTTAAAAAGTTTTATATAAAAGTCGAGTAGCTTATAATTCCTTTCTAAAACCAGTCAAAAGACTGGTTTTTTTTGTATTTTGTTGGACAAATCACTTGACATATGGAATCTAAAAGACTCTTTGATTGTATCGAACATCAGTTAACAAAATTTCCTCAGGAAGTCATGTTGGCTGGAAAAGAAAACGGTGGATGGAGAACCTACTCCACAGCCGAAGTGGCTTCAAAAGTGAATGCTTTGAGCGCTGGTTTATTAAGCCTTGGCTTATCTGGACATGATTTTACGCCAGAGGGATCAGATAAAATTGCTATCATTAGCAACAATAGACCAGAATGGTTGATGGCGGATATGGCCACGCAACAAATCGGTGTCATCTGGGTGCCAGTGTATCCTACCACCAATCCATTAGAATTGACTTTTATTTTGAATGACGCATCGGTAAAATACATGTTTGCGAGCAATCAAGATTTATACAATAAAGTGATGTCTATTAAAGACAAAGTGCCTTGTCTAAAAGAGGTCTACACTTTTGATCGTATTGAGGGTGCAAAGCATTGGTCAGAATTGTGTTTACAGGACGCAGATTTATTGCAACAAGTGGATGTGATTAAAAAAACAATTCCAGTAGAACAGGTGGCCACTTTTATTTATACAAGTGGAACAACAGGTACCCCAAAAGGGGTGATGTTAACCCATCATAATATTTATTTCAACTTACAAGCAGGTAAAAAAAGTTTTCCTTTCAACGATGCGCCCGATCAAAAAGTATTGAGCTTTTTACCTTTGAATCATATTTTTGAAAAAGTGGCTTCTTATATTTATTTGTATAGCGGGATGAGCATCTACTATGCAGAATCAATGGAAACCATTGGTGAAAACTTAAAAGAAATTGCACCAGACGGATTCTCCACTGTACCAAGATTATTGGAAAAAGTTTTTGAAAAAATTATGATGAAGGGTGAAGAGTTGACTGGCCTTAAACGCAAATTATTTTTCTGGGCAGTGGCTTTAGGAGAACAATATGATAATTTAAAACCAGGTTCAGCATGGTACCAGTTCCAATTAAAGCTTGCCAATAAAATTATTTTTAGCAAATGGAGAGAAGGATTAGGCGGTAATGTAAAATTCATTGTAACGGGCGGTGCGGCATGTCAGGTAAAATTATTACGCATTTTTAATGCCGCTCAAATACCAGTGTATGAAGGATATGGTCCAACCGAGAACAGTCCTATTATCAGTATCAATTATAGAACACCTGGTGATATGAAATTTGGAACTGTGGGCTTGCCAATTCAAGGTGTACAAATGAAATTAGAGGCAGACGGAGAAATTTGTGTAGCAGGACCAAGTGTGATGAAGGGCTATTATAAATTACCAGAATTAACTGCAGAAACCATCATCAATGGATGGTTGCACACAGGAGATATAGGTGAGATTATAGATGGTAAGTTTTTAAAAATTACTGATCGTAAAAAAGAATTGTTTAAAACAAGCGGCGGTAAATATGTAGCCCCACAACCCATCGAAAACAAGATGAAGGAAAGTCCTTTCATCGAACAGATTGTTTTAATTGGGGACAATAAAAAAATGGTGACTGCCTTGATTGTGCCCAGCTTTGCTAAGCTAAAAGAATGGGCAAAACAAAATGGTACCGAATATTCTAGCAACGAGGCCATCATTCAACATGAAAAAGTACAGATACTATTTGAAACAGTAGTAGCCGAATACAATCTATTGTTCAATCAGGTAGAGCAAGTAAAAAAGTTCACTTTAATCCCAAGAGAGTTTACAATTGATCAAGGAGAGATGACGCCTAAACTAAGTATACGCCGTAAGCAAGTACTAGCGAATTTTGAAAAAGAAATAGACCTAATGTACTAAGAATAGAATATATACATTTTTATTCTAGATAGGCAGTTAATTATACATTGAACAAAAAACCTTGCTCTATGAAAAAAATATTGCTGCTAACTGTCATTGTTTTTCTTTTTATTCTTAATGTTAACGCGCAGACGGCTTCTAATCCCTATTATAATTATAAAGGCAAATTAATTATCATTGGAGGCGGTTCCATACCAGATTCTTTATTTGAATTTTTTGCAGCGCATTGTGGCGGCAAGGATCAGCCTGTTGTGTATATTCCTACTGCTACATCGGACGAAAAATACATTCAAGAGGGAGGGCATTTAGAAAAATTCAGTTCCAGAGGTTTTACCAATTTATCGACCATTCACACAAGAGATAAGTCCAAGGCAGATGCCCCAGAAAATATTGCACTCATGAGAAAGGCGAAAGGTATTTTCTTTGGCGGAGGCGATCAGGATTTAATTGCAGCAGCTTATGGTAATACACAATTGTACCAAGAGATGCTTGCTTTACTAGACAGAGGTGGTGTGATCATGGGTACTTCTGCGGGTGCGACGATCATGGGTGCATTACT
>CAMAQL010000071.1 GCA_945860605.1 Chitinophaga pinensis
ATACCAAATGACAATCTCAATTTCAATTCAGAGAAAATGTTTTGCTTGCTCAAGAAACGCTCCTGTAAAGCATTCCATGTGAAACCAGCAGACCAAGAAGTTACTTCTCTATTCTCTTCGTTTACGATTCTTGAAGTACCATCACGACGAATATTTGCATTCAAAGAATATTTATTGTCATAAGTATATTTTGTAGTAGCAAAATAAGAACGGATACCAAATCCAGATTTTGCACTAGATGCATTCTGAGGATAAGTAGCAGCACCGTTTGTTGGTAAAGCTGTAGCACCTTGTCCTGTTAGAGTCAAACGCTTGTCTAAGTTAAACAAAGTAAAACCTAAAGCTTTTTGGTAGCCTCTAACCATCTCGAAATTAGCAGATGCTTCTAATTCAGATTTACCGAATCTTTCACTATAGGCAACAGATGAAGTGTTGATAAACTCAGTATACAAGCCAGCTGATTCTTGCGTCACACCAGATTGGAATGATTGTAAAGAACCAACATAAGAGTCTGCATTTACATAGCGGCTAACATAATTATTTGAAACACTTACACCTAAGTTATTTCTAACAGTTAAGGTTGGGAAAATCTTGTAAGCTAACAATCCATTACCTACCAGTTTAATTTGGTCAAAAGTTCTACTCGTATTTTTTAACCCTTCTATTAAATTAGCAACGTTTCTTAATGCCATCGTGCTATTTGCACCAAAATTCAAAGAACCGTCTAGTTTATATGGATTCTCATAGGGCTTAGCTCTGAAAGTCATTTGGAATGGATTCCTAGGGCTATTACCTAGAGCTTCACCTTCTGATTGTTGAGTTTTTGAAAAACCCAAAGTAGAGTTGAATTGCGCTGTGAATTTGTCAGTTGAATGATCTAAGTTAAAACGTAATGTATAACGTTTAAGGCTAGAATAAATATCAATACCTTCTTGATCAAAATAAGCACCAGATAAGAAGAACTTAGTTCTATCAGATCCACCACTTAATGTTAATTCATGAGATTTTGAGATACCTTCTCTATAAAAAAGGTCAGCATAATCAATATCAATATTGCTCAAGCTATCCAATGAATATTGCTTAGAAGCAGCAGTCATACCTGCTGGTATTACTGGGTTATTTTTAGACCAAGTCCATCCTGGATTATTCACAATTTTTTCTCTTTCCTCATAAGCTAAGATCTCACGTGTACTCATCATGTTTAACCTGTCAAAATTAGGACGTCTAGTAAAACCATATTGCGATTTGTAGGTCACTATATTTTTACCAGCTTTACCTCTTTTAGAAGTTATAACAATTACACCTGTACCACCTCTAGCTCCGTATATCGCAGCTGCTGTCGCATCCTTCAATACAGTGATTGATTCAAAATCATCTGGATTAAGGGTTTGCATATCAAATGCAGGAATTGGCACACCATCTAATACATATAAAGGTTGCGCACCAGCACCTTGAAGCGATTTGATACCACGAATAGTGATTACCGCACTAGAACCTGGTTGACCAGATCCAGAGTTTACCAACATACCTGGAACACGACCTTGGAAAGCTTGGTCGAATGAACCTACTGGTACATCGTTTACAGTTTTACCACTAATTGTAGTTACGGCACCCGCGAATTTAGATTTACTTTCACGTGCGTACCCTGTAATTACAACCTCTTCTAATACCGCTTCTACAGATGCTAATTCAACATTAATTGTAGTAGTAGCACCAATAGTTCTAGAAAGCTTTGCGTATCCGATAATACTAAAATTTACAGACTTTTGATCTGTAACGTTAATTTGGTAATTACCATTTGCATCAGATAAAGCATTCACTTTACCAGCATTCACTGTTACGCCTCCTAATCCTTGCTTCGTTTTTTGGTCAACTATCTTTCCAGAGATCTTCTTAGACCCCTGAGCCAATACTTGAAGTGCAAAACAAAAAACAAGAGAAGACAATAAAACAACTTTTCTCATGTGATTGATTTTAATTTAGAATACGAATATAATCGAAATATTAACAAATTGTTATAATATAGGCTCAAAATAAGGAGTAAAAATTTTATATATTATACTATTTTATACTATGTTATATTTGTAGTTTACAAACCACCTCTTTTAGTGAACAAAAGGGGGCTAAAAGGACCGTCAAGTCCTACATTAACTTAGTATTAATTCTTGCCTTTTGGGCGTTCCCAGACGATAATCCTTATTGATTCGGGTTAATTTTGCGGATGCATTTTAACAAGATTTTGGCAAATTCATTATTGTTAGAAGGAGCTCGATTTAAAAAAGTATTTCGAAATAAAATCAAATCAAATGAAAAAAACAATGTTGTTTTTGACAAGCTGTATGATGACTATCATCAGTTTTGCTCAAATTACCACTTCATCCATTTCTGGTGTTGTTGTTAACGAGAAGAAGGAAATCATGGTAGGTGCATCCGTTGTTGCAACACACGTTCCAACAGGTACTACGTACAAAACAGTAACTAACAAAACAGGCGCCTATGTGTTCCCAGCAGTAAGAGTTGGTGGACCATTTACAGTAGTGGCAAGTTATGTTGGTTATAAAAACAATCAAGTAGCTGATGTAAGCACCAACTTAGGTGTGGCTAGCAATATTGATTTTGTTTTATTAGCAACTGGTTCAAACTTAGCAGACGTAGTTGTTTCTAGCAATAAAAACGGCTTATTCTCTAAAGAAAGAACGGGTGCTTCTCAACAATTTACAAGAAGAGACTTGCAAAATATTCCTATTACTGGAGCTAGAACAATCGATGGTATTACAAAGTACAATGCCAACGGAAACGGAAACTCATTTGGTGCGCAAGATTCTCGTTTAAATAATTTTACAATAGATGGATCTCAATTTAATAATAGTTTTGGTTTAGGTTCTTCTGCACAAGCAGGTGGTAGAACAGGTGCATCAGCCATTTCATTGGATGCCTTGGAGCAATTACAAGTTAACATTGCACCTTATGATATTCGTCAAAGCGGTTTTACCGGTGCTGGTATCAATGCAGTAACTAGATCTGGTACAAATGATATAGAAGGCTCTTACTATCAAACACAAAGAGACAATAGCTCAAGATATGTAGGTAACAAAGCTGCTGGTGTTCCAGTAGTCGCTTCTAAGTTTGATGAGAAAGTAAGTGGTTTCCGTTTAGGAGCACCTATTTTCAAAAACAAATTATTCATCTTTGGTAACTATGAAACCTTAGAGCGTACAGAACCAGGTACCACTTGGTTTTCTACAGGTTCCCCTATTGCGACAGGCACACAAATCAGTAGACCAACTTATACCGATATGGAAACCTTATCTGGTTTCATGAAAGAAAAGTTTGGTTACAATACAGGTGCTTGGGAAGGTTATTCTAATGCCAATAAGAGTGAGAAATTCTTAGTAAGATTAGATTGGAACATCAACGATAAGCATAAATTAACGGCTCGTTACGTACAACACGATTCTGAGGCAGAGATCAATATTTCTAACTCAAACTCAGCTGGTGCTGGTAACAGAACTGCTCAGCAATTATCTATGGCATATGCAAATAGCGGTTATATCATTATGGATAATACTCGTTCTTATGTATTAGAATTGAACAGTAAGTTATCAAACACATTACATAATTCATTGATCATTGGTTATGATAAGCAAATTGAAGACAGAAAGTATAGAAGTGCTTTATTTCCGACAGTTGATATCTTAAATGGTACATCAACTTACATTTCTGTAGGTTTTGATCCATTTACTCCAGGTAACAAATTAGATTACAATACTTTTCATATTACCGACAATATCACAAAATATGCTGGTAAGCATACTTTAACAGGTGGTCTTAATTTTGAAAAATACCAATCTAACAACTTGTTCTACCCAGCATCTAATGGAGTATACATTTTTAGTTCATTAACAAGTTTCTATGCTGCTGCAAACGAAAGTATTGCAAATGGTGGAAAGCCATCTGTAACAAACTTACCAACACGTTTTCAGTACAGGTACTCTGCTTTACCAGGTGCAGTTGATCCATTGCAAGTATTCAAGACAGTGCGTTTAGATGTATATGGTCAAGATGAATTTCAAGCAACAAAAAATATGAAATTCACATTTGGTTTAAGAGCTGCAATCATTGATATTGAACCAACTTCTTTAGAGAACAAAGCAGTTTCTGCTATGACTTTTGCTAAAGGAGAGCGTTTGAATACAGCAATCATGCCAACAGCTCAAATTTTATGGGAGCCAAGATTTGGTTTCAACATAGATGTATTTGGTAATAAGCAAACACAATTAAGAGGTGGTACTGGTGTATTCACAGGTCGTCCTCCATATGTATTTATCTCTAACCAAGTTGGCAACAATGGTGTGTTAACAGGTTATATTGATAGTGATAATAAAGGTGCTACTAAATATGGTTTTACTGCGAATCCTGGTCAATACTATATTCCTTCTACACCAACTTTACCTTCAACATTTGACTTAGCATTTACTGATGCTAAGTATAAGTTCCCACAAGTCTGGAAAACAAATATCGCTTTAGATCAAAAATTACCTTTAGGATTCATTGGAACAATTGAAGGTATTTACAACAATAATTTAAACGCAGTGCATTACTATAATGCGAACTTAGATTTACCTACTGGCAATTTTGCTGGTGTAGATACAAGAAGTCAATTTGCAAGAACAGATGCAGGTGTAAGAGTAAATGATAACGTATCTAACGGTATCGTTTTAACAAACAAAGATGGCGCTTACTTTAAGTCTTTGACTTTAAAATTAGAATTACCATATAATAAAGGCTTATTTGGATCATTTGCTTGGACTACATCCAATGCTAAAGACTTTATGAGTGCTGGTTCAATTGCATCAGGTAGCTGGACATCTGCAAGAGCTATCAACGGTAACAATGATTTGTCTTTATCAAATTCTGATTTTGTTTCACCAAATCGTTTGGTAGGTGTATTTGGATACAGATTAGAGTATGGTAAAAAATCTGGTGGTGCTACTTCTATTTCTATTGGATATATTGGCAACCAAGGTAATCCATTCAGTCACACAATCAGTGGTGACATGAACGGAGACAGAGTGAATAACAACGAGTTAATTTTTGTACCTAATGCATTCCAAGATATCAAGTTTGTTCCTTTAACTGTAGGTTCAAGAACTTATTCTGAAGTTGAACAACAAGCTGCTTTCTGGAGTTATATCAACCAAGACGACTATTTAAAAACACGTCGTGGTCAATATGCAGAAAGAAACGCTTCATTCATTCCTATGTTACACCGTTTTGATTTATCTATTGTTCAAGACATTTTTGTGAATGTAAAAGGCAAGCGTAATACTTTACAGATTAGAGCAGATATCTTAAACTTTGGAAACATGTTGAATGACAATTGGGGTGTATCTCAAAGAGCAACGAATCCTCAAGTCTTAGCATTCCAATCTGTTGTGAACAATCAACCAACTTATAGATTGGCTACAGAGAAATTTGCAGATGGTACAACTGGTTTAATCAAAAATACTTACAGCAAGAATGCATCTGTATTTGATGTATGGACAGCTCAATTAGGTATTCGTTATATCTTTGGAAAATAATAAGATGAGTATGAATCAATAAAGTCGACTATTATAATGCTACTTTAATGATTCACTCACAATAATTCATATAACTAAGTTCTTTCAACCGCCCCAATTGGGGCGGTTTTTTTATGCTTGAACATATGATTTTGTTATTACAATGAATGCTTTAAAGATGAATGAATTTGAGAAGATTGTTTATTGATAAAAAAGTAGGAACTTAGGAATCTAAATTCAAGTATATGGCCATATCAGTTTGGGAACAGTCTACCTATTTTGCACCCAAGGACTTGGTGATTGTAGGCTGTGGCTTTGTGGGATTATGGACAGCATATGAAGCCATTCAAAAAAATCCAAAGCTTAATATAACAATTCTAGAGCGAGGCGTGATTCCATCTGGAGCGAGTACACGAAACGCAGGCTTCTCATGTTTTGGAAGTGTTTCTGAATTAATGTACGATATCAAGTTAATGGGCGAAGCTGCAATGCTTGAAACGGTGAAGATGCGCTATGATGGATTACAAAGAATTCAAGAAGTGTTTAAAGCAAAAGAGATAGACTATAACCAGTGGGGCGGATATGAATTATTTGAAGGAAAAATAACTAATAAGAATACAAAAGCAAGTAAAGCAAATAAAGGGGTAAGCAGTGATGAGGGTGCTCTGTATGATATATCGAAATTAGAATCGGATATCGCTTATTTAAATAAAATATTGGCGCCAGCTTTAAAGACGCCAAAAAAGAATGACAAATATTTACCTATCTACACCAATGCAAGTAAGGATATTCAAAAGTTGGGTTTTCAAGGTATCGAGGCCTTGGCATTTAATCAATTAGAAGGACAATTAAATTCAGCAAAATTAGTATTGGCTTTACAAAAAGCAGTGCAGGCAAAAGGGGTGCAAATTCTTTTTAATACTGAGGTTAAAAAATTCAAAAGTCATAAAAAAGGCGTGACCATC
>CAMAQL010000072.1 GCA_945860605.1 Chitinophaga pinensis
CCGCCAATGGCATCATACAGCTCCTTTTTAACAATCATATTGGACTCAATAGGATACTTCCCATTTTCAAAAGCACAAGCGGTGGGGGCGTAATCAAAATTGCCAACCAAGGAGGAGACATAATGACTCATCCACTTAGGTTCTGAAGGAATGTATTTTGGGATGATGCGTCCACCAAAGCCAATTGCTTCTGGTTTGGCATGTATATGTTGAATGATATTTTCAATATACGAGGGAGTGGCAATAGCATCGTCATCCATAAAACAAAGCCATCCTCCTTTTGCTAATTTTGCACCGGTATTCCTTGCAAAGGAAGCCCCTTGATTGTTCTCGGTGGAATAATGAAAGTGGCCTTCTGCGTGATCGGATCTCCATTTTGCAACCACTTGTTCTGTATCATCCGTTGAATTATTGTCCACCACAATAACTTCAAAATGATCTTTCGAAGCTGTTTGTTGGTATAAACTATCTAAGGCACCACCAATGTATGCGGCACGATTATAGCTACAAATGACAACAGATACAAGCATTAGATTGTTGTATTTTGTTTTTTGGTAAACTGTTGGAATGCTAAAGCAACACTAGCGATTAATCCTAACCAAAGAAGGATAGAAGCAACACCTGCCAATTTTTGTGTATTAGCGATTGAATCAGGTTTAAATTCAAACTTAATTGTATGATCACCTGCAGGAATAACTAATCCTCTTAGTACATAGTTCACTTTTACAATTGGGGTTTCTTTTTCATCTACATATGCTTTCCAGCCATCCTTGTAATAGATCTCACTAAATACGGCTAGTTGTTTCACATTTGTTTTAGCTGTGTAGTTCACTTCATCGTTCTTATTATTAACTAACTGAATCCTTGCATTTGAATCTACTTGTAATCCAGCTAATGCTTCTATTTTATCTTGCTCGTCCATCACCGCAGTATCTTTTGGATTAAAATTGCTTAGGTGATCTATCACTGCTCTTGGCCCTTTTTTAAATTCAATGCCTTTTACGAACCAGGCATTCCCTAATGCATCCGGGTTAGGGATGGTGTCAGATGCCATATTGCCTGTGATGATGTATTTGGTATTCATCATGTTCAAAGTTGGTAAGCAATTAGGGAAATTATACCATTGGTTTTCGATTAGATCTTGGTAGATACTTAATTTAGCTGGGTTGTATCCTCCAACTAATTTATGATGATAGGCCATAATCGCACCTTCATTGAATGCAGTTTGAACACCTCTTCTAATATCAATGATTCTATAATTACTCTTGTCCTTCATCAATGCATTGTCTAATGCCGTGAGTGCAAAAACATTTTCATTTTCTGATGCATCCACATATTGACTTGGTTTTAGGTATTGCACATTGATTTGGAAAATGTCCACTAATGTTAAAACGCCTATGGCTAAAATAAATAATGTCTCTTGTATGGTTCGCTTGATGTATAAGAAGATGAACAAGAAGGCGATCCCAATAAAAATAAATGTTCTAATTAAGTCCGATTCAATAAATCCTTTACGGTCTTCTGCAATAGCGTTTACTAAATCTCTGGCAGGCGCTTCAAATGCTGCTTTTTGATTTGGATCTTGTATTTGCATAATTTGACTCATCAATTGTTTTTCACTTTCCGATTTAAAATCTGAAGAGAAATACAATGCCATTACTGCAAAAAATACAAGGCCTAAACTAATCCAACCTATTTTATGTTCTTGTAAGAAGCTTTTAAAATTGGTGGCTTTTAAAGTAGCACTAATGCCATACATTGCTACAATACCAATTAATAAAGTAGGCACAACAATAATCATACTTGGGGCGCGGAACTTATTATATAAAGGCAAGTATTTTAGTATCACTAAATTGAAAGATTCAAAATAAGAACCAGCAGCTAGCATAATTGATAATACAATGACAGCAGCTATCCACCAACGGTTTGGATTTTTATTGCTTCCGAATCCAATGAATGCAAAGAAACAAATAAGGATACCTACATATGGAGGGCCTGCTGTGAAACCAATACCGCCCCAATAAAATTGCAAGAAGGATTGCAATTGTTGACCAACTTCTGGTTGCATTTGTTGCAACACTTCAATTGCTTTTGATTTAGTAGGGTCTACTAAATTTGGATCACTAGAAGCGCCATAAATATGAGGGAACATCATCACCAATGGTTCTGATAAGAACATGCTATAACTTAAAGCATAATCTTTGTTTAATCCTGTATTGGTGATCTTACTATCCTTAGTGGCTAGTGCGCTACCACCTCTTATGGTTGATTTTCCAAATTCTGCCGTTCCAATAAGCATCACTGCATTCACAGCCAAGCCCATTAATCCAGCCACTAAACTAAATCCAATCGTTTTATAGATATGTGTAAAATCTTTTGCTTTAATCCATTGTACAAGATAAAAGATAGACATCACTAAGACGATGATCAAACCATAGTAGTTGATCTGTAGGTGGTTTGATTGTACAAATAAAGTGGTTGCGATTGCGGTACAGATGGCACCCAGGTAATACTTCTTTTGAAAAATTAAAAGGATGGATCCTATAAAGAAAGGTAGATAAGCAATGGCATGCATTTTGGTAATATGTCCAACCACCACAATAATAGGATTATAAGTTGCATAGCTATAAGCCAATCCGCCAACAATGCCAATGATTGTAGAAAATCCAAGTACTTGTGCTAAAAAATAAAAGCAAATACTAGCTAAGAAAAATAAGCCAATTGGTTCAGGCAAATTCAAGGTAAATAATCGATCCAACATGCCAATAGAGAATGCATTTCCTGGAATACCAGTAATCTGATAGGCAGGCATCCCTCCAAACATATTATTGGTCCATAATGGCGTTTTGCCAAATTGGTCTTTATAATTCAAGGCGTCTTGTGCCATCCCTTTCCATTGCGTAATATCGGACTGTTGCAATACTTTACCTTCTAATGCAGGTTTACAATACACAATAGCCACAATAGCAAAAACGGCTACTGCGATAAGATGGGGTAGTGCAGACTTAAAAAGAGACTTAAACATATGCATTATTTTATAGGAACAAACCTACAACTAAATAGGCTTTTTTGTACTTTTAGCTCCTTGTAAATATCAACAAATGTCCCTACGCGCTCCATTGGCCTTTTTTTCTAAAGTAGCAGTCATTGTTAACCTAGGATACCTGGTTTCAACCTTATTTTTATTCATTACATGGATGAAGATCCCTCGTGACATTGCACAATTTATTGCCGTGATGGGTTTGGAATTGGCTCCATTGATTAACCTTGTTTTCGCATTGGTCCTTTTAATTCAAGTTCTTCAAAAAAAAGTAATTAATTTACCCTCTTGGCAAACTATTTTCAACCTTAGTATGTTATTGATTCAAATAGGCCTTCTATATATTTAAACACAAGTATGATACATCAAATTTTAAAAGACAAGCCCACCAAATTATTTTTAGGAATCACTGCATTCTTTGTTGCCAATGCGCTTATTGCAGAGTGCATCGGAGGCAAGATTTTTTCACTAGAATCTGTTTTTGGTTTTAAACCAATGAACCTGACTTTATTTGGTGAATCTGGGTTGGCCTTTAATTTAACCTGTGGTGTTTTGTTATGGCCCTTAGAATTTGTCATCACAGACATTGTCAATGAATATTATGGTCCAAAAGCAGTAAGGAGAATTAGTTTAATTGCTGTGGCTTTGATTAGTTATGCATTTGTCATGTTTTATTTAGCCATGTCAGCGGCACCTGCTGGATTTTGGGTGGAATCAAAAATGCAAAATGGTGTCCCAAGTATGCAATTGGCATTTGAAGCCATTTTTGGACAGGGGATGTGGATCATCATTGGAAGCATCATTGCATTCATGGTGAGTCAGTTAATTGACGTAACCGTCTTTCATCAAATCAAAAAAAGAACAGGAGAAAAAATGATTTGGTTAAGATCCACGGGTTCCACGGTGGTGTCTCAGTTAGTGGATAGTTTTGTAGTCTTGTTTATTGCATTTAAAATTGGCAACGGATGGGCATGGTCAACTGTTTTAGCAGTAGGCGTTGTCAACTATATGTATAAGTTTACGATGGCGATTGTATTGACGCCATTGATTCATCTTATTAGAAACAGAATCGAAAACTATGTGGGTGCAGAGGCTGCACAAAAAATGAAATTAGAAGCAATGGGGGAGAATGCAAATATTTAAAGAGGCATCTATACCCACTAATTTTTTACTACAAATAGTTCGATCAACATTTTAATGGCCACTTTATCTATGGGTAAAGTCATGGTATCTTCTGAAACTGTGCTCAATGGAATCCACCTTAAATGTTCTGCAGTCCCATTGGGATCCACAACTTCTTCTGGTAAAAAATCAAATGCTTTTTCTTTTGTCTGAATGATTTTAGTATCTGCAGTATGCACTAAATAGTAGATAGATATAATTTGGTCTTTATGGTTGAAAGCAGAAATTTGAAAAAAATCTGTGGTGTAAAAATGATCTCCTACATGTACTTCAATACCAGCTTCTTCCATAAACTCTCTCGCTAATCCATCTCTAGTACCTTCGCCAATTTCCAATCCGCCACCGGGTAATTTGGTAATATAATTTCCACGGATAAATTCATCACTCACTAAAAGTTGTTGATCCTCGTTTAATAAAATGCCATACACCCTCACATTGAACAAAGCCATAAACTAACTATTTTAAATTGATAGAAGCCGAATAAACAAATGTACCAGGCCCTTGAAGCCATATATCATTAAAGTGGCCACCACCTTGGTTGTTAAAACTGACGGCCAAATCACCACCGATTGTTTTTATGGATACGCTGTGCTCACCTAATTTATTCAAGTGCGTTGTGATGGCTGAAGCAGTTACACCTGTGCCACAGCTATAGGTTTCATTTTCTACGCCTCTTTCATACGTGCGCACAAATAAATGGTCATCATGGAATTCTATGAAATTAACATTCACACCTTCTGTTTTGAATCGTTCGTTGTATCGAATGGCTTTGCCTTTGGCAAAAACATCAAAATGTTTAATATCTTTTACTAATTGCACATAATGAGGGGATCCGGTATTGGTTACAAAAAAGTTTTCGCCAGTTTCAACTGCGTTGACGTCAGACATTTTTAAATGTATCCATCCATTGCTTTCAATCTTTGCTTCGTGCGGACCATCGATTGCAATAAAAAGATAATTCTCTTTCACAATCCCATGATCATGTGCATACTGCACTAAGCATCTGCCACCATTCCCACACATGGTTCCTTCTGTGCCATCGGCATTGTAATAAGCCATAGAAAAATCATAGCCAGCTGCTATTCCGAGTACGATCAATCCATCTGCACCAACACCAAATCTTCTATCACATAAAAATGCAATTTGCTGATTGGATAAAGCAATGCTTCCATCTCTGTTATCGATGATGACAAAGTCGTTGCCTGTGCCTTGGTATTTTGAAAATCGGATCTCCATTTTACTTATTTGAATAATTATATCGTAGCAATAATTCCTAAACTTTTTTGAATCATATGGTCTATTGCTTTAGCACCATCTTTGCTAAATTCTTGCTTCACTCTATTGGCTACAATCACATTGATACTTAAGCACTGGTGGCCCAATAAATTACATAATCCATAAATCGCACTTGTTTCCATTTCAAAGTTGGCAATATGATGATTCCCAAAACGGAAACTCGTCATCTGATCTACCAAATTAGGCATTTTTAAAGGCAATCTTAAAATCCTTCCTTGTGGTCCATAAAAACCGGGACATGTCACAGTGATGCCATGGGTATATCCTTCTGTAAAATGCTTTAGCAATCCTGCACTCGCACTAGAAATATAAGGTTTGATATGATGGGCTTGGATATTGGTATGTTGTTCAAATGCAGCCAATATTGCAAGATCTTCGGCATTATTATTGGGTTGGTAAAAATGCAACAAATTATCAATGCCTAAACCATGCGTACCTGCCACCAATTGATCTACACCAACTTCACCTTGTAAAGACCCACATGTGCCAAGTCGGATAACAGACACTGATTTTTTGATGTCTTTAATGCATCTAGTTTCAAAATCTATGTTTACTAATGCATCTACTTCGTTCAATGCAATATCAATATTATCGGGTCCAATGCCTGTACTCATCACCGAAATACGTTTTGTGCCAATATACCCTGTATGAGTAATAAATTCCCTGTGCGCAGACCTGTGTTCAATTTCATCAAAGTATTGACTAACATGGGCCACTCGGTCCGGATCACCTACTGTAATGATGGTATCTGCAAGCTCATCAGGACGTAAATCCAAATGATAGACTGCCCCTCTAGGATTAATGATTAATTCGGAAGCGCCAATGGGCTGTTGCATAAGCAGGTTTTAGACTACAAATGTCGCTTAATTCGATTTAGTGGTAAAATTCTTTTATAATTAAGTTCTTTACGTTAATTTTACGTC
>CAMAQL010000073.1 GCA_945860605.1 Chitinophaga pinensis
AAAATAGGATATTTGGCACTTAAAAGCATGGATGCCATTTGGCTTTCAAAATACATCGAATGGTTGGATTCCATGTTTTTGACCTTGTATTGAATTTCCTCAACTTCCTCTTCTTCTAGCGCCAAAATAGTGGCTGTAATGGCTTGATCATTTGATTGAACTAAATTAGACCAAAAGCGGAGCCCATCCACAGGGAAAACCTGGGTTGCTACCACTAAAGTCAATATAATTCCAATAATCCTCTTTTTCATACACAGCGAATATAGAAGCTAAACAAATGTAAAAGCTATTTTGTTCAAGAATTTACAAAAATTTGACATTACTTCTTATAAACCATATAGACATAGAAAGGCACACCCATCATGAGCATGATGAATCCCCAGTAGACTATTTCTTGTCCAGAACCAATAAGCATCCACATAGAAAAAGAAAATGCCATCATACTGATGCCTATTGCTGTAATTGTTTTGGTCTTTGTATAGGCTGATGCCTGTTTTGCTCGAACAATTAAATAAGATACAGTCGTCAATAAATAAGGTAGCAAAGTAAAAAAAGTAGAGAGTAGTATGAGCAACTTAAATTGACCAGCTAGGTTTTTTGAATTGTTCATGAACATGAGTAAAGTAATAATGATACTAGATACAATGACGCCATTCGCAGGTACACCTTTACGATTTTGCTTTGCAAAAAATGCTGGGAATAATTTGTCTTTTGCCATCGCAAAGGGCATTTGTCCTTGCACTAGTATAAACCCATTCAAAGCGCCAAATGCAGCAATAGCAGCCCCTGCGCTAACCCAGTACTTTGCACCATGACCATAAATTTTTTCTGCAGCATCGGCAAATGGTGTAATGGAAACTTGTAATTGACTTGCTGGAATCATGCCCATGATAGCGGCAGTACTAAAAATATAAACCGCTGCTGCAATCCATACGCCGCGCATGGTTGCTTTGGAAATATTTTGTCCAGGATCGTCGATACTACTGGATGGTATCGTGGCGCATTCTATCCCTAAAAATGCAAAAAATGTTAAAGTGGTCGTTGCAGTAATGGCTTGCCAGCTGCTGGTGCCGCTCATATTAAATGGCAGTAAATTTTGAGGATCTAAAAATAAAAGTCCCCCAATCGCCACTAAAATAAGCGGTACTATTTTCAAAATAGTAGTCATGAGTATGACTCTTCCAGAAGCATATACACCCATAGTATTTACCCAGGTAAGCAACCAAAGAAAACCTAACCCTGTAGCTAAAGCGATACTTGAATTTTGAGCTAATATTGGGAAAAAAGTACTCAATGCACTTACCAAAGACACCGCAATGGCTGCATTGGTTGTCCAAACAGAAATTAAATAGCCCCAGCCAACCAAAAATCCTGCAAAATCACCTAGCCCTGCTTTTGTAAACGCGTAAGGGCCGCCGTCCGAAGATGGGATCAACTTGCTGAGGTTGGCAAATACTTTTGCAATCACAATCGCACCCAATGCAGAAAATAGCCACCCAATTAAACTGATGCTTCCAAAACTAGCCAAGGCCGAAGGCATCAAAAAAACACCTGCACCAATCATGTTCCCAACAACAAGCGAAGTGCTTGTCCATATGCCAATTTTTTTATGTTCACTTTGCATGATTCAAGATAAGGAAATATTGTTTAAATTCAATTTATGAAAATTACAAAAGCATCCATCGAAGCTGCAGCGATTCGTATCGCACCTTACATTCACAACACACCCATCATGACTTGTAAAAGCATCAATGAGCTGTATGGATTAGACCTTTATTTCAAATGTGAGAACTTTCAAAAAATTGGTGCATTTAAAATTAGAGGCGGCATGAATGCAAGTTTGCAATTAACAAAGGAACAATTAGAAAAAGGTGTTGCTACACATTCTTCTGGTAACCACGCACAGGCATTGGCTTTTGCAGCAAAAATGTTAGGCATCAAAGCCTATATCGTGATGCCAGAATCGTCCCCACAAGTAAAAGTAAATGCTGTGAGAGGATATGGCGCCGAAGTGACTATTTGCGCATCTAATCAAGCAGCAAGAGAGTCTACTTTAGAAGCTATTGTTGAACGCACAGGTGCCACCTTTATCCACCCTTACGACAATGATGAAGTGATTACTGGGCAAGCAACTTGTGTAAAAGAAATCATTGAGGCAATACCTGATATTGAAATAGTGATCACGCCAGTGGGAGGAGGAGGATTATTGTCTGGCACTTGTTTAGGCGCACATTATTTTAAACCGGGATTAAAAGTATATGCAGGAGAGCCAGAAGGCGCTGCAGATGCGGTGTTGAGTATTCAATCTGGAAAAGTAGAAAAAGCGCCTTTTGTAAATACAATCGCGGATGGCTTAATGACCACCTTAAGTGAACGTACACTTGAAATTATTCAAGCGCATGTTGCTGATATACTGTTGGTTTCAGAAGATGAAATAAAAGCCGCTTTGAGATTGGTTTATGAAAGAATGAAAATAATTATAGAGCCAAGTTGTGCTGTTCCTTTAGCTGCAGTATTAAAAAATGCAGACTTGTTTAAAGGAAAAAAAGTGGGCATTATTCTAACAGGAGGTAATGTAGACTTAAGTAAGTTTAAAGATTGGTTTTAGTCAGTTAGATGATTTAATTGAGCTAGCTTAATTTGATTTTTTTTTCAATTACAAATTAAGCGCTTTAAAAAAATAGTCCTCACTCACTTCTTTCACTTCACCTGGCGCAATGGATGCAACATTTAATTCCTCTATCGACCATCTTACTAAGCGTATACATCGGTGATGCATTGCAGATACCATTTTTCGAACTTGGTGAAATTTACCTTCTGTTAATTCAATACGCATCCAATCTGATTGTTGATTTTCGTGTAACTGAATTCCATTATCCCACAAGTCAATGGGCGGTTCAATTAAATCTACATTACAAGGCGCTGTAGTATAAGTTGTACCATTCGGCGCTGATATTTTTACGCCACTTCGCAATTGTTTTAAAGTGTCTTGATGGACTTTATTTTTTACCTGTACTAAATAAGTTCTCACATGTGGACGGGTTCCTTGAAACAATAATTTTGTGACTTTTTTATTGGTCGTTAATAATAACAAACCCTCTGACATTTGGTCGAGTCTGCCAATAGCATGCGTGCCCTCTGGAAAATCAAAATTGATATTTGAAAGTAACTGAACCTGATGTGTACTTACAAACTGAGACACCATATTCATTGGCTTGTTCAATAAAAAGTAACGATGCGTATTCATAGTGGCAAATTACTTAATATTGCGTATGGAACAGCCGCATAAAGATCCTTTACACGGAAAAACACTTGCTTTTGTTGTAGAAGCGTTGGTGCAACATTTTGGTTGGGAGGATCTTGGTCAACATATCCCAATTAATTGTTTCAATATTGACCCAAGCATTCAATCCAGCTTAAAATTTTTACGCAAAACACCCTGGGCTCGAAAAAAAGTAGAGGAATTGTATATTAGAATGGTTAGCTAAAATAAAAATAAATGTTAAAAGACTTTAACCGACTTAAACCATTGAAACCATACCTTGTCAAAGAATGGAAATCGACGATTCTGACAACCTAAATTACCCCCTATGCGTATTCAATCATTCATCACAATAACCCTTTTTGCTGGTATTTTTTGTATCATAGGTTGTTCTAAAAATGACGAAATCACTATTATTCCAAGTACAACTCCTGTAGGTGCCACTAATAATACTACAACAACTACAAACATTGATCCCTATGCTGCAATTAAGTTATCATTTGGCACAAACATTGATCCAACTAATTTAGAAAATTATGCCAATCAAGTTAAACCCGCCTACATCGTAAAAAATAATTTAGGCAATAATGCAATCACTGATAAAACAGCAACCTTAGGAAGGGTCTTATTTTATGATAAAAATTTAAGTATCAACAATACCATCTCCTGCGCAAGTTGTCATAATCAAAGTTTTGCATTTGGGGATACTGCAGTGGTTAGTGCTGGCGTAGAAGGTGGATTAACGATTCGTCACTCCATGCGTTTGATCAATACAAGGTTTGCGAATGAAGCAAAGTTTTTTTGGAATGAAAGAGCAGCAAATTTAAATATTCAAACCACGATGCCCATTGTGGACCATCTTGAAATGGGTTTTAGTGGTGAAAATGGTAGAGGTAATATCAATTCCTTGATTAGTAAACTTAGTACGATTAACTATTATAAGGAATTATTTAAATTCACTTTTGGTGATTCTGTATTTACGGAAAATAGAATTCAAAATGCATTAGCTTCATTTGTCAGCAGCATTCAGTCTTTTGATTCAAAATATGATATTGGAAGAGCACAAGTAAACAATGACAACCAAGCATTCCCAAATTTTACTGCACAAGAAAATCAAGGCAAGACCCTTTTTATAACTGCACCCGTATTTAATGGAGCAGGATTAAGAACAACAGGTGGTTTAGGCTGTAATGCTTGCCACAATGCACCTGAGTTTGATATTGATCCAAATACATTGAACAATGGGATCATAGGTATTGCAAACAGTGCAAATGGAATAGATATCACCAATACAAGAGCAGGTACATTAAGAGATATTACAAATGCGACAGGCGCAATCAATACCCCAATGATGCATACTGGTGCTTTAAGAAATCTACGTGCTGTAATCAATCACTACAATACGATTAATTTGAATCCTAGAAATACAAACTTAGATCCAAGATTGAGACCAGCTGGCAATGCACAAAATTTAAATATAACCGAAGTTGAAATTGCAGCAATCGTTGCATTCATGCAAACCCTTGGTGGTAATAATGTGTATGTCAATAAAAAATGGAGTAACCCTTTCTTATAGTAAAACCTCCATTAATGATTTCTTAGACCATTTTTTTGAAATAGTGATCCAATCAGAAGTATGACTTTTAATATTGCTTAAAATATCCCAAGCTTCTAGCATCAACCCTTTTTTAAGTTCTGGGTCTTTTTTATCTTTATTGATTTCGATGATTGCAATAATTTCGCCATTCAATAAATAAGCTTTTTGATCGATGATCTTACCAATCACTTTATTGTCACTTCCAAAAAAGCAATCACCAATTACTAAGCCAATTACTTTTTCTCTTTTTTTATTCAAGATCATCATATTTTGAATATACGCGACAGTTTCGCTCTCTTGGTTCAAGATCTTGTACATGTTTAGCTATTTTTTGTTTGATTGATTAATTGAGCAACAATCTCTTTAGTGGAATGGGTTAATTCTAATTTAACAGGAACTGAATGATTGATCCAATCTGCAAATATAGGGTGAAAGTCTTGGTCTATCTGTAATAATACTTTTACACCCAGTTCTGATAGTGCAGCAGCATTGGATAATTGCTCATAATGCTTTGCAATTGGTATACTTAAGACTTTCTTATTCATATACATTGCCTCCGCAGGTGTTTCAAAACCGCCGCCAGTAATGACTGCGTGTGACCTGATCATGCTTTTTGTAAACCCGCTATTGCTGATAGGGAAGTATATAATATTTTTATAATTTCTTATGGATGTCACTTCGGCACTAAAAACCTCGAAATGATGCTTTGATTGAGCTAAAAAGTATGGTTCCAAATAAGCAATAGAATAATGTGGTAAGTAGACCGAAATATGCCCATCATCTGTTGGTGTAGCGTCAATAATTTCTTGTTTAATGATTGGATTGAATACATACTGATCATAAGCCTTAAAGTGCAAGCCCAGGTAATCTGTGCTTTTTACAAAATGCTTTAAAATAAATTCTCCAAAAAAATTATTACTTTTTGCCCTTGGTGTTTTATTGCTTTGGAAACTTGCTTGATGTCCAAACTGTACACTCTTTTTTTTCCTAAATAAACAAGCTAAGGAAGTTACAAAGTCAAAATCGTTGATGACCAAGTCATACTTATTGACAGGTAATTTGTAGGCGTCTACAAAAATCTTGAAAGAAAATGATCTAATAATTTTTAAATAATCCAAGCCCCCAGTCGCTTTATAAAAAAGACTAATCCCCTTGCTTCTTCCAATCACTGGCAAATCGGTTTTTAAATCAGCATTAGATCCACTAATGAAGAAGTCAATATTGCCATATGTTTTTAAAAATGGATAGAGTTGAATGGCTCTGCTAATATGACCATTCCCAGTACCTTGAACTGCGTAAAGGATATTCATTAGATAGATACTTGAAATGCTACTTC
>CAMAQL010000074.1 GCA_945860605.1 Chitinophaga pinensis
CATACGATCCATTTCAATAATTTCCGTGTTCCCAGTAATAATCACTTCATCAGGACTAGCAAATTTACCTGCACCATTTGATGAACTAAATCCATGATCTGCTGGCGGAAAAGTATTTGAACTAGTTGAATTTGAATTTTGTACTTGTGGAATTGAATTGTTGGCATTAGCAGTAGCAGAAGTGGACACAGCACCTAAAGCTGATTGAGCAACAATTGTTGGCTGCACATGTCCTGCTTTTTTCTGAGCAACATAATTTAAAATGTCTTTTTTGGAAACTCGTCCTTGACTTCCAGTGCCAGGAATTTGTTGCAATTCATTTAAATTAATCCCTTCGTTTTGTGCAATATTTAAAACCAATGGAGAAAAGAAGCGAATATCATTGGAATTTTCTTGTTGTACTTCAACATTAGATGCAGCAGGTGTAAAAGGAACTTCTTCTACAACAATTGTTTCTGGAACAGGCGCAATAATTACAGGTGCTTGAATCTTTTCAATTGAAGGTGTTGCAGCGATACCTCCACTTGTTTGTATTCTTGCAATAACTGTTCCAATAGGAACTACAGCATTGACTTCAAATAAAATTTCTGTTATGGTGCCCGCTGTACTTGAAGGTATTTCGCTGTCTACTTTATCTGTAGCAATATCTAGTAATGTTTCATCTAATTGTATGGTATCTCCTACAGCTTTATGCCATTTTAAGATGGTTGCTTCCATGATACTCTCACCCAATTTTGGCAAAATCAAGTCAACTACAGACATAGGGAATAATTTTAGCAAAAATAAGACTAAATCTTATTGATTATGAGTAACCTAAGTAAATTTATCGCTTGATTGGCAGTCACTTCGATATTCTTTTGTCGATCAAATCTTAGGTAAAAGACTTTAGAAACCACTTTTTCTTTATTGGACACCCCAATCCATACCATTCCAAGGGGTTTTTCGTCCGTTTGGCCTGATGGCCCCATGATACCACTCACTGAAATTCCATAATCCGTGTTCATTTTAGCTCTTATTGCAATTGCCATTTGTTCCACTGCCTCCTTACTTACAGCACCTACGGTCTTTAAGATACTAACAGGAACCTCTAGAAATTCCGTTTTTATACGATTGTCATAACTCACGATACTACCTGTAAAAAAAGTCGATGATCCAGCATGTTTGGATAAAAGGTGTCCAATATAGCCACCTGTGCAACTTTCTGCTGTTGAAACAGTTTGATTTTGGTCTTTTAAAAGCCTTCCAACGATCACTTCTAATGGCTCATCTTTATCTGTAACTAGGTATTCTTTTACATTTTCCTTTAATTGCTCGAATAAGGCATCCATTTGATGATTCAAACTTACTGCTTCATCATTGTTTCCCGTTAATCTTAACCTCACCATGCCATAAGAAGGCAGGTAGGCTAATTTGATATTATCTGGAAGATTTTTTTCAAAATCTAGGATCAATTCTGCTAAAAAAGATTCCCCAACACCAGCAGTTAAAAGCGTCCTATGTGCAATCACGCCTAACTTGAATCGATCAAGTATAATTGGTAAAACCTTCTCGCTAATTAACCATTGCATTTCATACGGCACGCCTGGTAATGAAATAATTAAACTGTCATTCTTCTTAAAAAGCATACCAGGCGCAGTGCCTGATTGATTGAATAACACTTCACATACATCAGGAACTTCTGCTTGTTTAAGATTGCGTTCAATCATTGGTCTTTTGTGGATCTGCTCAAAGATATACTTGATATGTTCTAAGGAAGCTTGGTCTACAACCATTTTGCCACCAAAATAACGATTCAATAAGGGTTTGGTAATATCATCTGCCGTGGGCCCTAACCCTCCAGTAAGTATCACAATTTGGCTTTCTTGAATGGCTGTATCTAAGGCATTGGTAATCGATCTGGTATCATCTCCAACAGCAATTCTTTGTTGTACTCCAACTCCGATTGCGTTTAATTTTTGAGCAATAAAAGCACTATTGGTATCTATTACTTGACCGATTAATAACTCGTCCCCAATCGTGATAATAGTTGCCTGAATTCGTTCCCTCATAGATGCTTCAATTAAGTTGCAAAGTAAACCAAAAAAAGGCGGTTTAACTAAAATAGACGCTGAGTTTTTCCTTCATAGTGGAAGGCATTTCAATTCTATTGTTCATGTTCGTATCCATAAAATAGAGTTTAACCTGTCCAATGGTTAAAAGCTTGCCAGCTTCATTATAGACTTCTTGGTCAAACACAATCTTATGATCGGTAGGCAAGGTCTTTATTTGAGTCTTGATGGTAATGAGATCATCATATTTAGCAGGTCTTAAATACTTTATATTCAATTCAACAACAGGTAGTATGATACCCATGTCCTCTATGTCTTTATAGGATACGCCAAGGTGTCGGATGGCTTCTACACGTCCAATCTCAAAATACATGGCATAATTACCATAATAAACCACATCCATCCTATCTGTTTCGGCATACCTGACCCTTACTGTTGTCGAATGTTCGTACATATTTATTGTATTTGTTGACAAATTTAAGGATTGTATCTGTTTTTCCACAATAAGCTTATTTAACTAAGC
The DNA here is from genome assembly GCA_945860605.1 of Chitinophaga pinensis. Lineage (GTDB taxonomy): Bacteria > Bacteroidota > Bacteroidia > Chitinophagales > Chitinophagaceae > Sediminibacterium > Sediminibacterium pinensis_D. The sequence goes on from CAMAQL010000074.1 coordinate 2,572, forward strand.
GTTTTATAATCAAAGTGTAATTTTATAATGCTATCCTAAATAACGGCTCCTATGTTAAAAATCATCTCAAAAGCAAGTCCAATTGCATTGCTTTTATGCATTTCGCTGCTTTTCTTTACTCCCGTATCGAGTCAGTTAATGAAATTTGATGCGCCACTCAGTCAATTATATCAAGATGGATTAAAGTCCCTTAACCAAGGGGATAGTTTAACTGCATTTCAAAAGGTACAATCAGCTCATTTTTTTGAACCAGCGAATGGGGATATGGCTTTTCACTATCATTTATTATCAGTGGCATTAGACAATGAAAATGCCATTCAACTTGCAGAAAACTGGTTAACAACGAATTCAAATAAGATATATCGTTCAAGGTTAAATTTTGAACTGGCAAAGTATTTTTTTAAAAACCAACAAGTAACATCTGCAATTCAGGCGTATAAAAAAATAAGTTTTGATGATCTTGAAAATGAAGAGTTGGCTTTAATGCAATTTCAATTGGGTTATTTATACTTCAAAATGGGGGATTGGGATGAATCTACTAGTTATTTATTGAGTATTAGACAGGTTCAAACAAGTCCATTTTACACAGATGCAAATTATTATGCTGGTTTTGTGGCTTTACAAAAAAAGGATTTCAAATTGGCTTTGAATTGTTTTAAGATTGCGGAGCAAAGCAATGCTTATAAAACTTTAACCCCATTTTACATTAGTCAATTATACTATTTTTTAGGAGATATAGATGCGGCACTTAAGAATACAGAACAAGCATTACAAAAAAAAGGGCAGTATTACACCGACCAATTAGCACAATTAATGGGGCACTTATTGTTTGAACAAAAACAATATGAAAAAGCCTTACCTTATTTAGCAAATTTTGTACAATCACAAAAACAAGTTGAATCTCAGGATTTATACCAATTATCCTTTTGTTATTTTCAATCACAGCAATGGAATGAGGCAATTCAAGGGTTTAAACAATTAGCGAATGTAGAAGATTCTTTAGGACAGAATAGTATGTACTTACTGGCCACTTCTTATTTAAAAACCAATAATAAAATAGGTGCTAAAAATGCTTTTTTACTTTGTGCAACTAAAAGTCAAAATTTAGCTCAAAAAGAAATTGCTTTATTCAATTATGCAAAGTTATCTATTGAGTTAAAAGAATATAGTGTCGCAATACAATCCATCGAAAAATTCAACCAGTTATATCCTAATAGTAGCTACTTTAATGAAGCCAAAAGTTTATATGTGACATCATTGGCCTACAGCAATGATTTTAATAAGGCCTATGAAGCGTATCAGAAAATGGATAGCCTAAATGAAACACTTTTAAAATTATACCCCAATATTTTATATGGTAAGGCAGCACTTTTAATTAATGATGGTCAAAATGAAAAGGCTTATGAGCTCTTTAACCAAGTTAAAAACTTACCTTATAATGATAAGGTTTTAGCACAAACACATTTTTGGATAGGAGAGCTTACCTATAAAATGGGAAGGATAGACGAGGCAATCGAACACCTTGAAAAATATTTATTAGACCCATTCGAAATTGGAGAGATCACCAAAAAACATGCTAGCTATACTTTAGGATATTGTTATTTAAAAAACAATAACTATACAAAAGCATTACAATTATTTACTATAGCAGCAGATTTTAATCCTTTTATAGAATCGTCTCCATATCAAAAAGATGCATTAGTAAGATTATCGGATTGTCAATTTATGACAAAACAATACAAACAAGCGCTGAAATCCTACCAAAAAATCATCGATTTAGGATGGAATTTTGAAGACTATGCCAACTTGCAAAAAGCAATTATTTATGGTGCCCTTGGTTTAAATAAAGAAAAACTTAAAATATTAATGAACTATGATGTTGATTTTAGTCAGTCTATTTATTTAAGCGACGCTAGAATGGAATTAGCTGACACCTATACAAGCAAAGAACAATTTCAAGAAGCAATTAATCCATTATCTAAAGTATTGTTAGATAATAAGGCTACAGAGTTCTATCCATTGGCTTTTTACAAATTAGGTATTGTTTATTTTAATTTAAATAAAAATCAAGAAGCCTTACAAAATTTTAAGTCATTGTTTACTGCCTATCCAAATGCAGAGGAAAGCAATAATGCTTTAGAATACATCCGTAATATTTATATCGAAGAACAACAACCAGAAGCGTATGTTCAATTTATGAATGCTTATGGTAAATCATTATCTTATAATGAACAAGATTCATTAATCTATAGAGCAGCGATCATACAATATGAAGATAAAAAATTAACAAATGCGAATGTAGCATTCAAAAAATATCTATCCCTTTACCCAGAAGGTCAATACCAATTGAATGCAATGAATTTTCTAGCTGAAATGGCTTATGCTTTAGAACAATATGATTCTGCAGCTATCTATTTTGGGAAGATTGCAATAAAAGCACCTAACCAATTTTCAGAAAGAGCCGCTATTATTGCAGCAAGATTGCATTATTTCAATTTGAAAGATTACGTTGGGGCAGAAAAGTATTTTAAGATTGTTTTACAGTATGCCACCCAACAAGAGCAGAAAAATGAAGCTACTAAAGGTTTATTAAGGTGCCAATACAAAGCCGAGAATTGGGCAGAAGCCTCCAAGACTGCTGTACTTATTTTAGCAGAACTAAACAGTGCTTCGGATGATATATTAATGGCTAATATGGCTTTATACCATCAAACTATTACACAACAGGACACGGTAAAAGCTTTACAATTATTGAATACTGTGTTAAAGTCAAATAGTTCAATGTATACAGCTGAGGCACATTATTTAACTGCGCTAATTTATTTCAATCAACAAAAGTACAATCTAGCTGAAAAAACAGCTTTTGATGTCATTAAAAAACAAGCATCCTATGAGTTTTGGGTGACTAAAACTTATATTTTACTTGGTGATATCTATTTAGCTCAAAATGATACATTTAATGCCATAGCGACTTATAAGAGCATTGCCGAAAATGCGACTATTCCATCCTTACAACAAATTGCCTCGGATAAACTTAAAGCAATTAATGAAACAATTAAAGCTCAATAACATGTTTAAATCAGTAATAAGACTCGTTGTATTCACCATCGCTTTAATTTGTTTTAGCAATATGGCGATGGCTCAGAAAAAGAACAAAAAGAAGGCTAAATCAACAATAAGTGCTAAGAAAAAGCAAGGTAAAAAAACCGTTGCAAAAAAGAAAAAAGCAAGTTCTAATAAGAAAAAAATAATCTCAAAAAGACCTATAGAAACAACATATACAATTCAGGAATCAAAAATTGCTAAAACTATTGATCTAGTAGTTCCAGTTTCTACTTTGACTTTCAAGAATAATGTAATAGATAGCATACCAGAAAAAGTGGTTAATATTGTTTCTGCTTTTAGGCCTCAATTAAAAAATCTGGCAAAAATTGGATTTATTAATGCCACAGCAATTGTAGATACTAATTCAGTGTCATTATCATACCAGGTTCCGAGCCAGAATTTGAGTTTTCAATATCAACCAATTGCACTCGTTCCTAGGGCAATTAAAATTGATTCTAGCTTAAAAACAACCCGATCTG
>CAMAQL010000075.1 GCA_945860605.1 Chitinophaga pinensis
TTTTTATTCTAAATCTAGATTAAAATAAACACCTTTATTTTCGGTTTGTGTCAATGCATCTTTGAATATCAAAATTCCAACCTGACATAACAAATCATTTTCCCATTCTTTGAGGGACCACTGATTTAATACATTTGCATATTGATAAGCTTGAGATAATTCATTGAACCCTTTCATTAAATCAGCTGTCTTTTTTTCGATTCCAGCATAGTTAGACAAATAATTTTGTACCAATGCGCGATCTATTTGCTTGACTAAAATTGGTTTAAAATGATAAGTTGAAATTGGTAGTGCTATATCATTTCTTAAAGCATTGATCATTTTTGATGCAGCCCATTTTGCAAAAACAATACCTTCTATGAGTGAATTGGATGCCAATCTATTTGCACCATGCAAGCCTGTTGATGCGACTTCTCCAATGGCGTAAAGCCCATCTACTTCAACTACTCCACCAAACTCATCCACTAGTATACCACCACAAGTATAATGTTGAACTGGTAATACCGGGATCCATTGTTTACATATATCAATACCTAATTTCTGTTGACATGCTGACTGTATATTTGGAAAATGTTTTTGAATCGTAGATGCACTAAGACCTGTAGCATCTAAATAAACATATTCGATATTACTTTTTTTAATTTCATTCATAATAGCCCTTGAAACAATATCTCTTGGTGCTAAAGACGCCCTTGTATCATATTGAGGCATAAAATCAACGCCTTTTTCATTTCTTAAGATAGCACCTTCTCCTCTAAGTGCTTCTGATATTAAATAAGTGCCAGTTTGATTTGATTCATACAAGCCAGTGGGATGAAATTGGATATATGAAAGGTCTTTCATTGTTGCACCTAGTTGACTCGCAAAAATAATACCATCGCCAGTTGCAATAGATTGATTTGTTGTTTTTGCATAAACCATACCTAGACCTCCAGTCGCCAAAACTAATTGTGCACATTGAATATGAATACAATTTTCAACAGTTAAATTGGGATAGGTCTGATCTGATGTATGATTATGGATTGCTTGGATATGAAATGTGCCTAGAGCGTCTTTTTCAATTTGAACAATGGCCGTATTTTCAACACATACTATAGAGGGAAATTGACTTACCCTGTGCATTAAAGTGGCTTGCAAAGTATGTCCAGTGCTATCAGCTTTATGCCAAATTCGTGAAAACTGATGCCCGCCTTCTTTCACTAAATCATAAGTCCCATCTACTTTTTTATCTAAGTCAATGCCCCAACGAATTAAATCATGCATTGCATCGGGGGCAGCTTCAATTACTTTACGAACAATATGTAGGTCGTTTTTTCCAGCACCTGCATCTATTGTATCTATTATATGTGCTTCAAAACTGTCTTCATTGGACGCTACAGCCGCAATACCTCCTTGCGCCCAACTTGTATTGGTATCGGACACGCTTGCTTTTGATACCAATAAGATTGAAATTGTTTGATTGCTTAATGCAGCTGCTTCTGCCAAATAAATGGCCGTAGCAAGACCCGCAACACCAGTGCCGATGATTACAACTTGATAGGATGAAATATTGGTTTGCATTAAATAGATAACATATTTTGAAGTGCTTTTAACGCGCCCTCTTGAACATGTGGGTCAATATGCACCATCGGTAATTCATATTGCAATGCATTGTATAATTTTTCCAAAGTATTCATTTTCATATATGGACATTCAGCACATGCACAGGTGTTGTTTTCAAAAGAAGGTGCTGGAATCAATAATTTTCCTGGAGCTGCTTCTCTCATTTTAAATAAAATACCCGCTTCGGTTGCTACAATAAAACAATGATGCTCTGATTTGCTGACATGGTCTATCAATGCTTTTGTAGAACCAATAAAGGCTGCTTTATCTAAAATCGTACTAGGACATTCTGGATGTGCAATTAAAATGGCTTCTGGTCGCAGTTCCATTAATTGTGCAAGTTTTGCATCCGATATATTTACATGCACCATACATGCACCTTCCCAGATATGCATTTTCCTGCCTGTTACTTTTTCTACATACCTTCCTAAATTCGCATCAGGTGCAAAAATGATTTCTTTGTCCAGTGGGATGGCTTTCACCACATCCACCGCATTGGAAGAAGTGCAAATATAATCACTCATCGATTTTACAGCAGCAGTACAGTTAATATAACTTACCACAACTGCTTCGGGATGTAAAGCTTTAAAATCTCTAAACGCTGCTTCGGGTGCGGCATCCGCTAAAGAACAACCAGCATGCAGGTCTGGTAAAATCACTTTAGCACTTGGATTCAATATTTTAGCCGTCTCTGCCATAAAGTGCACACCACAAAACACAATCATCGAAGCGTTGGCTTTTTGAGAATATTGCGCTAACGCGTAACTATCCCCTACAAAATCAGCAATCGCTTGAATTTCATCTGCTACATAATAATGCGCTAGAATGACTGCATTTTTTTGTTCCTTTAAAAGCTGAATGGCTTTTACTAAATCCACCCCTTCAGGCAATGGTCTATCTATAAATCCAACTTTAACTACTTCTTCTTGTAAGTCCATATTCAATTAAATTATACAATTTTTAAAGAGATATCTACTGATTCAATATGATGGGTTAAATCACCTATCGAAATAAAATCCACACCAGTTGCAGCATAAGCAACAATGTTTTCTTGATTGACGCCTCCGGAAACTTCTAATGGTTTTTTGTTTTGATTGATCGCAACCATTGACGCAACAGTTGCTGGAGTCATATTGTCTAGCAAAATTCTTGTAACAAAATCAAATGCTAAAGCTTCTAATAATTCATCCTGATTTTTTACTTCCACTACCACCGGTAGATTCATTTTTTCGGCCGTACAATATTGCCTTGTTGCTTCCAATGCCAAACGAACACCGCCAGCAGCTTTAATATGATTGTCTTTAATTAAAATCATATCATACAAGCCAAAACGATGATTTACCCCACCACCAATACGCACGGCCCATTTTTCGGCTATTCTAAAATTGGGGGTTGTTTTTCTGGTATCTAATATTTTAGCTGGATAGGCAGCAATCATGCTTTTTAAATGATGCGTCTTGGTGGCAATGCCGCTCATCCTTTGCATGCAATTAAGCATGAGTCTTTCTGCCATCAAGATACTATGTATGCGGCCTTGAAGTTGTCCAATCACTTGATGCTGATGCACTGCATCTCCATCTTGTACTTTAAACTCCACTTTTAAATTCGAATCAATCATTTGCGCAATGCAAGTCACCATTTCCACGCCTGCAATAATACAAGCCTCCTTCACTAAAAAATGAGCCTCCCCAATTTGATCTTTGGGTATGGTCGCCATGGTTGTGATATCGCCTATTTGAGCGGTATCCTCTGCTATGGCTTGTTGGATAAATTGTGTTAATGCTGAATTCATTATTGTTGGTCTATTATTTCAATGGTTGTTTTCTCTAGTTTGCTTAACAAGGGTGGCAATACAAACGGCGTTCTTTGAAAATAAAATAGGGTTATTAAATTTCGTTTTGGGTCCACCATGTAAGCTGTATTGAAAGCGCCGCCCCAAAAATAAGATCCAACTGATGCTTTGTTAATAGATTGTCCTTTCACAGAAGTCAATCCAACCCCTAAACCAAATTGATTCAAAGAAGGGAATCCACCAAAAATAAATGTTTTCTCACCTAGCTGATTAGAAAGTAACTGTTCTAATGTAGCTGGTTGTAATAAACGAAATTTATTTTTTGAATTTTCCGAATTCAGTAAATGATTAAAAAATAAAAAATAGTCATGGGTGGTAGAGACCAATCCACCAATGGCCGAAAAATAAGTTGCATTTTCTAATAAAGGATAATCCACTGGCATTGCCGATCTATCAACTGCCTTTAAATTATTGTTTTGTTTGATATAGATTTCGACAAGCCTATTTTGTTTAGATTTAGGAAGGTAAAAATAGGTATCCTTCATCCCTAATGGCTTAAAGATATTGTCTGTTAAATAGCTTGCTAAGCTTTGCTTAGTAACAAATTCAATCAAACCACCAAGTACATTGGTACTAAGGCCATAACTGAATCTTGCACCAGGCTGATGCGCTAAAGGCATTTTTGCAATTTGTGCAATTTCCGCTCTAAGGCTAGAATATTGTGTCACACCCATATTACTCAACCCGTATTTAAGAAACTCTTTTTGTAAGTAAGGATATTCGTCTGCTGAACTAATACCAGCTTGATGTGTTAATAAATCTCTGATGGTAATGGACCTTGCCCTATCAACCAGTGCCAAAGTATCAGCTTGTTTAATATACACTTTTTGACTAGAAAATTCTGGGAAGTACATTTCAATAGGATCCTCTAAACGAATTTGTCCTCGTTCTACTAACTGAAGCACAGCAACAGATACAATGGCTTTAGTTTGAGATGCAACTCGAAAAATGGCATTTTCTTCCATTTTCATCTTTGCCTCTATATTAGAAAAACCGTAGGCTTGATGATGGACTATTTTGCCATTTTTGGCAATTAAAGCCACGCCACCAGCAATATTATGTTGTGCTATTTCTGCATTGATGGTACTATCAATTCGATAAAATGCAGGTAATTGAGCAAATGATGAAATACTATAAAAAAACAATAAGTTAAAAAGTAAAGCCTTTTTCATGAAAGAACGTTTCACGAAAATACGCAAAGTTTTTTAGAAAATCTACTTTGAAATAATTTCTAACATTGCTGATAAACTATGAACGATATAATCTGGCTTTGCTTGCATTAATTGTGTTTCGGTTTGTGCCCCTGTCGTAATACCAATATTCAACAAACAGCCTGCATTTTTACCCTCTTCAATATCAATACAAGAATCTCCAATTTTAACTATTTGCTTTGTGTCTGCTATATTCAATTTTTCTTTTGCGTAAAGTATCATATCTGGCATAGGACGATTGTGCAGTACATCAGAGGCAGTCACTAAAAGATCTATTTGTGCTCCTTCTGACCAGCCTAATTGAGCTAATAAACTTTCTGCTGTAGCTCTATTGTACCCTGTGTTTAAAACAACATGTATTCCTTTTGCTTTTAATGCAATAAACACTTGTTCTGCACCTGGCATAGGCGTTACCTTAAAATTTTTATAGGCAATATCTAATTGTGCTAAAAAATAATTAAAGGCTTCTTGTTGCGCCATTTCATCTAATGTGTAGGGACTATTTGAAATAATATCTTTAATTGCCTGGAATTTTTCCTTGCCAGCGCCATGTAACAATACATGGTCTAAATCTACAGGAACATTATAATGATTAATAGCTGCTTGTAAAGTTTTATAAACAAGATTGTCTTCATTTACTGTGGTGCCAGCCATGTCAAATACGACACATTGAATTTGCATAAAAGTTATTTTAAACTATTTTGAATCATTGAAACAAAAAATTCAACTGCTTCTGTTTTTACTTCTGGGTCTTTTGCAATATCATCCCATTTTCTCAATGTAACTGCATCTTTAAAAAAGGGATTCAATTCAAATTCAGCTACTTCAGTTTCACTCATCACGCCACCTTGAAAAGTTAAACTTGTTTTAGAAGGAGCAGATAATGTATCATAATAATGCTGATCCACTGCACATAAATATCTTTTAGCAGCCACGTGTAATTTAACAGGCTCCACCACTGCAGGGACAAAATAGGTTTCTAGATATTTTGCAGCCAGCGCTTCATGCACATCGTCTATCCCTTTATCACTAGCGTCGTCGGGAAGGTCATGTAAAAGATGGCCTATATCGTGTAATAAAGCTGCAGTTACCAAGGCGTCAGAAGCATTATTTTCTTTTGCTAATGTAGCGGCTTGTAAAGCATGTTCTAACTGCGTTACATCCTCTCCGCCATACATTGAACCGCCATTGGTATTGAATAAGGTAAGGATTTCTGATACAATTGGTTGATTCATAGTTGATGCATTTAAAATGTAAAGATTGCTTTATTAAAAGTTAATTATTTGAAATTACAGGGGAAAGTATACTTGGTATTAAATTGTTTCGATCATTTCTTCGGCAAAACCAAATGACATCGTCATACCGTGCCCACCAATACCATTTAAAATATAGACCCCTGGTTCTGGGTTTAAAAATAATTCTGCAGCGCCATTGGTCATGATTGGATAAATACCATTCCAAGATTGAGTCATCTT
>CAMAQL010000076.1 GCA_945860605.1 Chitinophaga pinensis
TATGATATTGGACAAAACAATGTTAAATTAATTGACTGGGCATTGGAAAACAAGCAATGGGAAGTAGCTGGAGTTGGAAAAGCAATTTTTGCATGGAGTTGGTTAACACTAACAACTTACCATGGCGACGTGATTTTAAAAGACGCATTCAATACAGACTTAATTACGTTTAAGTACGACACACAAGAAGAAGTATATATGCATGCTAGAAAACTATCTTTTGAAGCCCTTGATTTATTGAATAAAACAGGCGAGAATGGAAGTCAAGCAGCATTGGCTACTGGAGATGCTTTCTTGTATGGTGGTAATGTGTCTAAGTGGAAGAAATTTGTATATGGTGTATTGGCTAGAACACATCATCATTTATCTAATAAGTCAATCTACAAAGCAGATTCAGTATTGTATTATACGAATCTTGCAATGAAAGAAACTTCAGATGATGCTTTAGTAAAATTTGCTGCAACAACTGTGAGTGCAACAAATAACTTCTGGGGTCCTTTTAGAAATAACTTAGGTGGTGCTACTGTAACATCTCCAACTGCTATCAGACAATCTGCATTTATTGCTGATTTAATGAGCGGCTTAAACCCTGCGTTTACTGGTGTGGCAGATCCAAGAGCAATCTATTTATTAAGAAAAAATAGCAATGGTACTTTTAAAGGTGTTGAGCCTGTAAAAGGACAACTTGTAATTCTTCCTGGTACGGATCGCCCAGAAAACTTCCATGGTGTTTCTCAAGCAACTGGAACAGTCAATACAGCACCTGCAACAGACGTGAATTGTCGCTTTATATTTAGAAATAGTGCTCCATTCCCGGTAATGACTGCAAGTGAAATGGCATTCTTACGTGCCGAAGCTGCATTCTTAAAAGGAGATAAAGCAACCGCTTTAACTGCTTATAAAGACGGTATATCAAAGCACTTTGATTTATTAATGGCGAACTATAATACCAATGTACCAACTGCAGACTTGTTAACAACTGCTAAAAGAGATGCATTTTTAGCAAATACTAAAGTAGTTCCTGCAACTGCGAATAGCTTAACATTACCAATGATTATGTTGCAAAAATACATTGCCCTATGGGGACACGGTACGATGGAAACTTGGGTTGATATGCGTAGATATCATTATACAGACAAGGATGCAACTGGTGTACAAGTGTATACAGGCTTTACACTTCCTGCAGCAGCAGATCTATTCCAAGACAACGGTGGAAAAATGGCCTACAGAATGCGTCCAAGATTTAACTCTGAGTATGTTTGGAACATCAATGAGTTAACAAGAATTGGTGCAACTGCGATAGACTACCACACTAAAGAAATGTGGTTCTCAACAAAGTAGTCAACGAATACTTTTAGTAAGATTTGAATCAAAGGCCTCCCAGCAATGGGAGGCCTTTTTGTGCTTGTTCTATTTTAAATAGAAGCCTTAACTTTAGGGAGCTAGCTTTAAAACCTATCAATCCTATTAAACCTAATATGAAACACCTTAAGTCAATTTTTAATCCCGCATTTGTAATAATTTCTATTTGCTACGCCTTCCTATCAGTGCCAGCTATGGCACAAGAACTACAGTGGAAGAATGTTTCAAATGAGTTTGGTCTCACAACAAATACGATTCAGGTATTTGAATCCACCTCTAGCACTTTAAATGATAGCGCCTTTAAAGCCTATTATGTAATGATTAATACGAATGATCCTAATCTCCAAGTGGGTGTGGATACCACATTATATAGACGCTTAACCCCATCTGCGTTTTATGAGCGATTGGTCCAACCAACGGTGGTGATGAATGCCTCTTTTTTTGAATTTAAAAACAACACTAATTTAAATGTATTAGTGCATCGCGGGAATCTATTGGCATTGAATAAACAAGATATAGAGGGTAAGGGGAAAGATACTTTAACCTATACACATGTCTTGAACTCTGCAATGGGCATGCAAAAAAATGGCAGGATGGATATTGCATATACTTATACCGACTCCAATAGCAATCAGGTTTTATACCAACAAAATCCAATGACACCAATCAAAAATAAAAATGCAAAATTAGCATTGAACGAGGATGCGGTTTCAAATTTAAAAAAATGGAAATTAAATTGGGCAGTTGGTGGTGGCCCAGTCTTAGTCAAGGATGGTGCAATTTTTATTTCAAACAATGAAGAAAAGAAATTTTCAGGCAAAGCCATTGCAGATCATCATCCGCGCACTGCGATGGGCTATACGAAAGATGGCTATTTAATTTTATTAGCAGTACAAGGGCGTATGAAAAATATTGCAGTGGGAACAACCCTAACAGAGACAGCAAAAATATTCATTGATCTTGGTGCTGTTGAAGCCATTAATTTAGATGGTGGTGGAAGCAGTTGTTTATTAATTAATGGTAAAGAAACCATCAAGCCCTCCGATCCAACAGGACAAAGACCTGTACCAGCCGTTTTTTTTGTGAAATAACAAGAAGATACATAGAATATTTTCTAAGGCTAGGATGCTTTACAGCATTGATTATTAGCCTATGTTCTTATTTTAAATATATTTTTTAAACTGAAGTTTTTGAGCGTACTTTTACGCAGTAAAGCAGTTAATTGATTTTTTATCTTAATGCTATCTACTTATACAATTCAGTATAAGTAAAAAATAAAATAGCATGAAAAAATCAACAGTACTTGCAGGAATTTTTTTTCTGTCATTGATACTTCTTAATGCTTGTTCAAAAAAAGAACAACTAAGTCCAGTAAATGATCCTCCAGAACAAAATATACCTGCGCCGCTATCGGCTTCGCTCTTTGACGAATTGAATGAAACGATTGCAAGATTCGACCCTTTGTATTTACAAATCGTATACAAAGACAAAAGAACTAAAGCAGATATCAATGAGGAAGCTGCTAGATTAATAATTGCAATCAATCAAAATCCAACCAGCCTGGTTATTCAAAAAGAGCTGACGGAATTATATCACTTTAATAATTTTACTGATTTACAAAAAGCTTCAAATATAATCAGTACGAATTCTAGTGAATTAAAGAAGACCTTTCTTGGTAAAGACACGGTGCTTTCAAAAGCAAAAATGAACCAATTGAACGAAGCAAGAAAAACGTTTATAAAAAATAAAATAATTTCCCTCGAAAAAGCCAGTCAAAGAACTAGTACTGGACTCTGGCAAGACAATGCAGATTGGATTTTAAATGAGTTTCACTATTATTCTCAAATTGCAAATTTAGAAATGGATTTGGATATGGATGGTGGTGGAGGTGCAGGTGCTGGCCCTGGATGTACTGAATCTTGTTGTTTGGAGTATCAAGAATGTCTAATTCAAGCAAAATCACAATATCTAAAAAATTATGTATTCTATTTTGGTGGTGGGATGCTTGCTGGTGCAACTGCTGGATTTGCTATAGGAACTTATGTTCCTGGTATTGGCAATTTAATTGGAGCAACTGGTGGAGCATTTTATGGTGGTTATTTAGCTGGTACAACAGGTTATATAGTAGCAGTAATTTTATTTATGAACGATCAAAAAGTTTGTGCATTGAATTATAAAGCATGTATTCAAAGAAAAAATGGAAATTAAAAATCTTCATATGAAAAATTTAAAAAACTACATACAAAATTTACGTTTTAAGACATTTTTTTTATTTTATGTAATATGTATGATTAATGTCATGTTTGCTAATTCTTCTAAACATATATTTAAAATCGGGTATCATTTTTTCTATTCCTTTTTTTCAATTTTACCTGTCTACATGTTAATCTTAGTTTTATTGTTTCGAGGAATTTATAATTTAGAAGGCCCCCCTAGAAGTCCCTTTTTTTTACTGAAATATTCTTTTTATTTTATGATTCTAATTGTATCCAGCGCACCCTTCCTCTATCTCTGGAGCATGCGCGATGTCATCAGTCAATTGAAGTGGTAGATGACTATTTTTAAGGCTGAACGAAAAAACGAACCGAATTTATTCGGTTCGTTTTTATTTATTTTGTATCTTTGTCCCATCATCAAGAAGCCTTTAGTGGCTGCCAACCGAGAGAGTCGAACTCCGCGGTGGTAAAATCGATGAGGACTTACTGTCAAACCCAAAACGTAATCTCCTTTATCCTTTTTCTTGGTCTGATTTATTGAATGAATTTATAATCAATCATGACATGCCTGCATCGAAGCAACATATAGAAAAAGAACTGAATAAGCCCAGTAAAGTCAATAGTAGCAAAATCAAAAGAAGCGAAGCCAATACCGGTGCTTCTAATGATATGCAATTATTTATTGAATCAAGCAATCCCTTAAAAGCTAAAGGCAAATTACAATTGACTTATTTAAATGAACAATTTGAAGGGACCTTTATTGCCACTCCTAATTTAATTAAACTAAAAACCATTCAACCCTTTAAGGGCATGGTTGCTGCAGTAGGTTTAGAGCCAGGCAGTGTTAGCCCATTTTTACAAAGCAATGGTGGCTTGAGTAAAGCGGGTCAACAGCAAATGCACTTTCTGGTTTTTGATATTTTTCATTTATATAATTTATTTCGCTTAAAGCCACAAGCCTTGCTAGCCTTGTATCAGGAAGCCTTGGCTATTTTAAAAACCAAAGACGAAACGGTTGAATTTGGGAAAATAGATCCTAATTCAGATTTAGGTAATACCCTTGCAACTTGGTTACATAGTCAAGTAAAAAAGAAATTTAAACATCAATATTGTTCTCCTAAAGGCCTACTTTATAGCTTTCAAAATTTGTTGAAGTTATTTCCGGAAGATTTTAACTTATAATTTGCCAAGCGTTCAATCGGTGTAAAGAGTTTACTTTAAAAATTAACTCAAATCGTAATTAAATTAATTGCTTATTCGCTATTTTGTAGTCGTTATGATAGGATTTCAATTTACCCCATTTAAGGCTGGCGAGAATAAAAAAAGCATGTTCGAGCAAATGCTTGATCTGTTTACCGAATTATTGAATTATACCAATGGGGATGCTACAGAAGCCTTAGACTGGCTGAATCAATTGGACCGAAAGCACAAATTCACCAATAACGATTACGGCATGGGTGATTTTATAGAAGATTTAAAGGAAAATGGCTACTTAAAGGAAAATGGACCGGACGGAACATTTAAGATTACCTCTAAAACGGAGCAGACCATCCGTAAAAAGAGCTTAGAGGACATTTTCGGGAAGCTTAAAAAAGGCAGTAAAGGCAATCACCAAACCAATAAAACGGGACCCAGCGCAGAACTTAGTCCTGACACCAGGGCCTATCAATTTGGTGACAATATTGACCAGGTTGATTTTACAGAAAGCATTCGCAATGCACAAATCAATCATGGAGTAGACAATTTCAGGATGGAAGAAAATGATTTGCTCATTCGTGAAAGTGATTTTAAAACACAGACTTCTACAGTATTGATGATTGATATTTCTCATTCCATGATTTTATATGGTGAGGATCGTATCACCCCGGCAAAAAAAGTGGCGATGGCTTTATGTGAATTAATTACTACTAAATATCCTAAAGACACAATTGATATTGTTGTTTTTGGAAACGATGCCTGGAGTATTGAAATTAAAGACCTTCCCTATTTACAAGTAGGTCCCTATCATACCAATACAGTGGCAGGATTAGAATTGGCAATGGACTTATTGCGTCGTCGTAAAAATCCAAACAAACAGATTTTTATGATTACCGATGGTAAGCCAACTTGTTTAAAGATTGGTTCTAAGTACTATAAGAATAGTTTTGGATTAGACCGAAAAGTAGTGAATCGTTGTTTAAATTTGGCGGCGCAGTGTAAGAAATTAAAAATTCCAGTAACAACCTTTATGATTGCATCCGACCCTTATTTACAAAAATTTGTAGAAGAGTTTACCGAGATGAATCATGGTAAAGCGTTCTTCGCATCTTTAGATAAACTAGGTAGTTTTATATTTAATGATTTTGAAAGCGGAAAGCGAAAAACAGTATACTAAAATAAAAAAAGAAATGGCGAATAAAAAAGCAACTGATAGCAAGAAGACAATTGCTATTGAAAAAATTAATACCCTTGGACAATTGATTCAATCTGGTTATCAGTCCAAGTCTATCAAAGAAGAAGTTCGTGAT
>CAMAQL010000077.1 GCA_945860605.1 Chitinophaga pinensis
GTTAATACCGAAATACCTGCCGCCCCAAATTGGGTATAGGCATTCGCTACATCAGCCACCGATGCAGTATCATTGATCACGCCTTTGGACGGTGATTGTCTTTTAAATTCTGCAATAATGCCAGTCAAGTATAAATTCAATAAATTTAATTTCAATGAATGACCCTCTTGATTAAATAAGGGCATAGCTTCTAATTGCGTAATACTCATTTGCGTTTTCCTTTCGGCCACTTCGATTTTTTTATGATCGACAATTTTAGCTAGGATATTGGTTGACATTATTGTAAGCGAATTAATTGATTTAAACAATTGTTAGCTGCACCAGACTCCAAACTCTTCACTGCAGCCTGAAAAGCAGCTTCATAGTTTTCAAATTGTCCAGTTACTTGTAGCGCCATGGCTGCATTGGCGAGTACCACTGCATTTTGGGACCAGCTTCCATTTCCTTGGATAATTTTTTTAAATATTTCAGCCGCCGCTTCTACTGTATTGCCTCCATACAATTCTTCAGGGAATACTTTACGTTTCCCTAACTGATAAGGCGTCATAATAAACTCCCCCTTATTGGAAATAATTTTGGTATCGGAGGTCAATGAAATTTCGTCATACCCATCTAAACTATGGATCAATGTAAATTCATTTCCTAAAGATTGCATGACATAATTGTATAACCTTGCCATCTCCACATTATACACACCAATCAATTGAAAAGCGGGTTTGGCAGGATTCACGATAGGCCCTAGCATATTGAAAAAAGTTCTAAGCCCCATATTTCTTCTAATTGGCCCAACAGTTTTGAGTGCTGGATGAAACAAGGGTGCATGTAAAAAACAAATACCCGTTTCTTTCACTTCTTTAGCCAATGCTGCTTCGTCATTTTTAAATACATACCCTAGTTGCTCCATTACATTGGATGAACCGCTTACACTAGATGCACCATAGTTTCCGTGCTTCACGACTGGTTGCCCAGCGCCTGCGACAATAAAACAGGCTAAAGTAGATATATTAAATGTGTCTTTACCATCTCCTCCAGTGCCTACAATATCAATTGCATTGTCTATACCTAAATTCAATGGTACTGCAATAGAAAGTAGTGCGTCCCTAAAACCCATTAATTCATCTATGGTGATACTTCGCATTAAAAATACGGTCACAAAGGAAGTCACTTCGTGTTCATTGTATGCACCTTGCGCTATCTGCACCAAGACCTCCTTAGCAGTGGCTCGACTCAAAGTCTTATGTTCAAATAAATATTGTAAAATCTTTTTCATCTAATTATTTTATTAGTTTTTCAACCAGTTACCAATGATCTTAGCACCTTCGGGTGTTAAAACACTTTCTGGATGATATTGCACTCCTTTCACATCATAGGTAGTATGTTCCAATGACATAATATAACCTTCGGCATCTTTGGAAGTGATTTTTAATTCGGCAGGTAAATCATTCTCATTGACTACCCAACTATGATACCTTCCGACATGAAAGGTGCTAGGAAGCCCTTCAAATAAAATTGAATCCCCAATCAATTCAACAGGCGTTGCTATGCCATGATACACTTTTGAGAGATTGGTTAAACTGCCTCCAAATGCTTCTGCAATGGCTTGCTGTCCTAAGCAAACACCTAAAATAGATTTAGTGGACGCGTATGCTTGAATCAAAGGAATGAGTAAACCCGATTCAGATGGAATGCCTGGACCAGGTGACAATAAGATTTTATCATAGGCCTTCACTGCTTCTAAAGGAATCTCATCATTTCTAAATACATCCACCGAAACGTTAGACTGCTCCTTGATTAATTGAACCAAGTTATATGTGAATGAATCGTAATTATCAAATACTAATATTTTCATTGGATTTTTTTAAATTTTTTCAGCCAATACAATAGCCATCTTTAATGCATTCAATTTATTATTCACTTCTTGTAATTCGCTTTCTGGATCGCTAGCCGCAACTACACCGGCTCCTGCTTGATAGGTCAATGTGTTTTGCCTACTCAAAAAAGTACGAATCATGATCGCTTGATTGCAACTGCCGTTAAAGCCTACAAAACCTATGCAACCACCATAATAAGACCTTTTAGTAGGTTCAATACTATCTATCAATTGCATGGCTTTAAACTTTGGTGCACCACTCAATGTGCCTGCAGGAAAAGTTTTTGCAATTAAATGAAATGGATTGGCAGCTTTAGTCACCTTGCCCTCTACCTCACTCACCAAATGAATGACATGACTATAATAATGTACTTGTCTAAAATGTTTGACACGCACCTCAGAACAAACCCTACTTAAATCGTTTCTTGCTAAATCAACCAACATCACATGTTCTGCATTTTCCTTTGGATCATCCAATAAAGCTTTTGTTCTTTCCGCATCTACGGCTTCGTCACCAGATCTTTTAAATGTGCCAGCAATAGGATGTACCACTGCTTTACCATCTTTGATAATGATTTGCGCTTCTGGCGAAGAACCCATTAATTTATAATCCCCATAATCAAAAAAGAATAAATAAGGAGAAGGATTGATACTTCTTAAAGTTCTATATACATTGAATTCATCTCCACCAAATTGTTGTTGAAACCTTCTACTCAATACAATCTGAAACACATCACCACGCATACAATATTGAATCCCTTTTTGAACAGCCGCTCGATAAGCTTCATCGGTATAATTAGAGGTTTCAGTCCCCACAATGCTAAAAGGATATTGAGGCACATCTTTATGTTTAATACAGGAGACCAATGCATCAAATTCAGAATCGATCCCGTCTATTTTATTTTCACAGATGTATAATTCGTCTTTAAAATGATTGAATGCAATCACATATTGGTATAAGCGATAACGCATCAAGGGAATGTCTGGCGTCCCTGCTTTAAATGCAATGGTATCAAAAAATGGTATCGCGTCGTAAGTGGTATAGCCATATAAGCCCTGCGCAAAAGCAGCTTCCTTTTGTGAGGATGTAACCATCTCAAAATGTTGCATGTAGGACCAAATTCGGTCAGGCGCATCCTGCACATTTTTAATGACTTCTTTTTGAGGTTCTTGCTTTGGATATTTATATTCTATTTCATTCAAACTAGATATTTCAATCCCCCCAATCGCATTCACACCAATAAAGGAATAACTGTTTTCAGCGGCATGCGAGTCCGTACTTTCTAATAATATAGTATCTCTAAATCGATCTCTCAATCGAAGATAGATGCCAACAGGTGTAAATGTATCGGCTAACATTGTAGTCACCTCCGTTTGTAAAAATATTTTTTTCATCTTAGTAGCTTAGTTGCTTAGTTTGTGTCATTCGTTAAAAAAACAAACCCCGACAGATCCTGTCGGGGTTGATGTATAGCTTGACAATTACGGTCACGACATTACAGTACCCCAACGGAGTTTGTATGCCACCACCAAAAATTGTTTATTGTTTTCATTAGTGTACAAATTTAAGGCATTCGGAATTTTAAACCAAAAAAACCTCTGTGAAGGGCTATTAAATTTTAGGTTTATAAGACCCCCTTTGTGCTAGGCAATGCATCGCTGGCAGGATTTCTTTTGACAGCCATTTTGATGGCTTTAGCAAAGGCTTTAAAGATCGCCTCAATTTTATGGTGTTCATTCTCTCCTCTACAACTTATATTGATATTGGCTTTGGCCGCATCACTAAAGGATTTGAAAAAGTGAAAAAACATCTCGGTTGGCATTTCCCCAATTTTTTCTCGTTTAAACTCTGCGTCCCAAACGATCCAATTTCTTCCACCAAAATCAATTAAGACTTTTGCTTCTGCCTCATCCATTGGAATCGCAAAGCCATATCTTTCCATCCCTCTTTTGTCCACCAATCCTTTTGCAAAGGCCTCACCTAAAGCAATTCCCACATCTTCAATCGTGTGGTGCTCGTCTATATGTAAATCACCATCGCAATGAATATGCATGTCCAATGCGCCATGCCTCGCAATTTGTTCCAACATATGATCAAAAAATCCAAGTCCCGTATGAATGGTTGCTTCGCCCTTGCCATCTAAATTCAATTCAATATGAATTTTTGTTTCTTTGGTATTTCGCTCATGCACCACGGTTCTCAATCCTAATTTCAAAAACTGATAAATCTCTTCCCAATTGTTTGCTTCATAAGCAATAAATGGTCTTAAGGCTGTTTCTTGTTCTGCTGTTAGTGCATGCAAACCAGATTTTAAGTAGATGGCTTTGCATCCTATATTTTTTGCTAATTCAATATCAGACCATCGGTCACCAATGACATAGGAAATACTTAAATCAAAATGAGTGTCATTCATCAAATGCTTGACCAAACCTGTTCCGGGCTTTCTGGTGGCTACATTGTCTTTGGCGAAAGTGTTGTCAATTAAAATTTCATCAAATACAATCCCTTCTCCTTTCAAAGTGCGCAGCATTAAGTCCTGAATAGGTTGGAAGGTCGATGTAGGAAATGCGTCCGTGCCTAGTCCATCCTGGTTGGTCACCATCACTTTATAATAGCCAAATTCATTGGCAATTTTTTGCATGTTGGAAATCACACCAGGTACAAAAATGGTCTTATCAATATGGTCTATCTGAAAATCAGTAGCTGGTTCTTCTAAGATCACACCATCTCTGTCAATGAATAAAATAGGTCGCATCTTTTACTTTTATTTTTATTTCTTCTTTTTAGCGGCCTGCACCTGAGCAATTGTAATTGCACTTGCTTTGTTGGACCAACTGTTTCTAATATAGGTCAACAAATCTGCTAATTCATTGTCTTTTAAGTCTGGGCTCGCTGTCATGGCATTGCTATAATAAAAACCGTCTAGTGCAATACGCTCGTTGTATCCGTAGCGGATGATACGCACCAATCTGGCTATGTCTTTTCCAACCACATTGGAAGCGGCATCAAGTGGTGCATTCATGTTTGGTACGCCACCCCCATCTGCTTGGTGACAAGCAAGACATCTAGTCTCATAAATTTTTTTACCCTTCTGCATATTTTGAGCATTCGCCTGAACACAATAAAACAAGGCTACTACAACCAAGCTGACTATTTTAAATTGCATTTTTTGCATACTTATTTATTAAAACTAATTTTAAAAATCGCTCCCTTGCTATCATCACTTACATATAAACTTCCATCAGGACCTTCTGCTAAACCACATGGTCTTGCTTTCGCGCCTCTCGGACTTTTATTATTATCTGCTCCCGCAAATCCATTGGCAAAAATTTCCCATTCACCAGAGGGCTTGCCATTCTTAAACGGCACAAAAGCAACAAAGTACCCTTCTTGAGGTAATGGTGCTCTGTTCCAAGAACCATGAAAGGCAATAAATGCACCTTCTTTATATTTAGCTGGGAATTGATTGCCCTTGTAAAATAACAATGCCATTGGCGCCATATGTGCTGGGAAAGCAACCAAAGGATCAAGTGCATTTTTGCCGCCTTCTAATTTTCCATCTCCACCATATTCAGGAGAAAGTATTTTTTTCTTTTGGAATGGATCGTAGTACACGTAAGGCCATCCTGCATCGTCCCCTTCTTTCATTTCATACATCGTTTCTGCAGGTAACTCTGCATTTTGCGCATCGGTGTACATGGTTGGATAAAAAGTATTCAACTGATCGCGGCCATGTTGTGTGACAAATAAACTATTGGTCTTGTTATTCCAATCTAGGCCAATCACATTTCTTAAGCCTGTAGCATATCTTTTGCCTTGTGCATAAGATTGATTTTCTTTACTGCCATCAAATTTCCAGATACCACCAGCAGAATCTAAAATTGGACAAGGCATCATACCCTTAGATCCTACAGATCTATCTTTTTCTTGACATGCATTAGAGTAAGCACCAATATTGACATAAATATTGCCTTGAGGATCTAAAGTGATTGATTTAGATGCGTGCTGTCTTCTGCTATGTAAATTTTGAATGATTGTTTTAGGTGCTGTTGGATTGGTCACTTCTCCATTGGCATCTAATTGATATAAGTACACCGCATCATCAGAACTAGCATACAACTGA
>CAMAQL010000078.1 GCA_945860605.1 Chitinophaga pinensis
AAATGATAGACTGCCCCTCTAGGATTAATGATTAATTCGGAAGCGCCAATGGGCTGTTGCATAAGCAGGTTTTAGACTACAAATGTCGCTTAATTCGATTTAGTGGTAAAATTCTTTTATAATTAAGTTCTTTACGTTAATTTTACGTCCCAAAAGGGTCCTGTGGCCGAGTGGTTAGGCAAAGCTCTGCAAAAGCTTCTACAGCGGTTCGAACCCGCTCGGGACCTCGATACAAAGCCTCTCACGAAAGTGAGAGGCTTTTTTAATGCGAAGCGGTGTCGAAAGCTCGCTTTCGTAAACCGATGAGCATTAAAAAAGCCAAAAGAATGCGAAGCATTCTTTTGAAAGGCTTTGGGTAAGACGAGATAGCCGAGGCGGTTGCCAGCGAATGAAATGAGCTGGCTTCCCGGTATGATTAGTTGAAAGGCTTTGGGTAAGACGAGATAGCCGAGGCGGTTGCCAGCGAATGCAATGAGCTGGCTTCCCGCCAATGACTTTAGGTAACTAATTTCTCTCTATTTTTGCACTCATGAAACATTCCCAAACCATTGGCATCCTCCTAACTTTATTGTTATTCTTTTGCACCACTCAACCATTCGTAATCATCGAAAGCAGAAACTGGGTAGTAACAGGATGGGATGCAGGGGAGACTAATTTTGGGCAATCAGGTAAATTCTTATTCTACATTGGTATACTAGCAATTGTATTTTTGCAATACCATCCATCAATGTAAAGCGATTTAATATGGCATGGGCAGCTTTGTTAGTTGCATGGAGTTTTAGAAATTATCTAGTTTTATCTACTTGTGCGATGGGGGAATGTCCTCAAAAACAATGGGCACTTTATGCATGTATCATCTTAAGTTTTGGAATTTTAATCATGACTTTCTTGCCTAAGCTTAAAACAAAATAACCCTCTTTTGGAGGGCTATTTATGATCGTAATTCAAAGTTGTTATTTCGCTAATTGTTCAAGTCCTTTTCCTATCAATTGAACTGCTTCTTTAATTTGCGCTTCAGTAATAATCAATGGAGGAGCAAATCTAATTTTATCGCCATGGGTTGGTTTTGCAAGAATCCCTAATTCTTTTAAGTATAAACATAAGTCCCAAGATGCATCAGGATTTTCATGTTTGATCACAATGGCATTTAACAATCCACGTCCTCTAATAGATGCAACAAATGGAGAATTTAATTTGGCTAATTCAGCTCTTAAAATCTCGCCCATTTTAAATGAGTTCTCTACCATTTTTTCGGACTTGATCACTTCCAGCGCTTTCATAGCAACTGCGCAAGCCAATGGATTTCCTCCATAAGTGGATCCATGTTCACCTGGCTTAATTTGCAACATGATCACATCATCTGCAAGCACTGCAGCAACAGGAATGGTTCCGCCACTCAATGCTTTTCCTAAAATTAAAATATCAGGACGCACATTTTCATGATCACATGCTAGTAATGTACCTGTTCTTGCTAGTCCAGTTTGAATTTCATCTGCAATAAATAAGACATTGTATTTTGTACATAAATCTCTAACACCTTTTAAATAGCCATCTGTTGGAATCACCACACCTGCTTCACCTTGGATAGGCTCCACCATATAAGCTGCTACATTTGGATCCTGCAATGCTGTTTCTAATGCAGCTAAATCGTTGTAGGGTATCAAACCAAATCCTGGCATAAACGGGCCAAAGCCATTGTAACTACTTGGGTCAGTAGATGACGAAATTGCGGCCAAAGTTCTGCCCCAAAAATTGCCTTGCGCAAAAATTACTTTTGCTTGATTTTCTGGAATGCCTTTCACAGCATAGCCCCATCTTCTTGCTAATTTAATGGCAGTCTCTCCACCTTCAACGCCTGTATTCATAGGCAATACCTTATCGTAGCCAAAATAGGCAGTGATGTATTTTTCATATTCCCCAAGCAGATTATTGTAAAACGCTCTAGAGGTGAGTGTTAATTTTTGAGCTTGATCTGTTAATGCTTTAATGATCGCTGGATGACAATGACCTTGATTCACAGCGGAATAGCCACTTAAGAAATCAAAGTATCTTTTTCCATCTACATCATATAAAAAAACGCCTTCGCCTTTTTCAAGTACAACAGGAACGGGATGATAATTGTGTGCGCCGAATTGATCTTCAAGGGCAATATACTTTGCAGTATTTGCACTCGTTTGTATTGGAGTAGACATGTACTATTTTTTTTAAATAAAAATGATAAAAGCAGGAGGCGTCAAGTTCTGGTAAACTTGAAAAAAAATAAAAAGGGGGAGCTTAATATCACCCTATGGGATGATTCAGAAAATCTAAATTAGAAAATAAGAATTTTGCCTTTATCATGGAGCTAAGATAGTGTTTTTGTCTAATTTTCCCATATTTGGCCTTACATTCGCATAAATACAACTGTTTTGAAACCGCTCGTATCAATCGTTATTTTAAACTTTAATGGGGCTAATTACCTGAAGACTTTTTTGCCTTCGGTATTGGCGACGTCCTACCAAAATAAAGAAATTGTGGTGGCAGACAATGGCTCAAAAGACAATTCTTTAGAAATACTTGCGAAATATTTTCCTACTGTTAAAGTGATTCATAATCCAACCAACGAAGGTTTTGCAGGAGGATATAATTGGGCACTTAAACAAGTTCATACCGATTTTTATATTTTACTGAATTCAGATGTGCAAGTGGATGCGAATTGGGTGACCCCGATGGTGCAATTAATGGAATCAAATCCCAACATTGGTGCATGTCAACCAAAAATATTGGCACAAAAAGAGCCAACTAGCTTTGAATATGCTGGTGCGAGTGGCGGATGGATAGATGCCCTTGGTTACCCTTTCTCAAGAGGTAGGGTATTTGATGTATGCGAGCAAGATAAAGGGCAGTATGACATCGCTGAGCCTATTTTTTGGGCATCTGGAGCTGCTATGATGATTCGATCAAACTTGTTTCATGCATTGGGAGGATTTGATGCCAGTTTTTTTGCGCATCAAGAGGAAATTGATTTTTGTTGGAGGATGCAGTTAGAAGGCCATGCATTGTATGCTTGTCCAAGTGCAGTGGTATACCATGTGGGTGCTGGAACTTTACCTAGAGGTGGCAGAAAAGTGTTTTTAAATTTTAGGAATAATTTGATCATGTTAAGTAAGCATCTACCTATCCAAGAATTGGTATGGAAAATGCCACTGCGTTTTGCACTAGATGGGTTATCTGCTTGGAAAGGATTACTAAGTGGGGATGGATACTTTTTTACGGCTATTGCAAAAGCGCATTTTGCAGTAATGGGTTATTGGTTAACAGGTAAAGTCAACAGGAGCAAGGCATGTAAACCAATGGCTTCAATTGGGGGTGTTTACAATGGGTCAGTTGTTTTTCAATACTTTGTAAAAAACAGGCAAAAATTTGATAAAATTGTCACCAAACAGGTTCATTATTAAGAACTTGTTGTTATTTTTGCATCCGTAATTATATACTATGTCACAAGAAATACAAGAAACAGCTACCAATAAAGATATTGCCAAGAACTGGGTAAGTTCTTCAAAATTCATCTTTTACGTAACTGTTTTCGCATTATTAGCACTAGGTCTAGGGAATTGTGCTCAACTTTTCAATTCTAGATACAAGAAAGCGACGGTAGAAGTGAATCCAAGTTCACAGTACAAACCGGAATATAAGTAGAAAAAAATTTTGTTGGTGTGCGTTGATTCCTTATTTTCGCAATCCAAAAATTAGTTCTTATTCAAGCGAAAGTAGCTCATTTGGTAGAGCACGACCTTGCCAAGGTCGGGGTGGCCAGTTCGAGCCTGGTCTTTCGCTCAAAATCCCGTTCTTCGGACGGGATTTTTTTTAGGTCAGCAATGACGCCCTGGTGGTGGAACTGGTAGACACGCAGGACTTAAAATCCTGTTCGCCGCAACGCGAGTGCGGGTTCGATTCCCGCCTGGGGCACACAGCCTCTCACGAAAGTGAGAGGCTTTTTTTATTTGAGGCTGCGTCACAAGCTCGCTTGTGTAAGTAGACGAAAATAAAAAAAGCCAACTGAACGCGAAGCGTTTAGTTGAAAGGCTTTGGGTAAGACCGGTATACGAGGAAGACGTTTTGAGCAAAGCGAAAAACGGCAGTCCCGAAGCGTTTAGTTGAAAGGCTTTGGGTAAGACCGGTATATGAGGAATACGGTGAACGAAGTGAACCGTCAGTCCCGAAGTTTGTTTATCTTAGCTTTACGTTAATTATCTATTCATGTCTCAAGAAAATATCTCCAAAAACTTTTTAGAACTCGTTGCAATCATGGATCGTCTGAGAGCAGAATGTCCATGGGATAAAAAACAAACCATACATAGTTTAAGAAGCAATACTATTGAAGAGCTCTATGAATTAGTAGATGCTATCATTGAAGAAGATTGGCAAGGCATTAAAGAAGAACTAGGTGATTTATTATTACATATTTTATTTTACTCCAAAATTGCATCCGAAAAAAATGAATTCATTTTAGAAGAAGTCATTGAAGGCATCTCTAAAAAATTAATTCATAGGCATCCACATATTTATGGAGATGTAAAGGCAGACACCGAAGAGCAAGTAAAATTAAACTGGGAACAATTAAAGTTGAAAGAAGGTGACGGTAAAAAAACTATCTTAAGTGGGGTACCCAATAGTTTGCCTTCCATAGTGAAAGCGTTAAGAATTCAAGAGAAAGTAAAGCAAGTGGGTTTTGAATGGGAGAATAAGGAGCAGGTTTGGGACAAGGTAAACGAGGAGATTGGAGAGCTGCAACATGAAATTGCACAAGGTGATATGGAGAAAATGGAAGATGAGTTGGGGGATGTGTTTTTTAGTCTTATCAATTATGCCCGATTTCTAAAAATTGATCCTGAGACTGCTTTGGAAAAAACGAATAAGAAGTTTAAGCATCGTTTTGAATTAATGGAAGCTTATGCGACTGAGAAGGGGTTGGATTTAGCCAAGTTGTCTTTAGCAGAAAAAGAAGCTATTTGGCAGTCAATGAAATTGAAATAAACAAAACAACAATAAAAAAAGGCACTCTATTGAGTGCCTTTTTAATGAAATATATTGATGATTTATTCACTCAAATTCAACATAAACGCATAGTTCCCAAAGAACCCTGGGTAGACCCCTGAAAGTTTTACAGTGGCACCAGTTAATTTCTTAAGTGCTTCATAAAACTCCTCGGTGTTTTTTACTGGCTGATCATTCACATGGGTTATTACAAATCCTTTTTCAACCCTACTCTTACCTAAAATACCATTCCCTAATTCTTTCACCATTACGCCACCCTCGACATCATTTTTTTCTGCAGTCGCTTTGTCAATGGTTTCTAATTTGCCACCTAATTTTTCAGCTGCTTTACTGCTACTCGCTAAATCGGTATTACCTAGTTTAGCTTTTAAAGTGGCATTGAGTGTAAGGTCTTTATTATCCCTCTTTAAAGTGATGGTAATTTTATCGTTCGGCTTATATTTTGCAATTTGCTCTTGCAATTCTGGTGAAGAAGTAACGGTAGTGCCATTTATTTTAGTAATGATATCACCAACTTTAACACCAGCTGCTTTTGCTGCGCCGCCTTCCAACACATCTGTTACGACAATACCTTGAACATCTCCAATTTTTACTTTATAGTCGGATTCAATTTTCTTGATTTGTTCTTCGTTTAAAGTTTCTTGTGGATAAGAGATGCCCAAGAAAGCACGTTGAACTGTACCATATTTTACAATATCAGTGACTACTTTTTTTACCATATTCACTGGGATCGCATAAGAATAACCTGCATAAGATCCAGTAGGTGAGGCGATGGCAGAATTGATACCTACTAATTCACCACTGGTGTTCACTAAGGCGCCACCACTATTGCCTTGGTTCACTGCCGCGTCGGTT
>CAMAQL010000079.1 GCA_945860605.1 Chitinophaga pinensis
ATATGGGAGCTAGCGATGAACAGATGGATTTATCGATGATTAATCGAAAAAAACTAGTTTCGGTTCAAGGTTTTTGGATGGATAAGACGGAGGTGACCAACGAGCAGTACAGAAGATTTGTTAAGTATGTTACAGACTCCTTGAAATACTTAGCAATTTATGGTGGAGGCATTAACCAAAACGAAGACACCATTCGCGTGGATTGGGCAAGAGCAACAAGAATTAACCAAAACAGCAAGGCGGTTCTAGAAAAATTAAATGAACTTTTACTTAGTCCAGACAATCGCATTCAAGGAAAAATTGAATTAGATCCCAATAAATTAATTTATAGATATTCATTTGTTGATTTAAAAGCTGCAGCAAAAGCATCTAAGGGGCTAGAGCAGTCACTTGGCGATTATTTAATCACCGTAAATCAAAGTGTGTATCCTGATACATTGGTTTGGATGCGTGATTTCTCGTATTCTTACAATGAGCCATTGACTAGATTGTATTTTAGTCATGCAGCCTATAATGAATATCCTGTGGTGGGTGTGACTTGGAAACAAGCGGTCGCTTTCACACATTGGAGAACCAATAACAGTGATTATTATGCTGGTAGACCCGGAAGAGCAGATCAAAAGATAGATGGTATCTATCGATTGCCAACAGAAGCTGAGTGGGAATATGCAGCAAGAGGTAATTCAAAATCAAATGCGATGTACCCTTGGGGTTCACCTTATACTAGAACTAAAGAAGGACGGTTGTTGGCCAATTTTAAACCAGGTAGAGGAGATTATTTTGGCGGGGATACAAAGAATGATAATATCTATACCACAAAAGTCAAAGCGTATACCGAAAATGATTTCAAATTATTTGATATGGCAGGCAATGTGGCTGAATGGACTAGTTCAGTATTCTATGAAGGCAGCTATAACTTTTTTGGAGACTTTAGTCCAGATGTACAATACAACGCAAAAGATGCAGATCCTATACTGATGAAAAGAAAAGTTGTCAGAGGTGGTTCTTGGAAAGACATTGCTTACAATTGTCAGGTTAGCTCTCGCAGTTATGAATACCAAGACACTGCAAAATCATATATCGGATTTAGATGTGTGCTTTCAATGGCTCCAAGAATTAATTAATCATTCTTTTCATTAAAATATTTTTCGAATTAAAAAAGTATCCTATAAAATTTATAAATTTTTCAAATGTCAAATTCCATTTCGCCTAAAACCAATAAGATCATTAACGTAGTTTTCTCTTTAGGAGCTGCGGTAGTTATTATAGCTACATTGGCAAAAGTCTTACATCTATCATGGGCCGATTATGCATTAATAGTTGGTTTTGTCACAGAAGCCGTAATTTTTATCATTTATGCATTCCTGCCACCTCCAGAAATGGGAGATTCAACACATGCTCCAAAAGCTGGTGCGGTGGACTCGGTGATGTCTCATTTAGAAGCCGCCAAATTAGATGGTGCTGCTTTCGAAAAATTAAGCGTCAGTTTCCAACGCTTAAATGACACTGCCATGAATTTGGGTGACTTAGCAGATATGTCAAAAGCAAGTAAAGACTTTACAAATAACACAAAGGATGCAGCCATTGCGTTGGGTTCTATTAAGGATTCAGTAGGTGCTGTTTCCACTAATTTGGGAAGTTTTGCATTGGCTACAGATGGTGTTAAAAACTTGAATGACCAATTTGCAATGATGAGTAAAAGTATGGAAGCCATGAATACCTATTACACTAAGTTAGCGGAAGCTTCTAGTGCTATGTCAAGTTCTGCGCAAGATGCAATTAGAGCAAAAGAACAAATTGCTTTATTAG
Source organism: Chitinophaga pinensis (assembly GCA_945860605.1). GTDB lineage: Bacteria > Bacteroidota > Bacteroidia > Chitinophagales > Chitinophagaceae > Sediminibacterium > Sediminibacterium pinensis_D. Next base: position 1,810 of record CAMAQL010000079.1, read on the forward strand.
CTGACAACCTTACGCAGTTAAACAAAGTGTATGGCAATATGATTATTGCAATGCAAGGGCGTTAATTTATTTTTACAATTTTTCATTTTTTAAAATCTAGTATACATGTCATTACCTAAGGAGCCAAGGCAGAAGATGATTAACATTATGTATTTAGTGTTAACTGCGCTGTTGGCATTAAATGTATCTAGTGAGATTCTTAATGCATTTAAAACAATTGAGCAAAGCTTAAATAGTGCTAGTAATATTATAGAAAGAAAGAATTTAGATATCTATAAATCTTTGAAGACGAAATTAAACGATCCAAAATCGGCTGAAAAAGCTGCTATTTGGGCACCTAAGGCAGAGCAAGCACATGCTTATGCTGACGCCATGTATGCTTATGTAGAATCATTGAAGCAGGAATTAAAAGTAGAGTCGGGCTTGCAAATAAAAGACGGTAAAGAAGTCTATAAGGAAGATGATTTAGATGCGACTACAAGATTATTTTTAAATAAGAAATCAGGGGAATCTAAAGGGAAGGATTTATACAATAAATTAGTGAAATTCAAAGCTGACTTGTCTGCTATTGATCCTTTGATTGCGAAAGAAGTGATTCCTAATTTACCTTTAGACTTATCTATACCTACTACTTCTAGTATTGCTGGTAAAGGCGATTGGGCTTACGCTTATTTTAACATGACACCCAGTGTAGCTGCCATTACTATATTAACTAAGTTTCAAAACGACATTCGTAATAGTGAAGCACAGATAGCAGAATTTTGCCATAAAGAAATTGGCGAAGTAGAGTTGATCTATGATCAGTTCAATGCATTTGCAGCATCCAATTCACAGTACTTAATGTCTGGCGAAGAATTAGTTATCACTGCTGGCGTAGGCGCTTTTAGTAGTGCAGCAAAGCCAACTGTCTCAATAGATGGTGTAGTGGTGCCAGTAGGTGTAGATGGATCTGCAATATATAAATCTGTTGCTGGTACATCGCCTGGGGTTCAAAGAAAACGCGTTCGTATCTCTTTTATTAAACCAAATGGAGAGAATGCCGTAGTTGAAAAAGAGGTACAATATACAGTGGGTACACCTTCTGGCTTGGTTGTATCAACAGATAAAACAAGGGTATTTTATAAGGGCCTAGACAATCCATTAAGTATCACTGGTGGTGGTGGTGGAGAAAAAATCAATGTAACAGTAGAAGGAGCTGGAACAACTATTAGAAAAGCGGGTTCGGGTCAATATATAGTCACTTCTACACAAACTGGAACAGCAGTTGTGACCGTAAATGATGGCAAGCAAACACAAAAATTAGCGATACCAGTAAAAAGAGTGCCAGATCCAATTGCAATTGTAGGAGGAAGCGCAGGAGGCAATATGGCAGCTGGTAAGTTTAGAGCACAGGGTGGGGTGATTGCAGATTTAAGAGACTTTGTTTTTGATGGCGTAAAATTCAATGTGCTTTCATTCATCGTAATCGCAACAGGGAAAGGATTTGATGAGCCAGATTTTGCAGAAGTGAATGGTCCAGCATTCTCTGGCGGTGCAACTACTTTAATTAGAAAATGTCAGGCGGGTACAACGATAACCATTGGAGAAATTAAAGTCTCAGAGCCGGGTGGTGGATCAAGAAAATTAGATCAAACAATCACTTTTATTTTACAATAGAACGAACTAAAGTAAAAGACAAAGTAGATTTGAAATTAATAAATGGGTACTTATGAAAATAACAATGAAAACAAGCTGCATCATTCTTGCCTCTTTGGCAATGACTTTATCTGCAAATGCGCAGTTTTCTTATGGAGCTAAAAAGAAAACAACACCTGATAAATCTAAGCAAGATACAGTCATTGCAAAGCCTGTGACCAATCCTGTAACAAATAATCAAGTAGTGGCAGTGCCGACTGTTTCCGATGTTAAGCCAGCTAAAATTATTGACACTACAGTGGTTGGTGGATTCAATGCTAATAATAAAAGAAGTTTAAGAAATGGATATGCTTTTTTCTCTGAAACCAATTCTAGAAAAGGAGTGAAAGAAAGAGTGCCTTTACCTTATGAAAATTTAAGAGAGGAAGATGCTTTATTTAGTGAATTTATTTGGGAAGAAATTGATGCAAGAGAAAAGATCAACAGAACATTCATGTACCAATCTTATGACGAAAATGGTGATCAACGTTTCTTTGCTGTATTGTTACGAGCTATAGAAAAAGATGGAGTGGTTCCTTTTTCAACAGTGGATGATCGGTTTACAACACCAATGACCATAGACGAAGTGAATGCGTCATTAAAAGGAAGCTTGGATACACAATTGGTTCAAAATGTATTGGATCCTAATGTGTATGATACCAGCATCATTTATAATACCAATTTAGCACCTAATCCAGATTCTATTTATACTTTTAGATTAAAGGAACAATGGATTTTTGATAGCAAAACAAGTAGAATGTATAGCAGAATTATTGGTATCGCACCCATTGCTGCTATACAGATAGGCAATAAGGTAGTAAAGCGTCCATTGTTTTGGGTGTATTATCCAGAACTTAGAACGAGCCTTGCAAAGGCCGAAGTGTACAATCCAAGAAATATCTCTAGCCGTATTACTTGGGAAGAATTATTTGAGAGTCGTTACTTTAGTGGATATGTCGTGAAGTCTACTTTAGACAATTACAATGATAAGATGTTGAATGCTTTATTCAAAGATCCAATCAAACGATTACAAGAAGGCGAGAAGATTAAGCAAAAAATATTTGACTTTGAACAAGACCGTTGGGTCTACTAGTTCAAAATTGATTGAAATAAAAAATGCGATATCTAGATATCGCATTTTTTATTAGTGCTTGATTGATATTAGAAACTAATTTTATTGCTTTTCTTTTTCAAAAGCAGCGATTAGAATTTTAGTTTTTGCGGCGCCAATCAGCTCAGTTAATGTGTTGGGATTGGCGGTTTTTATTTTACTGACCGATTTAAAATAAGATAGTAAGGTCTCTTTTGTTTTTGGTCCAATGCCTGTAATATGATCCAAGCTGTTTTCTAAAGCGCCTTTGGATCTTTGGGCTCTATGGAAGGTGATACCAAAACGGTGTACTTCGTCCCTAATATTGCGAACTAGGTTATGGGCAGCACTATTCCAGTTTAACAAAATTGAACGAGTATCTCCAGGGAAGAATAATTCTTCTATATTTTTAGCTAAGCCAACAGTCGTAACCTTGTCCTGAATGCCTAATTCTTTTAAGGCATCTAATGCAGCATTTAATTGCCCCTTGCCGCCGTCAATGATGATTAACTGAGGAAGTGGTTGTTTTTTTTGCAAGACCGAACTGTACCGTCTTAAAACAGTCTCATGCATACTAGCAAAGTCGTTGATACCCACCACGGTTTTGATATTGAATTTACGATAATCAGATTTACTAGGTATACCATTTTTAAAACAGACCATTGCAGAAACAGGGTAAGCACCCTGAAAATTGGAGTTATCAAAACATTCAATATGGGTTGGCACCGCTGGTAAGGACAGTAATGCTTTCAATTCAATCAATACTTCATTGACTGGCGCAGCCTCACTTACTTTCACCAATGCTTGTTTATGCTTCCAATCCTTTAATGCATAATCTACATTTTTTTGAGAGAGTGCTAGTAAATGCAATTTCTCACCCAGTTTTGGAACAGTATACTTAACCCCTTGTTCTTTTTCGACAGGTTCAACGGGTACAATAATTTCTTTTGCCTTAGATTCTAGTTGGGTTCTAAAATAGTGAATTGCAAACGCAAGCACGGCTTCTTTGGATTCTTCCAATGGGGTACTTAAAGGCAACATATGTGTTTGCACAATACGACCTTCTTGTAACATTAGGTAATTTACATAAGCTTGATCTTCTTCCATAGCGATGCTAAATACATCCATCGCTTCTTGCTGCTTTGTTATTATTTCTGATTTGGTTTGATAACGTTCTAGTTCATCTATTTTTTTCTTAGTAGCATTGGCTTTTTCAAAAGCAAGT
>CAMAQL010000080.1 GCA_945860605.1 Chitinophaga pinensis
GAAATTGCAGTTGCAGAAGCGAAAGGGGATTGGATCTTGACCACCGATGCAGATTGTATCGTACCAAAAAGATGGCTCCATTTATATAATGCTTATATCCAAGAAAACCAACCTTGTTTTGTGGCGGCTCCTGTGATGTTTATTAAAACTGCAGGTATTTTAAATCAATTTCAGTTATTGGATTTTTTAGCTTTACAAGGTATCACGGCCGCTGCAGTGGTCGCTGGCAAACACTCTATGAGCAATGGTGCAAATTTAGGTTTTGAGAAAACAGCTTTTATTGCTGTCGGTGGTTATCAAGGTGTGGACCATATTGCAAGTGGGGATGATATGTTTTTAATGCATAAAATGAAACAGACTTTGCACAAACCGGTTGGTTATTTATTTCATCCCGATGCCATTGTGTTGACTGCTGCAATGGATACTTGGAAAGGTTTTATCATGCAAAGAATTCGTTGGGGGAGTAAAGCAAGATATTATGACGATCGTTCCATTACAATGGTCTTGACCTTGGTCTATTTTTTTAATTTAAGTTTTGTTTTATTGGCATTCATGGGTAGCTGGAGTACCCTATTCATTGCGCTGGCTTTTAAAACCTTCTTTGAATTGTTCTTCTTGGATCCGGTGGCAAAATTTTTTAAGATGCAGCCGGAGCTAAAACATTTTGTTTTATATCAACCGATCCATATTGTCTACAATATCGCTGCGGGCCTATTTGGACAGCTAAAAACCTATTCCTGGAAGGGCAGAAAGGTGAAATAAGCGGCTTTTAGATAAGAAACGAGCTATTTTTAGTAATTTTGCCTCCTAATATTTGACTATGTCTACTGAAACAATACTTCCTCAAGCAGCTGCCTTAACCGCAAAAGATTTTGCGACAGATCAAGAAGTGCGTTGGTGCCCGGGCTGTGGTGACTATTCTATTTTGGCACAAGTGCAAAAAGTGATGCCTACCATTGGTGTTCCTAAGGAAAATATTGTCATTATTAGCGGGATTGGATGTAGTAGCCGTTTCCCTTATTATATGAACACTTTTGGGATGCACACCATTCATGGTCGTGCCACTGCGATTGCGAGTGGATTAAAAGCGGCTCGTCCCGAATTGAGTGTTTGGATTGTAGCAGGTGATGGAGACGCATTAAGTATTGGTGGTAACCATACCATTCATATGCTAAGAAGAAATTTTGATGTGAATTTTTTAGTGTTTAATAATCAGATCTATGGTTTAACCAAAGGGCAGTACTCTCCAACTTCTGAATTAAATAAAATCACTAAGAGTACCCCAATGGGTAGCATTGATCATCCATTTAATCCTGCTGCTTTGGCATTGGGTGCGGATGCAAGTTTTATTGGGCGTAGCATGGATCGTGACCCTAAGCATTTGCAAACGATGATCACGCGCGCGCAACAACATAAAGGATCTTCTTTCTTAGAGATTTACCAGAACTGTAATATTTTCAATGATGGTGCTTTTGAAATTTTCACCGAGAAAGCATCTAAGCCTTTACACGCTTTATTTGTAGAGCAAGGCAAGCCATTGATATTTGGTGCGAACAATGAAATGGGTATTCGCTTTGATGGATTGCGTCCAGAAGTTGTAACACTAGGCGAGAAGTACAGTGCAAATGATTTATGGATCCACGATGAAAAAGATTTTTATAAAGCACAGGTCTTAGTGCGTTTGTTTGATAATCCTAGCGAAGTGGCTGCTTATTTTCCGCGTCCTTTTGGTGTGTTCTATACCGCTGATCGTCCTTGTTACGAAGACATGATGGCATTACAAGTAGAGGAAGCTATGACAAGCAAAGGCATGGGTGATTTGGATAAATTAATTCGTGGCAAAGAGACTTGGGAGATTTTATAAGTCGTATAAAATTTCAAGTTCAATAAATTTCAATTTCACAAATCGATGTAGTTTCTTTTAAGGGCTGTCATTACCATGGCGGTCCTTTGTTTTACGGCTAACTTTTTAAATATCCGATCTCGATAGCCGTAAATCGTATACACACTTTTTTGTAAGTGCTCCGCGATCTCTTCGTAACTATAGTCCTTGGTGCAAGCTTGTATAAAATTTACTTCATTCTCGGTCAATGGATTTTTATTATAGTTCAGTGCTTTGATATCAATGCCTTGTAATACATTTTTTGTGATGAGCTTGCACTTGTCGGCAGATAAATTAAACTTAGTTTTTCTTTGTACACATTGCTTTAAATCAATCATTGGTTCGTCTGTAAAAAAGATGCCATTGAGTCCATACTTCATCAGATAACAAATAGAATTCATTTTCTTTTCGTTAGACTTTAATAAAATATAGGTATAACTATTACTTGCACGAATCACTTGAATAAGCTTAAGTAAACTTTGGTGGCCATAGTCATCCGATAAAATACAGAGTGCAATGCGTTCCTTTGTATTGATGATATAGGACTGCATGGCTTCAAGATCGCTGGTTTGAAAAATGACTTTGCAGTCTGCCTGTTGTTCGATACAAGCTGCTACTGCGTTTCGGATTAATATTTTCTCCTCTAAGTAGATGATTGAAAACATAATTTTCTTTTACCAAATTAAAGCTATTTTTAAGGCAATTAAATGGGTATTTATACCTGTCAACTTTATGCTAATACAAATTCATCCCACACATCCGCAACCTAGACAATTAGCTATGGTAGTGGATTGCCTGCAATCTGGCGGTATCATTGCCTATCCCACAGATACGATTTACGGATTGGGCTGTTCTATATTAAATAAGGATGCGATTGAGAAAATTTGTGCCATAAAAAAAATCGATCCTGAGAAAGCAAACCTTAGTTTTATTTGTGCCGATTTGAGTGATTTAAGTTTGTATGCAAAAAGTATTGACAATAGTTTGTTCCGCATTTTAAAAAAAGCATTGCCTGGTCCTTTCACTTTTATTTTACCTGCTAGTAAAGAAGTACCTAAAATTTTACAGTCTAAGAAAAAAAACATTGGGCTTCGAATCCCAGATAATTTAATTGCACTCTCTATCATCAAAACATTGGGGCATCCAATTTTATCGACAAGTTTTCCGGGGGAGGAAGTAGAAGAGTACACCGATCCCGAAATTATTTATGAGCACTGGGGCAATCAAATTGATATGGTGGTAGATGGTGGAATTGGAGGCGTCACGCCTTCGACAGTGGTGGATTGTACCACCGATGCTTATCAGGTGATTCGCCAAGGCGCTGGGGTTTGGGACTATTAGTCCTAATTCCTAAAGTAGAAGGTTTGGGAAAGTCAATTAAGCCAATTAAATCTTGAAACTTTTTCGGTGTTCATCACAAAGGCCATGAAGGGCGATGGCTGCGCGATGCGCAGCGGTGCCGTATCCTTTATTTTGGTCCCATCCATACTGCGGGTACTTTTTGTGCAAGGCAATCATATAGGCATCACGAGCGGTTTTTGCTAGGATACTGGCAGCGGCTATATGGGCATATAGCCCATCGCCCTTAATGATGGTTTGGTGCGGTATTTTTTTATAAGGGTAAAATCTGTTTCCATCTACCGCAATAAACTGAGGCCGTTTTTTCAATTGATCCAAGGCCAGGTGCATGCTCTTGATACTCGCCTTTAAAATATTGATCTCATCTATTTGAACTGGTGTCTGTGAACCAATGGCCCAAGCAATAGCTGCTTCTTTTATAATGGGGACTAGTGCAGTTCTTTGCTTTTCGCTTAACTTCTTGCTATCGTTAATAAGGGGATGGTAAAAATCCTTTGGTAAAATCACGGCTGCAGCAAATACCGGTCCGGCATAACAACCTCTGCCAGCTTCGTCGCAGCCAGCCTCTAATTTGTCGCCTTGATAATTATTAAGGAGTTTGGGCAAATCTATTTATTTAGTAAGTTCAAATATATCAAAGTCAATTGATACTAAAGACTTGATTCTTGATCAATTTTGTTCAAGATCTTATGAACTTAACAGTATTCTTTTTCACAAAGTAAAATCAATCTTAATTAGGAGGGTGATTATTGCTTTGAATTCGACTTCCTTGAAGATTTACTTAGTAACTTTGTTCTTTACAATATTGAAGTAGTTAGAAGTTAATTTATCTATGGAATTACAAGACAATAAATCTCGCGCTGTTGCCAATTGGCTAATCCTGGGAGTAGCTATGACCATTGTACAAATTGCACTAGGTGGCATTACGCGCTTAACGGGTAGTGGTTTATCTATTACAGAATGGGACGTAGTCACTGGTACTTTACCTCCAATGAATCAAGCGGCTTGGCAATTGTTGTTTGAAAAATATAAAACAACACCACAGTTTCAATTGTTGAATTTTGATTTCACAATTGATAATTTTAAGTTCATCTTTTTTTGGGAATGGTTTCACCGCTTATGGGCAAGAACCATTGGCTTCGTATTTGCTTTTGGATTTATTTATTTCATCCTAAAAAAGTATTTCCAACCTGCCATGATTCGCCCCTTGGTAATTTTATTTTTATTGGGCGCATTACAAGGGGGCATTGGTTGGATCATGGTAGCAAGTGGATTGGAAGGAGATGCAGTATATGTGAAACCAACGCGCTTAGCTTTGCATTTTATTTTTGCATTGGGTTTACTATCTTATACTTATTGGTTCGCCCTTTCATTAAAAGTGAAACCTGTTGAAAAAGCGCATTTAAGTACAGAAGCACAACAAAGTTTTAAAGGCTTTCGTGTTTGGGCTTGGGTTGTACTTGTGCTTTTATTTTTTCAATTAATCTATGGCGCTTTAATGGCGGGACATAAAGCCGCAAATGTAGCGAGCACTTGGCCAACCATCAATGGGGAGTGGGTGCCTACGCATTTAATGGGCAAGGAAAACTTCTTTTTAAATGCAATTGATAATACGACTTGGATACATTTTGTGCATCGCGGATTAGCCTATATTTTATTAGCAGTGGTTATTTATTGGGTCGCTCAAATGCGAAAATTCAAGGGAAATTTATTTTGGAGCAATGTCAATAGGTTGCCTTTGTACTTTGTATTGTTACAAGTATTGCTTGGCGTATTTTCTGTATTGACAAGTAAACATATTATTCCTGGAACTTGGGGAAATTTTGAGTGGATGGCACAATTGCATCAATTGGTGGGCATGTTATTATTACTTTCAGTGGTGAATATCATTTATGCGACTAAGTCTGTAAGGGATACTGCGTAATAATGTTTAATTTTATTTTAAATATATTTTTATGAATAGAGCTATTGCAGATATCCGACGCGATTACCAGCTAGCTTCTTTGGATGAAGCCACTAGCATGGAACATCCAATGGACCAATTCACTATTTGGTGGAACGATGCCATTGAAAGCAATATCGACGAAGTGAATGCTTTTATATTGTCCACAGTGAAGGCCAACGGCGCACCTGCTTCTAGAGTGGTGTTGTTAAAAGGATATACACCCGAAGGTTTTGTATTTTTTACTAATTATGCATCTGCAAAAGGCTTGCAGGTAGAGGCCCATCCTCATGTAGCCATGAATTTTTTCTGGAAAGAATTAGAGCGTCAGGTGCGCATTACAGGAACGATTAAAAAAATAAGCAAAGAAGAAAGTGAAACCTATTTTCATTCTAGACCCATTGGTAGCCAATTAGGCGCATGGTCCTCGCCACAAAGTAGAATCATTCCAGACAGGGAATTCTTAGAAGACCTTGTTGCAGAAAATACCGAAAAATTTAAAGAAGGCATTATCCCATTGCCTCCAGATTGGGGTGGGTATATCATTCATCCAAC
>CAMAQL010000081.1 GCA_945860605.1 Chitinophaga pinensis
AATTTCATCAATTACCAACGCGCATTGATCAATGAAAATAAATGGCGTGCAAGTAGGTATGGCATTGATGGATTGCTCATTGACTTTGGTAAAGAAAAAGAAGTGCCGGTAAAGGAGTTAATTAACGAACTACTAGAGTTTGTAGATGGCGTGGTGGATGATTTAGGAAGTAGAAAACATATTGAAAAAGTACAAGATATTTTTACCAATGGCACTGGTGCAGACAGACAATTAAAAGTGTTTAAGGAAACTGGCAGCTTAGTTGAAGTGGTAAAATATATTGAGGGAAGCTTCTTACAACATTAAGAGGCTATTTTTTGACACTAGATTTAATAAATCTGTATTTATTAAAAATCTATTTCTCCTATACTAGGCTTTTACTTAAAATCAAATAGTGTAGCTGTAAAAAGTCCACGTTCTCTCTTTTTAAAAACAACGTCCCAGTCGCCTTTATACCTTAAAATTTTAGGCACCAACAATCCGTTAGGAGTGTAAGTCATTTCTACTTCCATTTGTACATTAAAATCATAGACGCCTGCTTTGTAACTTAAGGAATAGTTACGACCTAAAACCTCCAAAGTGGTTGGATTAAACCAGGTGATCATTTGATCTACCACCACTCTGTCTTTTGCAAAGAAACCAAGATCTTCTTTGGGCTTGATCTCAAACACATAAGCCAGTTTGCCGTGGTAGTCTACATAATCCAATCTGTAGTTATACAACTCATGTGCGTTGTCGTCGTATAGATCTAATTTATTACCAATCATGGGTATGCCAGGAATTTTTTCACCTGGATTAAAAAACAACATCTTCAATTGCTCCTTCGCTTTTTCAATGCCAGAACCTTGAATGGTTCTTTTTTTACCTTTTACAATATTGGTTTCACCACATATTTTTCCTTTTGTAAAAAATAAACTTGCGTATAAAGAAGGTGTCACATAATTGTATTCCCCTTTACTGTCTCTTAATTTTCCAAATGTTTTTTCTTCAATGACATCCATTGTTCTACAATCCCCTATTCTATTTTGACGAGTGCGACTATCCAAAGAGGCTTCCATCTTTTGGTTTTTATCATACATCTCGATATGATTGAAGGAGCTGTATCCTATTGTCCTTAAGGTTTTGAAGGCTTTATAAAAACTAGTATCCCGCTTAATTCTTGCTAAAATATCTTTGTATTCAAAATTATTTCTAATAATAACATCTGCTAATGTAAACGTTTTATTTTCAAAACTCAATGTGGTATCCTGCGCCCAAGAATAGCTCATTAAGCTCATACAAATTAAAAAAAGCAATGAACGCATAATTATTTTATTTGAGTCATTTTATAATCCACTTTTACTTTGCCTTTATGAATATCATTTAATTTGCCTTGTAGCATTTTCTTTCTAAGAGGCTTAATATAATCAATGAATAACTTACCCTCAATATGGTCGTACTCATGCAAAATGACACGAGCAGTCATGCCATCAAAAGTAGTTGTATGCTCTACAAAATTTTCGTCCATGTATTTAAGTGTCACTTTCTCATGTCTTAAAACGTCTTCTCTGATTTTTGGAATACTCAAACAGCCCTCATTGTACACCCATTCATTCCCACTTAATTCAAGAATTTTAGCATTGATGAATACACGCTTGATACCAGGTGCATCTGGATAAGCTGCATCCCCAGGTTCGGCGTTCTCAAATATTTGTTGGCTATCCATTACAAACAACCTGATGGCACGATTAATCTGAGGTGCCGCAAGGCCAACCCCATTGCTATCGTACATGGTTTCCCACATATCTTCGATCAGCTTAGTCAAATTTGGATAATCCGCATTGATTGGCTCACCCACTTTTCTTAATACAGCAGCACCATAGGCTACAATTGGTAAGGTCATAGTTGTTCAATTATGGGTGCAAAGTTACAATAAATAGGTCGTAAATAGCTTCAGCTTCTCTAAGGCATTAGATCCTTATGATTGAGGTATTCTTGAAGGAGGATGGTAGCAGCAATTAAATCTACATTCTGCTTCACCTGACGGTCTTTCTTTTTCATCCCCATTTCGATCATGGCCCTTACCGCAGTTTTTGAACTAAATCGCTCATCCACCGTTTGAATGGAGATGGTAGGGAATTTTTCCGCTAGTTCAAGGATGGCTTTTTTAACCAATGGTGTGGCATGGGTAGGAGAAGCATCTAAGTTCAAAGGCTCCCCTATCAAAATCAACTCCACAGGTTCCTTGGAGGTATAGTCTGCTAAAAAAGTATACAAACTTTTTGTGTCCACTGTAATTAGTGAAGTCGCAATCATTTGAAAGGGATCAGTCACTGCCAATCCGCATCGCTTTCCCCCATAATCTATACAAATGATTCTTGCCAATTGATATGTATTAAAAAGTTAAAATAATTGCCGTAATCACAAAGATACTAAAGACAATGCTAGCAATCCCATTCGCTGTCATGAAAGCCAAATTGACTTTGGATAAATCGTTTGGTTTCACAATACTTTGCTGATAGACGAGCATACTATTGAATAAAATAACTCCAATTAAGTACAACCAATGAAAATCTCCCAAAAAATACGCAGTCCATAAAAAAATGCTCGAGAAAAAATGAAAGACTCTAGCAATTTTCAATGCCTTGTCTCCGCCCCAGTGACTTGGCATAGAATAAAGCGATTGTGTCTCATCAAATTCAGCATCTTGTAGTGCATAAATAATATCAAAGCCACTCACCCAAAAAATAATTGCAAAAGAAAAAAGTAAAGGAAGGATATCAAATGATCCAGTCACCGCTAAATAAGCGCCAATAGGCGCTAAGGAAAGCCCCACCCCTAAAACTAAATGGCATAAATAGGTAAAACGTTTTGTATAACTATAAAATAAAATCACAAATAAGGCGACAGGTGAAAGGTAAAAGCAAATTGGATTAATAAAATAAGTTGCAATAATAAAAATGAGTGCATTCACCACCACAAAGCCCAGTGCATTTTCTGCTTTAATAATGCCAGCAGGAATTTCACGAATGGCAGTCCTTGGATTCAGCTGGTCAAAATGACGATCTAAATAACGATTGAACCCCATGGCAGCGGACCTGGCTGTAATCATGCAAACTAGCACTAAGCAAAAACGAACTATGACCTCGTTGGTTTGTAATGCGATATTATTATTTTTCAAAGCAGCCATACCCAACACAAAACCAATCAATGCAAATGGCATCGCGAAAATGGTATGTGAAAACTTCACTAAACTCAAATAATTTTTAACTGTACTCATGTTTATAATTAAACTAAAATATTAAATACTAAAAACTAATTTTCTTTTCTAACAAACTCCCACAATACAACAGCTGCGACTACAGAAATGTTCAATGAGTGCTTCATACCCCATTGTGGTATTTCAATCACCCCATCACATACTTGAAGCACTTCATCAGCTACCCCATCTACTTCGTTACCAAAAACAAATGCCGTAGGTGTATTCGAATGCACATATTCATTTAATAAGATGCTCCCCTCTGTTTGTTCAATCGCAAGTACTTTATACCCTCTTGCCTTTAAAGCCAACACAGCATCAACAGTATGTTCATAGTACAACCAATCCACCGAGTCAGTGGCCCCTAAAGCTGTTTTATGGATATCACGATGCGGTGGCTGAGGCGTGAAACCACATAAGCAAATACCACTAATTAAAAACGCATCAGCAGTTCTAAAGACACTGCCTACATTGTGCATGCTACGGATATTGTCCATCACCACCACCAATGGCTTTTTATCCGCTAGTTTAAAGTCTTCGACCGACTTTCTCCCCAATTCATCCATGCTTAATTTACGCATAGTGCAAAAGTAAGCTTTTCAAATATTAAAAAATTATGTAGGTTTGTCACCCATGTCAAAATCAAGTTCAGAAACTCCTCTAATGCAACAGCATCGGGCTATTAAACAAAAATACCCTGACGCTATTTTACTATTTAGAGTGGGTGATTTTTATGAAACTTTTGGAGAAGATGCGGTGATTGCATCTAAGGTATTGGGCATTACTTTAACCAAAAGAAATAATGGCGCTGCCTCCTCAAGTGAACTTGCTGGATTCCCCTATCATTCCTTAGATACTTATTTACATAAATTGGTAAAAGCGGGACATCGTGTTGCCATCTGTGACCAATTAGAAGACCCAAAAACTGTGAAGGGTATTGTGAAAAGAGGTGTGACAGATATGTTGACGCCAGGTATTGCAACCAACGATAAATTATTAGAGCATAAACAAAATAATTTTTTAGCCGCATTATTTGTAGAAGATGAGCAAGGAGGTATCGCCTTCTTGGACATCACTACTGGCGAGTTCTTAATTGCAGAAGGGAATGTAGAATACTTAGATAAATTATTGCAAAGTTTACAACCTGCAGAAATCCTCTTCCCAAAAAATTATCAAAATACATTTAAGGAACAATTTGGTACAGGATTTTATACCTATGGTTTAGACAGCTGGATTTTTGATGAAGCATTTGGCACTGAGCTTTTGTTAAAACAATTTCAAACACAAAGTCTAAAAGGATTTGGTATTGAAGCACAAAAATTAGGCATCATCGCAGCAGGTGCGATCCTACATTATTTGAAAGAAACTGAGCACCCTCATCTGCAACATATCCACACTATTGGTCGTATTGATCGCAATGAAATTTTATGGATGGATAAATTCACCATTCGTAATTTAGAATTGATTGGCAACGGTGCAGGACAAAAAGGATTGATAGATATCATGGACGCCACTAAAAGTCCGATGGGTGCTAGGTTATTAAAACGTTGGTTGATTTTCCCTTTACAATCTTTGGAACAAATAAACCAAAGACTGAGTGCAGTCGCCTATTTTTTAGATGCAAAAGAAATAGCCAATACCCTCCATGAAACCATTGAGTCTTGTGGAGACTTAGAAAGGTTAACGAGTAAATTAGCAAGCCGAAAAATTCAACCAAGAGAATTAGTACAATTAGAAAAATCATTGACCGCGGTTGCTGATATTAAAACAACATTAACGCCAAGCACGAACCCCTATTTAAAGCAACTTGCAACCAACTTAGTGGTTTGTCAAAAGACGATGGATGCCATTCAATACCATATCATGGAGCAGCCGCCTGCCACCATCATGAAAGGTGGCTTTATAAAAAATGGCGTATCCTCCGAATTAGATGAACTAAGAAATATATCCAGTGGCGGCAAGGAATACCTCACTCAATTACAAAATAAAGAAGCAGAAATTACTGGTATTAGTTCTTTAAAAATAGGTTACAATAATGTGTATGGATATTATTTAGAAGTGACACATGTGCATAAAAATAAAGTGCCCATTGATTGGATTCGCAAGCAAACTTTAACCACTGCCGAAAGATATATTACACCAGAACTAAAAGAATACGA
>CAMAQL010000082.1 GCA_945860605.1 Chitinophaga pinensis
GATAAAAGATTTTATGACCATTACGGTATAGACGGAGAAGGCTTAATGAGAGCAGTCGCTTTTCTGGGTAGTCAAGGTGGCGCATCAACCATCACTATGCAGACAGCTAAAAACTTATTTACGAATAACTGGGGCACTAGCAACAAACTCTTAAGAATTGTTCAAAAAATTAAAGAGAGTATCATTGCTATTAAATTAGAACGCAATTTCACTAAACAAGAAATCATCACTTTGTATTTAAATACAGTGCCGTTTAGTGAAAATTTATTTGGTGTAAGTAATGCCTCCAGATCCTTTTTCCAAAAAGAACCAGACCGTTTAACGATCGAAGAAGCTGCTCTATTAATTGGCATGATCAATGCACCTACTAAATACAATCCCAATAGGAATCCTAAATTAGCTATTGAAAGAAGGAACTTAGTACTGAACAGAATGGCTGGTCAAAAATACATTACCGAGGATCAAGCAGCAGCATTAAAAGCTTTGCCATTGGTCACTAATTTTAAGAAGCTAGACGAAAACAATGGATTGGGCCCCTACTTTAGAAGTTACCTTGGAGAGTATATGAAAAAGTGGTGCAAGGAACATAAGAAAAACAATGGCGATGCTTATAATTTATACAGAGATGGTTTAAAAATTTATACAACTATTAATCCTCGTATGCAATTGTATGCCGAGGAAGCAGTTGCAAGGCATATGGCCTACTTACAAAAAGAGTTTAACAAGCAAGCCAATATCAAAACGGGGGCTGTTTGGAAAGACTTTAATAACCAATTAGAATTAGCCATTAAACAAACCGATCGTTGGAGGAATTTAAAACGTGAGGAAATGGAGGAGACAGACATTAGAAAAACATTCGATGAAGTTTTACCAATGCGTGTTTTTGCATGGAATAAAAATAGATTCATTGACACCATCATGACCCCAATGGACTCATTAAAGTACCATAAGCAAATGCTACAAACAGGTTTCTTAGCGGTAGATCCTTTTACCGGTGAAGTCAAAGCATGGGTTGGTGGGATTGATTTTAAGACATTCAAATATGACCACGTCAATATCAATACAAGAAGGCAAGTAGGTTCTACTATAAAGCCTTTATTGTACTCTTTAGCCATTGAAAAATCTGGCTTTACTCCATTTAGTATTGTACAAGACCAACAACAAAATTTTGAAGGATATGGGATGGTACCCAATACGCCAAAATCATGTACAGGACAATCTATGCCAATGGCACAAGCTTTGGCAGAATCTAGAAACTGTGCTACTGCGTATATCATGAAGCAAATTAATGGAGACGGAAACGAAGCCGCAAGAGAACTGGTAGCTTATTTAAAAAAATCAAATATTCAGGCAGACATACAACCTTATCCTTCTATTGCACTTGGAGCTTGTGAAGTCTCCTTGTTTGAAATGGTACAAGCCTATACAATGTTCCCAGGTGGAGGTTACAATGCTCAACCATTTTTTATCAATCGTATCGAAGATAAAAATGGCAATGTATTAGAAAGCTTCTCGCCTCAAAGAAGAAAAGTCATTAGTGAATTAACTGCCTACTCAATGGTGAGTATGATGGAGGGGGTTATTTCAAAAGGTACTGGTAGAAGTATGTATTCTTATGATATTGGAACGCAAGCAGTCGCAGGTAAAACTGGAACGACCAATGACAATAGTGATTTATGGTTTATGGGTTACACCCCACAAATACTTGCAGGTGCTTGGGTGGGTGCAGATGATCGCTATATTCGATTTACAGATAATTATTTTGGTCAAGGTGCGCATGGCTCCTTACCTATTTGGGCCTATTTTATGAATAAGGTTGCAAATGACCCAGCGAGTAATTTAGATAGAAACGCAAGCTTTGTAAGGCCTGATAATTTAAGTTCAGACTTTAATGTCAATTTTGTTGGCAAGGATTCAAGTATTGATTTAACAGTCCCAGATGAGGATGTAGAAGGCATAGAAGCAGAATCTGATTATAGCTTACTATCAAATAATGAGCCAACTGTGGTAACACCTGTTACAATTAATCCACCTGTCAACAAATCTACCTTACCAAAAAAGCCAACAATAGAACCTAAGCAAGCTTCTACACCAGCTAATAAGCCAAAAGCAGTGATGCCTAAAAAACAGCAATAAACACAATTGGAAATTTGTAAAAAGAAATTTAATTAAAAGCGAACTAAAAAGATGACTGAATTACTTTCAGTCATCTTTTTGCTTTAATGCGTATTGCAAAGTGAAATGATGGTAGCTATTTCTTTGAAAAAAGCCTGTACCATATTGAAACTGCACTCTTTTATAAGGGAAACTAAAACCAGCACTCATTCCATTTAAACTATTTGGTTGGTTAGGTAGATTCAACTCGAATCTTCGTGCAAAATGATAGCCAAGATCTAATTCAAAATTTTGTCCTATATACAATTGCGATCCCAATACAAGATGATTAAAAACATTTTGTAGTGAACCAGGTTTTTTATACCCCTCCGTATTGTAAAAATTGATATCATAATAGTTATCATTCCATACAGATAACCGCTCTGCTGTCACTGAAAATTGTAAAGGTGCATTCTCTAATTTTTTAGACCAGCCAAGTATTAAATTCAAAGGAAGTTCTTCCTTCTTTTGAAAATATTTTAATTGCGTCCCTACATTTTGCAATAAAAGACTCCATTGTGACAAGTTATTAGGTGAAAGGTATCTCACTCCCACATCCATTGCAATGCCATTGGATCTATATAGTCCATAATTAGATTGTATGAATTTTATTTGTGTACCAAAATGAAAATTTTCCAAATAGGTTTTTGCAATACCAACCTGAATTGCATATTCATTGGGGCTGAAGCTTCCATATTCATTGCCTAAGACATCTGTTTGTTCAATACTCCCATAGTCCATGTAGTGCACACCCCATCCTATCACCCAATCGGATTTTAATTTGTTTGCCCCATTTAAATCATATTGTTGTATGCCCGCAAAATAGGGCTTCACACTCACTTGTAACTCACCATCTAACTTGGTTGACAATAAAGCTGGTTGCATCATAGCTAAACCTAGGTCGTTCCCAATTGAACTAATATTAAGTCCCCCTAAACTTGTTGTTTTAGCAGAATAAGGTAATTTTAAAAACTGGTAGACTGCGTTCCCTGCTGTAGACTGCGCGAATAGTATATTGCTTCCTATGAAACAACTGCTATTTAAATAACAGGCAATAAAAAACCCTAGCCTGTAGATGAATTGTATACCACGCATGTAACAAAGCTAGGGTTTGGAATTTAAAAATCAATTAAACAAGGGCTAAATCTAGCACTTGTTGCATATTTTTTACATAATAGAACTTGACACCTTTAATAAAAGCTTGGTCAATTTCATTCACATCTTTTTCATTTTGCCAACAAAGAATAATTTCTTTCATACCAGCTCTTTTAGCAGCTAATATTTTTTCTTTAATACCTCCAACTGGTAAAACCTGGCCTCTAAGTGTGATCTCTCCTGTCATAGCCAAGAATGGCTTCACCTTCCTTCCCGTATAGGCAGAACTTAAAGCAGTTAATATGGTGATGCCCGCGCTGGGACCATCCTTAGGAACTGCGCCTTCAGGAACGTGCATGTGCACCGATTTTGTGGTAAAAAGTATTGGGTCAACGCCAATTTTTTTAGCGTTGGCTTGTAAATAAGTCATGGCAGTGGTAGCACTTTCTTTCATCACATTACCCAAATTTCCAGTCAATTTTAATTCCCCTTTCCCATCTGAAAGTAAAGTTTCAATGAACAATATATCACCACCCACATAAGTCCAAGCTAACCCTACTGCTACACCTGGCATATTCACTGTTTTATAAATCTCATTGCTATACCTAGGCTGACCTAAAATTTTAAGTAGGTCTAATTTACTTACAGTTGGTTTAATTTTTTGTTTATACACAATTTGTTTTGCTTGGTAGCGCATGATCGAAGCCAATTGACGATCTAATTCACGAACCCCACTTTCTCTTGTATAGTCCTCAATCACTTTTTC
Source organism: Chitinophaga pinensis (assembly GCA_945860605.1). Classification (GTDB taxonomy): domain Bacteria; phylum Bacteroidota; class Bacteroidia; order Chitinophagales; family Chitinophagaceae; genus Sediminibacterium; species Sediminibacterium pinensis_D. Next base: position 4,016 of record CAMAQL010000082.1, read on the forward strand.
CAACACATTATCCTGTATTTTAAAATTGTATTTCTCTAGACCATGCAATGCTCTTTGCTTAGGGAATAAATGTCTTTTAGCAATTTCAACTTTTTCCTCTACGGCATAACCACTAAGATCAATAATTTCTAAACGATCTCTTAATGCAGGCTGAATTTGACTAATATCATTTGCTGTTGCAATGAACAAGGTCTTACTTAAATCATATTCAGATTCTAAGTAATTGTCATAAAAACTATGATTTTGTTCTGGATCCAATACCTCTAGTAAAGCAGAAGATGGATCTCCCCTTTGGTCTTTACCTATTTTATCTATCTCATCCAATATCATCACAGGATTAGAAGTTTTTACCTTACGAATGCTTTGTATAATTCTTCCAGGCATGGCTCCAATATATGTTTTACGATGCCCTCTAATTTCACTTTCATCATGCAGTCCACCTAAACTTACACGGGTATACTTTCTGCCAATCGCATGTGCAATGGACCTGCCTAAAGATGTTTTACCAATGCCTGGAGGGCCTAAGAAACATAGAATAGGACTCTTCATGTCTCCCTTTAATTTTAACACTGCTAGGTATTCTAAAATACGATTTTTGATTTTACCCATGCCATAATGATCGTCATCTAATACTTTCTTGGCGTGTTTCAAATCATAGTTATCATCTGTATATTCATCCCAAGGAAGGTCTAATAATAAATCAAGGTGATTGTACACCACAGAATAATCTGGCGTACTTGGATGCATACGTTCCAATTTTTCTAATCCATTTTGAAATAATTTTTTAGCTGCATCAGGCCACTTTTTATGCTCTGCCTTCTTTTTCATTTCAGCCACTTCTCTTTCGTTAGGATCTCCACCTAACTCATCCTTAATACTTTTAAGTTGTTGCTGTAAAAAATAATCTCTTTGTTGTTTGTCAATTTCTGTTCTGGTCTTATTGGCTACTTTATTCTTCAATTCTACAAACTGCAATTCTTTTTGTAAGAACTCCACTAGCTTTTCGGCTTTCTCTTTGACGCCATTAATTTCTAGTAAACCTTGCTTTTCTTGTAAATCAATATTCAAGTTGCTCCCAACAAAATTGACTAAGAAAAGAGGACTTTCAATATTTTTTAAGATCATGGTCGCCTCAGAAGGAAAATTAGGAGACAGTTGAATAATCTGTGCGGCCAAATCTTTGATGGTAGACAATAATGCTTCAAAATGGTTTTCGTCTTTTTGTACTGGGATGTCTTCAATTAATTTCACTTTCCCTTTGAAAAAAGGATCTTCCTCTACCATCTCCAATAACTCGAAACG
>CAMAQL010000083.1 GCA_945860605.1 Chitinophaga pinensis
TCCATAATAATTCACAGGATCCGTTTTTGTCGAGCTTAGATAAGGTTGAGTTGCTTCCCCATTAAATACATAATCTGTTGAGTAAGTAATAAAAGGAATTGCTAATCCTTTGCTTATACGAGCTAATTCCTGCACAGCTGTTGCATTCACAGTGAATGCTAATTCCTTTTCTGTTTCAGATTTATCTACAGCGGTATATGCTGCCGTGTTGATAATGCAATCAGGCGCAATAGTTTGAATGATTTTTTCAAATGATTCAGGAAAGGCTAAATCCAATTGGCTTCGATCCACCAATACAAATTCAAATGCAGGATAAGCTGCAGCTAGCTGACCTAACTCCCAACCCAATTGACCATTGGCCCCTGTTACTAAAATTTTATGTATAGCCATTTAATTGATAAATATTGTGGGACTATTTTGAAATAAATTCTTTAGGCAATTTTGTCCACTCAGATGGTGGCAATGCTTTAAAGTAATCGTAAGTTTTTTGTAAGCCTTCCGCACGATCAACTTTAGGCTCCCATCCTAAAATGCTTCTAGCTTTAGTAATATCTGGCTGTCTTTGTTTTGGATCATCCACCGGTAAATCCTTGTACACGATCTTCACTGTGTTGCCTGTTAGCTTCAACACCTCTTCTGCAAAATCTTTTAAACTAATTTCATTCGGGTTACCAATATTCACAGGACTTGAGTAGTCACTTAATAATAATCTATAAATACCTTCTACTAAATCATCCACATAGCAAAAGCTTCTTGTTTGAGAACCGTCTCCAAACACCGTCATGTCCTCGCCTCTTAATGCTTGCCCAATAAATGCTGGTAATGCACGTCCGTCGTTCAAGCGCATTCTAGGACCATAGGTATTGAAGATTCTAATGATTCTTGTCTCTACTTGATGGAATGTATGGTAGGCCATCGTGATGGATTCCATATAACGTTTTGCTTCGTCATACACCCCTCTTGGGCCTACTGGGTTTACATTGCCCCAGTACTCCTCGGTTTGTGGATGCACGAGTGGATCTCCATAAACTTCACTTGTACTTGCAACTAAAATTCTCGCACCCTTTGCTTTAGCTAGGCCCAAACAATTATGCGTACCCATCGCACCCACCTTTAAAGTTTGAATAGGAATCTTTAAATAATCGATTGGACTTGCTGGTGATGCAAAATGTAAAATATAATCCAAGTCGCCTTTGATATCAATGAATTTAGTCACATCATGGTGGATGAATTCAAAATTCGGATTCGATGTCAAGTGCTCAATATTCATTAAGTCTCCTGTGATTAAATTATCCATCGCAATCACATAGTACCCTTCCTTGATAAAACGATCACATAAATGAGATCCTAAAAATCCAGCAGCACCTGTTATTAAAATTCTTTTCTGACTCATAATTAATCTTTTGTTTTTTGAGTCTTTAATTTTTTCCTTCTTTAGATTGATTAGAGTCTGCTCTTCCGATGCTCTCATAATGATAGCCTAAGTCATTCATCTTGGCAACATCAAATAAGTTTCTGCCATCAAAAATAATCTTGTGCTTGAGCTCTTGTTCCATGCGCTCAAAGTCCGGTGTTCTAAACTCACTCCACTCTGTCGCAATAATCAGTGCTGCTGCATTTTGCAATGCTTCATATTGATTACTTGCGTATTGTATTTTATCTCCAATTTGACCTTTTACATTTGGCATGGCTTCTGGATCATACGCTGTAACTGTGGCGCCTGCGCTTGTTAAAGCATCAATAATACTCAAGGCTGGCGCTTCTCTAATATCATCTGTATTTGGCTTAAACGCTAAGCCCCATAAAGCAAAATGCTTGCCAGCCAAGTTGCCGTTATAATAAGCCTTGATCTTTTCTACTAAATGTAGTTTTTGATTGGCGTTGACTTTTTCTACTGCTTTTAAAATCTCAAAATCATATTGCACTTCACTCGATGATTGAACCAACGCTTGCACATCTTTTGGGAAACATGATCCACCATAACCAATGCCTGGGAATAAAAAACGCTTGCCGATTCTGTCATCCGATCCTATCCCTCTTCTTACCATGTCCACATCCGCACCCATGCGCTCACATAACTGTGCAATCTCGTTCATGAAGGATATCTTGGTTGCTAAGAAAGAGTTTGCTGCATACTTTGTTAACTCTGAACTACGCTCATCCATAAAGATCACTGGATTACCCTGTCTTACGAATGGAGCGTATAGTTCACTCATCAATTTTTTAGCCCTTTCTGATTTTGTACCCACCACGACTCTGTCTGGCTTCATGAAATCATCCACCGCCACACCCTCTCTTAAAAACTCAGGATTGCTCACTACATCATATTCCCCTTTATAGTTTTTTGCAATCGCTGCATTGACTTTATCTGCTGTACCCACTGGTACAGTGCTCTTATTGACAATGACTTTGTAGTCTTTTAAAATCTTTCCTAAATGATCCGCCACACCCAAAACATATTTTAAATCCGCACTGCCATCCGCACCCGGAGGCGTTGGTAATGCTAAAAAGATAATCTCTGCATCTGCTACCGCTTCATCTAACTCTGTCGTAAATCTTAAACGCGCTTCTTTGATATTTCTTAAAAATATTTTCTCTAAGCCTGGCTCGTATATCGTGATTTGACCACCACTTAATTTTTCTACCTTGGCTTTATCAATGTCCACGCAAGTCACTTTATTACCCGTCTCTGCAAAACAAGTGCCTGTAACCAATCCAACGTATCCTGTGCCTACTACTGCTATTTTCATTGAATGATTATTTTAATTAAAGAAAGATTGTACCCCTTCTGTAATATATTTTAATTGTGCCTCCTCCATTTCTGTGTGAATTGGTAAGGAACAAACGCATGGTGTTAATTGATCCGTTATTTTTAAATCCCATTGACCTTGTTGGTCCGAAGCAAACATCTTTTGTAGATGTCCTGGTACAGGATAATAAATCATACATGGAATTTCTTTAGCTGCTAAATGTGCAATGAATTTTTCTCTATCCACTCCTTTTAATTGAATGGTATATTGATGAAACACATGCGTACTATAATTGGCAATCGAAGGTGTTACAATAGATTGAATACCAGAAAAAGCATTTGTATAATATGCAGCAACAGCTTGTCTTGCTTTATTGTAGGCATCTAATTTAGCTAGTTTAATATTTAACACCGCTGCTTGAATTGAATCCAATCTTGAATTACAACCAACTACATCATGATAGTAACGTGCAGATTGTCCATGATTGGCAATCATTGCCATTTTATCCGCTAATACTTTATCATTTGAAAATATTGCACCCCCATCTCCAAATGCACCTAAATTTTTACTAGGATAAAAAGAAGTTGCACCGATATGACCCATGGTACCCGTTTTTTTAACCGTACCATCAGAGAAAGTATAATCTGCACCTATCGCTTGTGCGTTATCTTCTATCACATATAAATGATGTTGCTTTGCAATTTCCAAAATTTCCTCCATTGGTGCAGCATGTCCATATAAATGCACAGGAACAATCGCTTTTGTTTTTGGTGTAATGGCTTTTTTCAAGCTTTCAATGTCCATACAATAAGTCATAGGGTCTACATCTACAAAAACAGGCGTTAATTTTAACAAGGCCACTACTTCTGTGGTAGCGATATAAGTAAATGAAGGAGTGATAACTTCGTCTCCAGGTTGTAAGTCCAATGCCATCATCGCAATTTGAAGCGCATCTGTTCCATTGGCACAAGGCACCACATATTCTACCCCCAAATAATCTCCTAAATTTTTTGAAAAATCTTGTACCGCTTTGCCATTGATATAGGCAGCACTATCCAATACGTTTTGTATGGCCTGATCAACTTCTTCTTTGATGGCTAGATACTGATTTTTTGTATCTACCATTTGTATTTTTCGCATCCAATGAATTTTGCCAAAATTACAATAAAATGGCCAAAAAGGTGGAAATACCCCCTTTGTATCCCATCTTTGCAATAGCCCATTATTATGATACTATATCGACTGTTTTTATTGTTTTACCCAATTCTAGCAAAGCTTATTAGTCCCTTTAATGAGAAGGCAAAGTATTGGGTAGAGGGGCAGCAAAAGGTCTGGGAAGAAGTAACTGAATTATGTAGTCAAATTAAGGGCCCCATTATCTGGGTGCACTGTGCCTCTTATGGAGAATTTGAACAAGGTCTTCCAATCATTAGTGCCCTAAAAAAAACTTATCCAACAGATCAAATATGGGTGACCTTTTTTTCCCCTTCAGGATACTTACACCAAAAGCACCATCCTGATGTTGACTTTGTATCTTACCTACCTTTAGATGGTCCTATCTCTGCAACTAGATGGATGAAAATGGTTCAACCCAAATGTATCCTATTTGTAAAGTATGAATTTTGGTACTTTTATTTAAAGCAAGCAGCAGTTCAAAAAATTCCAACTTTTTTAGTTTCCGCAATTTTTAGACCAGATCAAATTTTTTTCAAATTCTATGGTGGATTTTATCGTACCATATTACCATTATTCACTGGTATTTTAGTACAAGATTTCACCTCAAAAAAATTAGTCAGTCCTCTTGTAAAGCATACCCATTTAGCCATCAGTGGAGATACGCGTTTTGATCGTGTATTGGATATTGTGGCAGGAAAAGAAACCATTGATTGGGTATCAAGATTAGCTAAAGTTAAAACTATTATCGCTGGAAGTACTTGGGAACAAGACCATGCGATGATTGGATCCATAATAAGTAAATGGGATCAATGCAATTGGATCATTGTTCCACATCATGTAGATGCGGCAGCGATCAAAATTTGTCAATCTCATTTTCCCAATTCAATTTGCTTGTCTGAATGGTTAACACAATCTATTACAATGGAAAAGCCAATGGTGTTGATTGTTGATAAGATTGGTTTATTAAGTCATTTATATCAATACGCCAGTATAGCCTATATAGGTGGGGGTTTCACGAAGGATGGCATCCACAATGTCCTAGAGGCTGCCGTATTTGGTACACCAGTAATTTGGGGACCGAATGACTCAAAGTACCAAGAAGCGATTGGACTAAGAAATGCATTTGGGGGTATCAAAATAAAGAACGCAAAAGGTTTAAACGAAATCTTAGAAAAACTTTTTAAGGATACTGCTTTTTCTACAACGACAGGAG
>CAMAQL010000084.1 GCA_945860605.1 Chitinophaga pinensis
GAAAGTACATTGATTGACCTGCCAGGGACTTACAGTTTTTATCCAAAAAGAGAAGATGAATGGGTGGCTTATCGAGTATTAATGGGAGTGGATGAAGATGTAAAAACAGATGTGATTTTATTAATTGCAGATGCAAGTAATTTAAAAAGAAATTTACTTTTTTGTAGTCAAATCATTGATTTAAAAATTCCTGTAGTATTGGCCCTCACTATGAATGACCTTGCACAAAAAAAGGGCATTAAAATTGATATCGCTGGACTACAATCCGATTTAGGTATTCCTGTAGTTGCGGTGGATGCAAGAAAAAATAAAGGCTTAGGTGAATTAAAAAAAGTATTGGGTCAGATTATAGAAACACCTCGCTCCAGAAATCAAGCAAGTTTTATTGACAATAAAAATCTTGCCCCTGCTGCCATTGATGCATTTAAAAAAACATACCCGACACATAGTGACTATGCTGCTTTGCATTATTTAATGCACCACGAAACTTTTCCTTTGGATCAAGAGATGCAGGAAAATATAGAGCAAATAGAACTTGAGAATGATTTTAACCACACCAAAACACAGGCGCAAGAAATCTTACAACGCTATCAACGTATTCAAGAGCTGATGAAAAAATGGGTGACCGTGCCAGACCCAACTGCTAAGAAAAAAAGAACAGACAGATTAGACAATATATTGTTACACCGTGTAGGAGGATATATTATTTTATTAAGCGTTTTATTTGTATTGTTTCAGTCCGTCTTCTGGATGGCCTCTTTTCCAATGGATGGCATTGAATGGATTTTTACCAATATCACTACTTATTTAAATGAGACATTACCTCAAGCCTGGTGGCAGGATTTGTTGGTGAATGGATTCGTTGCAGGCATTGGTGGGATTGTGATTTTTGTGCCGCAGATTATGATTTTGTTTGGCCTCATCACTTTGCTAGAAGACACGGGATATATGGCTAGGATCAGTTTCTTAAGTGACAAACTCATGCGTAAAGTAGGATTGAATGGCAAGAGCGTGATGCCGATGATTAGTGGTTTTGCATGTGCTGTGCCAGCCATTATGAGTGCGAGAAATATTGAAAATAAAAAAGAGCGCTTACTCACCATATTGGTTACGCCTTTTATGAGTTGTAGTGCAAGACTACCTGTGTATACAATTTTAATTTCTTTGGTGATAGACAATACGATTTATTTTGGTTTTTTAAGTTTACAAGGATTGGTGATGATGGCACTTTATTTATTAGGTATTATCATGGCCCTTTTAGCAAGCTTTATCCTTAAGTTTTTTATTAAAATCAAAGAGAAAAGTTATTTTATTTTAGAACTACCAGTCTACCGTGCACCACGCTGGGGCAATGTAGGGATGACAATGATTCAAAAAGCAAAAATATTTGTGGTGGATGCAGGTAAGGTGATTATCATGATTAGTTTGTTGTTGTGGTTCTTGAGTTCTTATGGACCGAGTGAAAAAATGGATCAGCTCAATGCACAATATGCGATGGCTGTGAAAAGCAATCCAGCACAAGAAGCACAATTAGAAAAACAATACAATACCGATAAACTTGCCAATTCTTACGCTGGCATATTGGGTAAAAAAATTGAGCCAATTATAAAGCCACTTGGATATGATTGGAAGATTGGTATTGCACTCATTACTTCCTTTGCAGCAAGAGAAGTATTTGTAGGGACCATGGCTACCTTGTATAGTGTAGAGGAAGATAATAATAGCAGTTTAAGAGAAAAATTACGTGCCTCTGTTTGGCCTGATGGCAAACCAGTTTATAGTTTAGCCACTGCACTTTCCTTGATGGTATTTTATGTACTTGCGATGCAATGTATGAGTACGCTCGCTATTGTGAAAAGAGAAACAGGTACTTGGAAATGGCCGACTATTCAATTTTTTATGATGACGGGGCTAGCTTATCTATTAAGCTGGCTGACATATGTGATTGCGAAGTAGCTTAAATTGATCATCAATCATTCAATCGATCTTATTGTTTAGTATTCGTAGAAACTAAATAGTAAACCCCAGTGGAATAGGCGCCTCCATCATTAAATCCAATATTTGAGTTGTCATAAGGATTAGGAAAACTGTATCCTCCAGCTTGCAATCCCAATAAGCCATTACTCGTATAGTCTCCATTTGGTTCGGTATGTGTGCCATCTCTTAACCACCATCGACCGCCATCCTTAACTCTCCAATCTGCCGCGTTTGTAGTTCCACCATAAGATGCATTCTCATTACTTTATTTGTATAACTATTTCCTCCATTTCCAGCATTCGTATTTCTGTATACACCATATGTGGTTTGGAAAAAGCTTGCTTAGTTGCCTGATCCTACTATACTGGAGCCTCTTGCAATACCGGCTATTACTGCATTGGACATGGCTTTCCAATGACCCTTGCTTCTTGGCATTACTAAGTCTAAACCTAAATCGGTACCGCCATTTGTTGCAGTTACAGTATTCACATCAGGACCATTTGTGATGAAATAAAAATCATACCCACCACCATCTTCCGTCATATCAACATACATTTCTTTTGCAGTAGACATACTTGGGGATTTAATCCAATACCAGCCAGAAGCCAATGCTGGAAAATCGGCATGTAATTGTACCCCGGAGCTTGCAGCTTTGGCAATTGTAGATCAATCATTTCCTATTGCAGTCACAAATTTCACATTAGGACCATAATAAGTAAAAGTACCTATGGTGATAAAGGTTCTGATATAATACACCGTGCCATCTGTTAAACCAGTCAGATTGGCTATTAGATTTCCTGTAGTCGTTGCGCCATCAATAATTTTACTATTCGCAATGGTCGGATTGATTGTTGTATTCCAACAAACACCTCTTAGTATAATATTAGAAAAACTAGTTGGGATAGTAGCAGTATATCTAGCAGCATTATTAGTCACCAAAGAAATTACACCACCACTAATTTTAGGAATGGGTACTTTGCCCTGCACCCAATTAGATGTATTTCCAGACATTGTAAAACCATATAAGCTATACAATACTTCAAATTGTCCTGCCGTATAAGTGATATTATAATTCGCGGTAGAAAAAGTGCCGCCAATGGCAGCCGATGGTGTGATGGCGTATAATCCAGGCGCATCATTCGCAGCTGTTCCACCAGCAGGAGTCAATGTTACAGATCCAATAGTTTCACTGTTCTTTAAGCCGGTTGAAGTGAAATTAGTATTCCCTGCACCTAATGTTATTTTAGAACCATAAAATTTCTGGAAATACCTCGCTGCAATTGTTAAAGGCGCTGGAGCAACGTAGCTTGTAGCTAATGCAATATTAAAATCATCTGCTGCTTGACTTCGTAATAAAACAGTACCTGTTAAATTTCCTACAGCCGCATTGTTTTTAATTCTTAGATAAATAGTAGTAGAAGTAATATTTCCGCCAGATTGAGTGATTGAAACTGTATTAGCAAAACCTGTACCTGTTGTTCTTGAAACTTCAAATCCCGTTGGAGGCGTTACTATAATATTTTGTATAATGTATTGACCTGAAATATTCAAAGTGTTTTCGGTTGATGCCACACCATAAATGGTATTCATAGATGCAATAGAAGAAGTCGTAGAACTAATGATTGGCTTTCTTATCGAAATAGTCATTGTATAAATATCACTATAATTTATACCGCCTAATTTATTTAAATTATAAGCACGAATTCGAACAGATGCGTTTTCAACAAGCGAAGTTGGTGTTCCAGAAATCACACCAGTGGAAGCATTGATTGTAAGCCCTGTTGGTAAATCATCCATTGCTTCGTAAGCAATCGCTCTTCCACCTGAATTGGTTGGTGTTGCAGTGATTGCAGCATAATTAATATAAAAAACAGATGGAGCTGGATACGTAATAGAAGGAGGAAGTGTAGTAATATTAATATTAGACACATAGGTATAATTACAAGCGCCCTTTGTATAATTATAATTAATCGCATACACACCACTTGTACTTAAGCCAGGTGTAAATGAACCATTTGATGGATTGAATTCTAAACCACTTGGACTGGAAGTAAACGTACCTGTTAAAGGACCAATGATATAATTTACTTTTTTCACCCTCATATCGGTTTCATCAAAATTATACGCACCAAAGGATACATTTGTTAAAGTATCCTTTAAGACTGTGATAGTTACTTTAGCCGTATTGATACATCCTACACCAGCACCAGAACCAACAACAGTATACGTTGTAGTCGTGATAGGCGTAGCCGTAGGGCTAGGATTTAAAGAATTGTCCAAGCCAGTTGCTGGTGTCCAAGTATAATTAGTAGCACCTCTTGAAGTCAATACTATAGGTGTTCCTGGACAAATAGTTGTGTCTGATCTTGTTGCAACCGCTGTTCCATTATTTGCACTTGTAGATGGCGCTAAACTTCCGTTACCATAACCAGTACCAGATCCACCAATATAAAAGTTCGTTCCTGCTGGTACAGTACAAGTACTATTGTTTAAAATTACTCTTGGTACATTAGCACCTGTCGTACCTCCCATATAAATCGTGTTGGATGGATTGACATAAGGGGTACAAGCACTTTGAGGTAAAATAGATTTTGGGGTATTTGATCCTGTAGTTCCACCAGTGTAAATCGCCGTGGTATAATCTATTAAAGCAGTACATGCTTCTTGATTCAATGTTTTCGAAGGTGCTACTAATTCTGTAGTCCCTCCTCTGTAAAATATTAAAGTGTAGTCTATAGGTACAGTACAAGAAGCTTGGGTTAATGTTACATTTGGCGTAAGCAAACCTGAAGTTGCACCCATGTAAAAATTAGGGTACACTACTTCTCCATGATCACTCGCATCAGCTGTTATGATCACATTTGTAGTCAATGTATTATTACAAATCCCATAAGTATAAGTTACAACATAGGTGCCAACCGAACTTGTATTTGGAGTAATTGCCCCATTTGAAGAGTTGATTTTTAAGTTTGCAGAATTTGCTGTGAATACCCCATTTGTTATACCTGTAAGTGTCACATTTTGAACTGTGGTAATTGCCGTACTTATTTGTGATGGATAGCTAATAGAAGTAGCTCCATTATCTGTGTTCACTTTTACAATCACAGTTGCTTGGCTTCTACAGCCTGCGCTCGAACCT
>CAMAQL010000085.1 GCA_945860605.1 Chitinophaga pinensis
TAAAACCGTAAGCTGGTATGATAATGAAATGAGCTATGTAAGCCAGTTAGTGCGTACAGTGAAGTATTTCGCAAGTAAAATAAAATAAGATTTTTTATATAAGATGCCTTCCCTCGGGAGGGCATTTTTAATTTAGTTCCAATAGTAATCAATTCAAACAGACTTAAATTTTAATTATGAGTTTTTTTAAAGATTTTTCTTTCGGGGGTAAAAAAGCCCTTGTACGTGTCGATTTTAATGTGCCCTTAAATGAGCAATTTCAAATTACAGATGACACACGTATGCGTGCAACTGTAAAAACAATTAATAAAATTTTACAAGACGGAGGTGCTGTTATTTTAATGAGCCATTTGGGTAGACCAAAAGAGGGTCCTACAGAAAAGTATTCTTTAAAACATGTAGTGGCGCACTTGTCTGAATTATTAGGTGGCAAGGAAGTGCAGTTTGCAGATGATTGTATATGTGCAGAAGCAGTAAACAAAGCAGCAGCTTTACAAGCAGGCCAGGTATTGTTATTAGAGAACCTGCGATTTTATAAAGAAGAAGAAAAAGGGGACTCAGCATTTGCCGAAAAATTATCGAAACTAGGAGATGTCTATGTGAATGATGCTTTTGGTACTGCACATAGAGCACACGCATCCACAGCAATTATTGCACAATATTTCTCCAAAGAAAACAGAACTTTTGGTTACTTGATGGAAGCTGAAGTAGTGAGTGCAGAAAAAGTATTGCACGAATCTCAAAAACCTTTTACTGCCATCATTGGTGGCGCGAAAGTGTCTGATAAAATTTTGATCATTGAAAATTTATTGGAGCGCGCTACAGATATTATCATTGGTGGCGGGATGGCCTATACCTTTTTCAAAGCGCAGGGCGGTTCCATTGGAACATCCATCTGTGAAGACGATCGTATGCCACTTGCCTTAGAAATTTTAGCTAAGGCAAAAGCAAAAGGGGTGCAGATTCATTTGCCGATGGACAATATCATTACCACTGCATTTTCAAATGATACGGAAAGAAAAAATTGCGAGAGCATGTCTATCCCGGACGGTTGGATGGGATTGGATATTGGAGAAGCTTCAAGAGCGAAGTTTAAGGAAGTGATTTTAGCAAGTAAAACTATTTTATTGAATGGTCCAATGGGCGTGTTTGAAATGTCTAATTACCAGGCAGGAACAAAAGCAATAGCCGAGGCTGTAGCCGAAGCAACTGAAAAAGGCGCTTTTAGTTTAGTAGGAGGTGGCGACAGTGTGTCAGCCGTGAATCAGTTTGGTTTCAATGACAAAGTAAGCTATGTAAGTACAGGCGGCGGGGCTTTATTGGAATATTTTGAAGGTAAAATTTTGCCAGGTATCGCAGCTATCAAGGGATAAATGCTCCTACTTGAGTTAATATTTTATAAGAACTTGTTAATTATAACCCTTCCCTGCTTCGGGAGGGGTTCTTTTTGTCAGGACTTTCCGTCATAAAACAAGTTTGGTACTAGCTTTGCTCTATCTTTATAAACAAATACAAAACTATGTTACGTAAAAATTTAGGACTATTCATTTTTTTAGGAGTACTCGTAATTTTAATAGGCTATGGTTGCAACGGCTATAATGGCTTAGTGAATCAAGACGAGAATGTAAATCAAGCATGGAATAACGTGCAAAGTGATTACCAAAGACGTGCGGATTTGATCCCGAACTTGGTGAACACCGTAAAAGGAGAAGCAAATTTTGAGCAAACAACTTTACAGAATGTAATTGCTGCTCGTGCAAGCGCTACACAAATGAAAGTGGATGCAAAGGATTTGACCCCAGAAAAATTACAACAGTTTCAAGCGAGTCAAGGTCAATTGTCTCAAGCTTTGGGTCGTTTATTAGTGGTTTCAGAGAACTATCCTAATTTAAGAGCAAATGATGCCTTCCGTGGATTACAAGCTCAATTAGAAGGTACTGAAAACAGAATTAAAGTTTCAAGAAACGACTTTAACGCTGCCATCGCTGATTACAATAAAAGAGCAAGATCATTTCCTTTGAACTTATTAGCTGGTATGTTTGGTTTCAAAACCAAAGAAGGATTTAAAGCAGACGAAGGTGCTTCTAAAGCGCCAGAAGTAAAATTCTAAGCTGTTTTAATCTCCAAACTATCAACACTATGTGGAATCCACTGAATCTATTTAAATCCAAAACGGATAACTTATTGAGCGTCTCGGACAAGCAACTGCTTGTCCAGGCGATTCAAGCTGCTGAACAAAACACAAGCGGCGAGATCCGTGTTTTTGTAGAGACAAGTATTCCTAAAAAGCAGGACGCATTAGAACGTGCAACCGAAATATTTTTTAAGAATAAGATGAACGAAACCAAGGACCGCAATGGTGTATTGGTATACGTGGCCGTATCGGACAAGAAATTGGCCATTTATGGCGATCAGCAAATTCACGAAAAAGTAGGCGTGGAATTTTGGTACCAACAAGTGCAAGAAATGACTGGTCATTTTAAACAAGCAAATTATGTCGATGGCATGGTAGGTGTAATTGATGCTGTAGGTCATGCATTGAAAGATCATTTTCCATATGATCGTGTAACGGATGAAAATGAATTATCTGACGAAATCATGATGGGCAAATGAGAAAAATAAAATTATTTGGCGCGTTGCCTTTTGTTTTAACGATCGTTTTATTTTTACAGGCAATGCTTTTTGCAAACAATACGTTCGCGCAAAATATCATTGCAAAACCGAGTCCAGCAACACTTGTGACAGATGTGGCAGGTGTATTATCTCCAGAACAAAAGCAGGCTTTAGAAAATAAATTGGTCGCGATCGACGATAGTAGTTCCAATCAAATTGCCGTAGTTATTATACCAAGTTTAGACGGATACCCAAAGGAAGAATATGCTACTAAATTATTTAGAGACTGGGGCATCGGCAATAAAAAAACCAATAATGGTGTACTCTTATTAATTGCTATTAATGAACGCGAAATAAGGATCGAAGTGGGTTATGGATTAGAAGGTGCCATTCCAGATATCACTGCATTAAATATTATCGACAATGATATTAAGCCTGCATTCAAAGCGGGTAATTATTACGAAGGCATTGACCAAGCAACAGATAATATTGCAAAAGCTGCTGTAGGAGAATACAAAGTTGCAAAAGCAAAAAAATCAAAATCTAAGGGAAGCGGAGGATTGTTTATGATTATCTTAATTATCATTTTTGTGATTTTAAGAAGTGGAGGTGGTGGCGGCGGATCCAATATTGGTCGAAGTGGATTTAGTGATGTAGCCACAGGTATGCTACTAGGCTCTTTATTAGGCGGCGGTGGTCGCGGCGGTGGTGGATGGGGCGATAGCGGCGGCGGCGGTGGATTCGGCGGCTTTGGTGGCGGAAGCTCTGGCGGCGGTGGCGCAGGCGGATCATGGTAAGATAATTCTCCAATTTAATAATACATGGCAAGGTATTTTATAGAACTAAGTTATGACGGGGCCTTATTTGGTGGATTTCAGATCCAACAAAATGTGGGCACTGTGCAGGGCGCGCTAGAAAATGCCATGGAAACTTTATTTAGAACACCCATTGCGTTGACAGGGGCCTCAAGAACGGATGCAGGGGTGCATGGGTATCAAAATTTCTTGCATTTTGACACCGAATTAGAGGTCCTTCCTAAACATGTCTATAATCTAAACGCGATTTTACCCAATTCGGTGGTGGTTAAAGGCCTTTACCTAGTCCCAAATGAGGCGCATAGTCGGTTTGATGCCATCAAAAGAGGGTATATCTACAAGCTTCATCAAAGTAAGGATCCATTTTCAGAGGGCAGATCTTGGTATTATCCCTTTCCACTTGACTTAGCGCTTATGCAAACAGCAGCAGATTCCTTACTGAATTACACCGATTTTGAGAGTTTTTCCAAAAAAAATACCCAGGTCAACAGCTTCGAATGTGCCATTACAAAGGCCAATTGGACCATTTCTGGTACCAATATCCAGTTTGAGATTCACTCCAATCGTTTTTTAAGGGGGATGATCCGTGGTTTAGTAGGCACTATGGTACAAGTAGGAAGGGGGCAAATTAGCATCCAAGAATGGCATGAAATTATTGCCTCAAAGGACGAACAAGGGGTCGATTTCTCTACTCCAGCTCACGGCCTTTATTTATCTCAGATTATCTACCCAGATTTCTTAAAAAAAATTGGGTAACCAGAATCCCTTCTCCTATTGGGTTTGAGCTCATAACTGATAGATAATGAATGGCTTGAACGAAAAAAAATTAAAAATAGTATACATATTATTTGGCTGGGATAATTAACTCCCTATCTTTGCCGCCCGTTAACGATGAAATATCAATAACAGGAGTTCTCTGAAGCAATTATTTAGCAGCATAAAAGTTCAAAAAAACTTTAAAATTAATCCATCAAAATTTTGGTGGCTTAGAAATGAGGCTCTATCTTTGCTCTCCCTCTTAAAAAAGGAGTTAGTTCTTGAAATCATATCTGCCTTATTTTGTTGATTATTTTTAATCGTATTTTAAATAATTATTAAATAAAGTTTGGCTAATAAAAATATTGTGTCTACCTTTGCACCCCGCTATGAATAATGGCGCGCAAAAAACACACTAAGATCTTTGAAAGTTTGGAAACAATAGTAACTGATTAATTGAAAAAATCAGGTAAAGGTTATAGCATCAACAGAATTATATCAGACCGTTAATTTCGGATTTATTTGAGATTGATAGTCATGATCAAACAACATTTACAATGGAGAGTTTGATCCTGGCTCAGGATGAACGCTAGCGGCAGGCTTAATACATGCAAGTCGAGGGGCAGCATGAACTAGCAATAGTTTGATGGCGACCGGCAAACGGGTGCGGAACACGTACACAACCTTCCTTTAAGTGGGGAATAGCCCAGAGAAATTTGGATTAATACCCCGTAACACAACGAAGTGGCATCACTTTGTTGTTATAGTTTCGGCGCTTAATGATGGGTGTGCGTATGATTAGATAGTTGGCGAGGTAACGGCTCACCAAGTCTACGATCATTAGCTGATGTGAGAGCATGATCAGCCACACGGGCACTGAGACACGGGCCCGACTCCTACGGGAGGCAGCAGTAAGGAATATTGGTCA
>CAMAQL010000086.1 GCA_945860605.1 Chitinophaga pinensis
ACTTTTACTTTAAACTCATTTGCGAACATACGGATGAGTTCTCTAAAGTCAATACGATCATCTGCTGTGTAGAAAAAAGTACCTTTTTTGCCATCCGCCTGCAATTCGATCTCACTTAATTTCATCTGTAATTTCAAATCTCTTGCATATGCCCTACTTTTAGCCAACATGTCTGATTCTCTACCTTTACTTATTTTAAAGGTCTCAATATCTTTATCTGTACTTGCCCTAAGGATTTTTTTGATCTCTGGATGAAATTCATCCGTGCCGCTTTTTTTCAATTGCATACGAACCAGTTCTCCAGTCAAAGAAATTTCTCCAACGTCAAAACCATTTACGCCTTCAATTGTCACATAGTCTCCTTTTTCAAAAATTTGGAAAGTAGGGTTTCTAAAAAAATCTTTTCGGCTTCCTTGTTTGAAGCTTACTTCTACTACCCTACATTGACTTGCTGTGTCATCCACAGGCAAGTCTCTTAACCAGTCATGTACATTTAATCTATTACATCCACCTGTACTACAGCCTCCGTTACTTTTGCAGCCATTGGGCGTACCCGTGCCACATGATCCACATCCCATATATATAAATTCTAACTGTTATTAATTGAAATACCCAACGCCCATTCCCTTCAAATCCCTGTTCCATAGATTGGCGTCTATGTCAAAATTAAGGTTTTGTTGCGAATGATATGATAGAACTTGATGCCCATTGCCATAAATAACATCTTTGCATTGGCATTTCGCTCTATATAATAGACTGCTTTGTCTAATTCTTGTATAATGGCCTCTAATTGACCAACTCCAGCAATTTTATTGATTCTGAGGGCAAAATCCTTTAAATCTGGGTCTAAAGGCAGGTCTGCACCCAATACTTTGATGCGGATGCTTTGCTCAAGCAAGTGGTTAAAATATTTCAGGAATTGTTTTTGCTGCTCCCTACCCAGTTTACTGACCTCGTCTACCCATTTCATTTGAGCCAAAGGGCCATTTTTAAGAATGGCATTGAGCCAGTCCCTTATTTGGTCTAAAAAATCGCTATCACTATGTTGTACTAAATGAAGTGCTTCTCTGTAATTACCATCCGACATGGCTGCAATAAGTTGTGCTTTTTCTGGACTTAGTTTTGCTCTTTGCTCCAGTGCGCCTGCAATATCTGTATTGCTTAATCTTGGTACTCTAATAAATTGGCATCGACTAATGATCGTTGGTAGAATTTGCTCTTCGGAATTGGCTACCAATAAAAAAATCGTATCTGCTGGTGGCTCTTCAATCAGTTTTAATAATTTATTGCCTTCCTTGCCCAAGTATTCTGGCATCCACATCACAAGGACTTTGAAAGGGCTTTCAAAACTTTTGAAACTTAATTTTTTAATGATTTCAGCACATTCGTCTGCACTAATATTGCCTTGCTTATTTTCTGCTTTAATAAATTGCAACCAGTCAAATACATTGCCATAAGGATAACCCTGCACAAATTCCCTCCACTGCTCCATAAAATTAGCACTGATATTTTTTTGACCAGGTTTTTCTGTAATAGTTGGAAAAGAAAAGTGTAGATCGGGGTGCATTAATTGATTGGCGCGCTGATAAGCAGGCAAATCTGCAATGGCATCTGGCTCGTTGAAAGTATGGACTTGTTTTGCAAGTGCGTCAGGGTCTGCAAACATGTCCAAGACTTGATTGGTTGTAGCAGGTGAGCTTACTAAATATTGTGCAAATGCAATGGCCAAAGGCAATGCGCCAGATCCTTCTGGTCCCACAAATAATAGGGCATGGCTCAATCTTTGGTGTTGAACCATCTCTACTAACTGATGCTTTAATTTTTCTTGACCAATAATATCGCGCAATAACATGCAGCGAAGATAGGACTTCCTAGGGTAAGCTACTTATTTAAGTAAGTCAAAATTGCGTCGCTATCTGGTTTTACATTGCTTGGAAAATAAGCCAACATTTTTCCATTTTCATCCAATAAAAATTTATTGAAATTCCAACCAATGGTCGCATCTAAAACGCCATTTTTTGATTTCTGAGTCAACCATTGGTAGATCGAAGATTGATCGGTACCCTTCACATCTACCTTATCTGCTAGCGGGAAAGTAACGCCATAATTTTTTTCGCAGAATTCAACGATTTCAGCATTCGTGCCAGGTTCTTGTCCACCAAATTGATTGCAAGGAAAACCAATGATCACTAATTTGTCTTTGTATTGACTGTACACTTTTTGTAAAGAGGCATATTGAGGCGTATAACCACATTGACTTGCGGTGTTGACTACCATGATTTTTTTGCCTTTATATTTTGACAAATCAATTTGACTACCGTCAATGCTTTTAACTTTAAAGCTATGAATGCTTTGAGCGTTTGTAAAAAAGCTGCATGCAATCAATAAGAAACTTAGTATCGTTTTCATAATAGATATTTGAATGTTTGAGGTAATAAATATAACAAGAAATCTGTTGAATTGTTGACGGAAAAGTTGATTAAAGGGTATAAGCGGCCACGGCAATCGAAACGGAAGCAGGCGATCCAGCCATCAGGGTTTCAATGGCCGCTTCTAAAGTGGCTCCCGTTGTAAGCACATCGTCCACCAGCAATATATTTTTTCCCTCAATCCTATTTGGGTGATTTAAAATAAATAGGTCTGGAACTTGCTGCAGCCTAGCTGTTCTATCTTTCTTGGTTTGTGAATCGGACCAGTTTTTTTTGATTAATACATCCTGCATAATGGGCCTGTTCCAAACTTGTTGGATGCCCAATGCAACCACTTGACTTTGGTTATAGCCTCTACTATTCATTTTGGAAGGCAGAATAGGTATGGGGATCAGCAAATCAATTTGCTCAAATTTTTTTTCAGCTGTAATGGCTTGGCCCATTAACTGCCCAAATAAAATACCCACTTTTTTATTGTGGTGGTATTTTAATTGCGTCATCAGTGTTTGCACTAAACTGTCTTTTGTAAAAAACAATAAAGCACCAGCAGATTGAACAGGCACTCGGCCCCAAAATATTTTTTCGATAGGATTTTCGTGGATGCTAAAAAAATCGGTGAAGGGTAAATCAAGGATGCATTGATTGCATAAAGGCATCGTTTTTTTAACTTGATCTGTGCCGCAACCAAAACAAATTTGTGGATACAACAAATGCAAAAAAGCATTCAGGTAGTTTCGTATACCGTTAAACATTTTCAAGACTAGAAAAATAAGCGATAGGCTTCGTCGACTCTTTCTACAGGAATAATTTCGATGCTATGTTTTTTTGTATCAATTCCTTTAGTGTTGAATCCAGAAATAATTATTTTTTCAAAACCTAATTTTTCTGCTTCTGCTATGCGTTGTTGTATTCGGTTAACAGCGCGAATTTCACAATTCAATCCAACTTCTCCAGCAAAGCAAATACCTTGTGGCAATGGGATGTCTTCGTAGGAAGATAGTAATGAAAGTATGACAGCAAGGTCCAATGAAGGGTCTTCTATTTTAAGTCCACCTGCGATATTCACAAAAACATCTTTCATCCCAAACGCAAACCCACCGCGCTTTTCAAGCACGGCTAATAATAATTGCAATCTTCTTAAATCAAATCCAGTCACCGTTCTTTGTGGTGTGCCATACACACTTTGAGTCACCAATGCTTGCACTTCGATCAACAAGGGACGCATGCCTTCCATCGCTGCTGCAATCGTACTTCCACTCAACGAGTCGTTTCTTTGCGCAATTAAAAATGCAGACGGATTAGTGACGACTTTCATGCCCGTTCCAGTCATCTCGTAAATACCTAATTCACTGGTGCTTCCAAATCTGTTTTTTAAAGTTCGTAACATCCTGTATGCATAATGACGGTCTCCTTCAAATTGTAAAACAGTATCCACCATATGTTCTAAAATTTTTGGTCCAGCAATAGAACCTTCCTTAGTGATATGACCAATTAAAAAAACAGGTGTGCCCGTTTCTTTTGCAAATCTTTGAAATTCTGCTGCAGTTTGTTTGATTTGGGAAATACTTCCTGCTGCGGCGTCAATTAAATTAGATTCAAGTGTTTGAATTGAATCTACAATCACCACAGTTGGTTTTAATTTTTTAATGGCTTTAAAAATCGCTTGCGTATGCGTTTCGGTTAGTAAATAAAAATGTTCATTTTCTAAACTTAATCTGTCAGCGCGCATTTTGATTTGTTGAATACTTTCCTCTCCACTGATATATAAAACAGTTTGATCCTTCATCATTAAACCCTGTTGTAAAAACAAAGTGCTTTTTCCAATACCCGGTTCACCAGCAACAAGTACAATAGAACCTGGAACAATGCCGCCTCCTAACACTCGGTTTAATTCTGAATCAGAGCTATCCATTCTTTTTTCTGATTGAATTTGAACTTCATTAATGGCAATCACTTCCGTCCCTTTTTGGGTAACGGCATAATCTTCCCATGTTTGGGTGTTCCCCTTGCCTTTGTCAATGACTTCTTCGGTAAAAGTATTCCATTCATTACAGGCTGGGCATTTGCCAACCCATTTTGGGGACTCATAGCCACAATTGGTACAAAAAAAGGCAGATTTTGACTTACTCATGGCGTAAATATAGGCCGAAATCCCTTTTTGTTTCATCGTATTTGCCGAAAATCAAACATAAACGCATATTGTATAAATTAATTTAATTATATGTAAGTAAAAATCAATTTCTCAATACAAAATTTTAAAAAAAAGGTAACAATTGCTTAATACTATTAAATTTTTGTTAAATTGCCTTTCAATCCAATATTGTTTTTTCAAAAAAAATAAATTCTATGATGAAAAAATTCTTTCTATTGAGTTTTCTTGCCTCCTTTTTGATGATTGGAGTAGCAATAGCTCAAAACACAACAGTCAGTGGTAAGGTTACCGACGAATCGGGTGCTCCAATTGCAGGTGCGAGTGTACTTGTAAAAGGGTCTAAAACAGGGGTTAACTCTGATGCACAAGGTAATTTCACTATTGCAGTTCAAGCAAACAAAGTATTAGAAGTGGTAGCAGTTGGTTACGAAA
>CAMAQL010000087.1 GCA_945860605.1 Chitinophaga pinensis
TGAAAAAACAATCGCAGATGCCAACAGACCCATGGATCGTCATATCGAAACCATCTTTTTAACAGGTGAACCAAAATATACCTCAGTTGCATCTACCATTGTAAGAGATATCATCCGAAATAATGGAGACGCTTCACCATTCTTACCAGATGTGGTTATTAATGCATTGAAGTAAGAAATACTTCCATCACTTGTTTTATACTATCATAAGTTTTTGCTAGATAGGGGGCAATGTCGGCCTTTTTCACCCATGCAATGGCTTCTATATCTTCCTCTATTTGTGGAATTCCATCTTGTAATTGATCAGTCGTCATTTTGTACCAATAAGTGGTTTTCTCCACTTCGGTATTCAAATACATATCATGATAAAGATGGGTGGTTGTCATAATTAAGTCGCCCAAAACAAGATTGCTCATTCCGGTTTCTTCCATAACTTCTCTTAAAGCACATGCTTCGATTGTTTCGTTTGGATCTAGTTTTCCTTTTGGCAAATCCCAAAAGCCTCTTCTAAAGATCCACAGCATCTCCTTATTGGGATTTACTACAATGCCTCCAGCTGCAATGATTGGTGTCAACATAAAATGTGTATAGTATTTAGTAACTCTTGCAAAAATATTGCCTTTTTGACGGTAAATTCGTGCCAAATCTAGGATATGACAAACGAAAAAGCTGTCGCAGAAAAGTTATTACAAGTTAGTGCTATAAAGTTAAACCCAAACGACCCATTTACTTGGGCAAGTGGATGGAAAAGTCCAATTTATTGTGATAATCGTAAAGTACTCTCTTTTCCCTATGTCCGTGACTTTATAAAAAGCGAAATGTGCAATGTCATTTTCGAAAAATTTGAAGGGGCCGATATGTTAGCTGGAGTAGCGACTGCCGGTATTCCTTGGGGTGCCATGGCAGCTGACCAATTAAAATTACCTTATATCTATGTGCGTCCTAAACCAAAAGAGCATGGCTTAGGCAATCAGATAGAAGGGGCTTATGCAAGCACAAATAAAATTTTAGTGATAGAAGATTTAATTTCTACAGGAAAAAGTAGTTTACAAGTAGTAGATGTCTTAAGAAATGCTGGATTAGAAGTAGTGGGAATGGTGTCCATTTTCAATTATGGTTTTCAAATTGCAGAAGATGCATTCAAGGCAGCTGGTGTGCCATATGTTTCCTTAACAAACTATGCAAGTTTGATTGAATTAGCAGTAGAGAAAGGATTGGTGGATGCCAATACACAAAGTACATTAATGGAATGGAGAGATAGTCCATCCACCTGGAAACAATAAAATAAAAAAAATTTATTTTATTCCTGACAATGCAGCACCCAAATTTAATTTTTGTGTTGTCTCGTAAGCTATAGGAACTGTCTTAGTGAAGATACCTTTACTTAAAGTGGCTGTACCTGTAATATTTAATTTCACTGGTTTGTTTAACAAGAGTTCCATACTATTTTTTACCAAGTCTGACATTTGAAATTCAAGTTGTGCTGGAAGTAAAAAGTCTTTTTTTGGAGGTATTGTAAAGTTCGTATCTAATTTTAATTGTGTAAACTTTCCATTGTTCAATAAAACTTTACAATCTATTTGTTTTAATACCAAAGAAAAAGGATTTGGATTGTAGTATTTAATATTGGCTCTAATTATATTTTTACCCATCGTTAATTTCTCTAACTGAATATCTTGTAGTCCTTTGAATTCGAAAGATTGTGGATCAGAACAAGCTGTTAATAATAGCATAACAAATAAAAGCCCATAATTAAATTGCTTCATGGATAAATTTTATTAAAATTACAAAACAAAATGCATTCATGGTTTATACAGATCTTCATTATTTTGGTTGTTTAACCTATTATCAAGTATTTGCAAAACATGAACAGCTTGTATTTGACAGTATTACAGCCTTTAGTAAAATGAGTTTCAAAAACAGGATGGTCATTGCCACTGCACAAGGCCCTTTGCATTTAACCATTCCAATTGTTGGGGGAAGGGACCAGAAAACCCCAATGAATGAAATTCGGATAGCTTATGATAGTCCATGGAGATCACAACACTTTAAAGCTATATCTATCAATTATAAAAGAGCTCCTTTTTTTGAATATTATGTAGATAGCTTAGAACAATTATATTCCATAGAGCATGTCTACCTCAATGATTTTTTATTGGCTACACAAAATTGGACCAAGGTGCATTTAAAAGCAAAATGGTTCATTGAAATAGCAAATGAGCATACATCCATCCAACAAGCATTGAAATGGGTGGACCCAATGAAGCCTAATAATTTTGAGACTTCAAACGATGCATTCCAGTACCAACAAGTATTTAATAATACCACTGGATTCATTCAAAATGCCTGTATTTTAGATGCGCTGTTTGCAATGGGAGGCAAACAAGTCCTTAGTATGATATCATAAAAAAAATCCCCCCAATGAATTGGAGGGATCAATAAGATTGAACTTATATTCAAATTATACTACTTCTTTTTTAAATAAGTAGCGTATTTTTCATTTTGTGCATCAGTTAAGGCAGTTCCATTTACTGAAATTTTACCATTCGTAACTTCAATTTTTACATTGTCTGTTGGCGCTAGACCATCTTCTTGTAAAGCTTGAACCAAAGTTTTAGTATCAGCAGAAATTGTTACAGTTGTTGCAGCATCAGTCATATTTGCAGTAGAGTCAGTATTGATTACTGAAATCTCCATTGTTTGAGATTTGACCTCCATTGCTTTAGTTGGGTGCAATTGCGCTAAACTTGGAGCAATCACCAATGAAACAATAGACATCAACTTGATTAAGATATTCATTGAAGGACCAGATGTATCTTTAAAAGGATCACCCACCGTGTCTCCCGTTACAGAAGCTTTATGTGGTTCAGATTTTTTATAGAACATCTCACCATTAATCTCAACACCTTTTTCAAAAGATTTTTTAGCATTGTCCCAAGCACCACCTGCATTGTTTTGGAATATACCCATTAACACACCACTTACAGTAGCACCTGCTAAGAAACCACCTAAGGCTTCAGGGCCCATTACAAATCCGATTAAGATAGGAGAGATGATGGTGATTGCACCAGGCAACATCATTTTTTTCAAAGATGCTTCAGTAGAGATAGCCACACATTTTTCATACTCAGGCTTTCCTGTACCTTCCATAATACCTGGAATCGTACGGAACTGACGACGTACTTCTTCTACCATGGCCATTGCAGCTTCACCTACAGCGCGAATAGCTAATGAAGAAAAGATGAATGGAATCATTCCACCTACAAATAATGCAGCTAATACATCCGCTTTATAAATATCAATATGTTGATTGTCTGGCATGGCAACACCTACGAAGGCCGCAAACAATGCCAATGATGTTAAGGCAGCAGAAGCAATGGCAAAACCTTTACCGCTTGCAGCAGTCGTGTTTCCCACCGCATCTAAAATATCTGTTTTCTCACGCACTTCGGCTGGTAATTCACTCATCTCCGCAATACCACCCGCATTATCTGCGATAGGACCAAATGCATCAATCGCTAATTGCATAGCCGTTGTAGCCATCATACCTGCTGCAGCAATCGCTACTCCATATAAACCTGCGCAATAAGAAGCACCAAAAATACCAGCAGCTAAAACAATAATAGGCATGAAAGTAGATTCCATACCAATTGCTAAACCACCAATAATATTCGTTGCATGTCCAGTGCTTGATTGTTTGATAATACTTAATACTGGACGCTTGCCCATCGCTGTGTAATATTCAGTAATAATACTCATTAATGTACCTACAATTAAACCCACTGCTATGGCACCTATTACACCATTTCGTGTAAACTCAATACCACGAAGTGCCATGTTTTCTGGAAGAATATAACCTACTAAAAAATAACAAGCAATGGCTGTCAAAATCATAGAACCATAGTTACCCATGTTCAATGCTTTTTGAACTGTTGCTGTATTTAAACCAGCGGTCTCACTTATTCTTACAAAGAAAGTTCCGATGATGGATAATAATATACCTACACCTGCAATCATCATAGGTAATAAAATAGGAGATAGACCATCAAAGGCATCCACTAATTTACCACCACCTACTGCAGTGACTTCTTGTCCTAATACCATCGTAGCTAAAACAGTAGCAACATAAGAACCGAATAAATCGGCACCCATACCAGCCACATCACCCACATTGTCTCCTACGTTATCTGCAATCGTTGCAGGGTTACGAGGATCATCTTCTGGAATACCTGCTTCTACTTTACCTACTAAGTCAGCGCCTACGTCTGCAGCCTTTGTATAAATACCGCCACCCACACGTGCAAACAATGCAATCGATTCAGCGCCTAAAGAAAAACCAGTTAATACCTCAATTGTTCTTAGCATTTCAGAAGGGTCACCATTTACAAAAAATAGTTGTTTTAATACTAAAAACAAACCACCTAGTCCTAATACTGCTAATCCAGATACACCTAAGCCCATCACAGATCCGCCAGTAAAGGAAACTTTTAATGCTTGTGCTAAACTTGTTTTAGCTGCTTGTGCAGTTCTTACGTTTGCTTTAGTAGCTACTTTCATTCCAATATAACCAGCTGTTGCACTAAATACAGCACCAATTACAAATGCGACAGCAATACTCCAGTGACTTTCTGCATTTTTAGTAGCCATAAACCCTAATAATAAGGCCACAATGACTACAAAATAGCCTAGAATTTTCCACTCTGCTTTCAAGAATGCCATTGCACCTTCAGCGATATAAGTGCTAATTTCTTTCATACGGTCATTACCTGCGTCTTGTTTAGATACCCAATTGAATTTCAAGAGTGTATACAATAATCCTACAACACCCATTGCCGGAACGGCATAAAATAGAAGATCTTTCATAGCAATACTTATTCTTTTGTTTTCTGTTTAGATTCGTTT
>CAMAQL010000088.1 GCA_945860605.1 Chitinophaga pinensis
CAATAATATTAAATTAGGAGACCGATTAGGAAGATATTTAGCAGAAGCGCATATTGTACAAATGCTTGAATATGTATTACAAAGAGATACAAAATCTATTATAGAAAGATTAGATAGCCTAGATCAAAGTTTTCCTAAAATACACCAACGAGTGCCGCAGTATATGATTGCTTCATACTTAGGAATCACTCCTGTATATTTATCAAATTTGAAAAAGAGAAGGAAGCTGAGTAAGAAATAATTTTCTTTGAATTTCACAGCGTTGTAAAATATATAGTTAGGTTTAAACTCCTACGACTCTTTTATTGAAGGCGCTATTCCTTGCAGCCTCTAATACACGAATGATATTGGTGCCCTCTTTTGCTGAGGTTGGAACAGGGCCATTGTTTAAAATCGCATCCGCCATTCTTTCATAAAATATACCGTAATTGCCTGGTATACTTGGAATCACTTTATTGGTTATGATGCCGTTCATATCTGTATATAAAGTACCATAATCTTCGGTTGCTTCTGCACCCCAGTTTAAACTATTTGGTTTTTTTCCAGCCATTAAGTCGGCTTCTTGTATATCCGATCTGTTTTTAATAAAACAACCCTTGGTGCCATAGATTTTATACCCCGGACTTTCAGTCATAAACATCATACCGCTGGTTAATGTAATACGGTGAGATGGGTAGTATAAGATCAATGTAAAATAGTCATCAATGATGGATACTTTTCTGGTGATTCTGATATCTGCAAATACAGCTAGTGGCATGCCGGATAATAAAATGGCTTGATCTACTAAATGTGGACCAAGGTCATACAATAAGCCTGCACCAGGTGTCACAGACTCTTTATGCTTTTTAGGACTCAATGTGGTTCTATACCTTTCAAAAGAAATTTGTACATCTTGTAAAATGCCAATTTCGTCTTCTTGAATTAGTTTTTGTATCGTAAGAAAGTCTGCATCATATCGCCTGTTTTGGTAGACTGCTAATTTCAATCCTTTTGTATTTGCTAATGCATCTAACTCTTCAGCTTCTTTAGCCGTCACGGTAAATGCTTTCTCTACTACTACATTTTTCCCTGCAAGGAGTGCACTTTTTGCATAAGTAAAATGCGTATCGTTTGGGCTATTCACCACCACTAAATCAATGATTGGATCGGCTAATAATTCCTCGTAACTAGCATATGATTTTGTACCAGGGTAGGCGGCTTCAATATTTTTAGTTGTACGCTCCCAGCTTCCAACTAAATGAAAGTTGGGATTACTTGCAATAAAAGGTGCATGGAAAACTTTTCCGCTCATTCCAAAAGAGACTAGTGCAGTATTGATCATCCTGCAACTTGCTTTCTGATGATATTCAATGCACCACCGGCTTTAAACCACTCAATTTGTTGTTGGTTATAAGTATGGTTGGCATGAATGCTATCTGAACTGCCATCTTTATGTGTTAACACTAAAGTCAATGGAGTGCCTGGAGCAAAATCGGTTAAACCAATCACATCGATGCTATCATCTTCCTGAATTTTTTCATAGTCTGCTTTGTCAGCGAATGTCAACGCCAACATGCCTTGCTTTTTCAAGTTGGTTTCGTGGATACGTGCAAAAGACTTTGTCAATACCACGCGAACACCTAAGTGTCTTGGCTCCATCGCAGCATGCTCACGAGAACTACCTTCTCCGTAGTTTTCATCACCCACTACAATCGTTCCCACACCTGCTGCTTTGTAAGCTCTTTGTGTATTAGGAACTGTATCATAATTGCCATTGATTTGACTTTTTACATTATCTGTTTTTTCATTGAAGAAGTTCACAGCGCCAATCAATAAGTTATTCGAAATATTATCTAAGTGACCACGGAACTTTAACCAAGGGCCTGCCATAGAGATATGGTCAGTGGTACATTTTCCTTTGGCCTTAATTAATAATTTCAAAGATTTTAAATCCGTGCCTTCCCATGCTGCAAAAGGATCTAATAATTGTAAACGTTTAGACGCTGGATCAACTGCTACAACCACTTTTGAACCATCTTCTGCTGGTGCTTGGAAACCTGCATCTTCCACTGCAAATCCTCTTAATGGTAATTCATCACCAGTTGGTGCGTCTAATTTAACTTGTTCGCCTTTATTATTAGTAAGTGTGTCAGTTAATGGATTGAAATTTAAATCACCTGCAATAGCCAATGCAGTAATTAATTCTGGAGAACCCACAAACGCGAAGGTGTTTGGATTGCCGTCCGCACGCTTTGCAAAGTTTCTGTTGAAAGAATGTACAATGGTATTTTTTTCTTTTTTCTCAGCACCTACACGCTCCCACATTCCAATACAAGGTCCACAAGCATTCGCAAATACTTTTGCACCAATTTGGCTAAACACATCTAAGAAACCATCTCTTTCAATAGTGTATCTTACTTGCTCAGAACCTGGTGTAATTAAGTATTCAGATTGCATGGTTAAACCCTTTTCTGAAACTTGTTTGGCTAAACTAACTGCACGACTAATATCTTCGTATGAAGAGTTCGTACAGCTTCCTATTAAACCTACTTCAATTTTGGTAGGCCAACCGTTTGCAGCAGCCACTTCCTTCATTTTAGAAATTGGAGTCGCTAAATCTGGTGTGAATGGTCCGTTTAAATGGGGCTCTAATGTATTTAAATCAATTTCAATCACTTCGTCGAAATACTTTGTTGGGTTTGCATACACTTCTGGGTCAGCAGTTAAATGCGCTGCCACAGTATCAGCTAAAGCAGCTACATCTGCACGTCCGGTAGATGTTAAGTAACGGCTCATGCTCGCATCATAACCAAATGTAGAGGTGGTTGCGCCAATCTCGGCACCCATATTACAAATCGTTCCTTTACCAGTACAACTCATGCTTGTAGCACCTTCACCAAAATATTCCACAATAGCACCGGTACCACCTTTTACAGTTAAGATACCAGCCACTTTTAAAATCACATCCTTAGGAGCAGTCCAGCCGTTTAACTTTCCAGTTAATTTGATACCTATTAATTTAGGCCACTTTAATTCCCATGCCAATCCTGCCATCACATCACAAGCATCTGCACCACCTACACCAATCGCTAACATGCCTAATCCACCAGCATTCACGGTATGTGAATCGGTACCAATCATCATACCACCTGGGAAAGCGTAGTTCTCTAAAACCACTTGGTGAATGATACCTGCACCTGGTTTCCAAAAACCTAAACCAAATTTATTAGACACAGAAGCTAAGAAATCATACACTTCTTTACTTTCTGTTGTCGCTACTTGTAAATCTTGCTTTGCTTCAACTTTTGCAGAGATCAAGTGATCACAATGCACTGTACTTGGTACAGCCACTTTTGGACGACCTGCTTGCATAAATTGCAATAGAGCCATTTGTGCTGTTGCATCTTGCATGGCTACACGATCTGGTGCAAAATCAACATAAGATCCACCTCTTTCGAAGCCTTCTAATTTTTGGTCACTATGTAAATGGGAGAATAAAATTTTCTCTGATAAAGTTAAAGGACGGCCCAGCATATTACGAGCTGCTTCTACTTTTGCTGGCATTTCAGCATACAATTTTTTGATCATTTCGATATCAAAAGCCATAGTTGTCAATTTTAGGTGTTAAAACTGATGCAAAGGTAAGCGAAAATGACCCTCGGCGCAATCAAAAAATGCACTTTATGTCCACTTTTTTAGCTAGATTTGGTTATAGCTTTAAACTTATAGCAATGCAAAAATTGAGAGATTTTCTAGAATTACACGCTTTTGGCGTTTGCTCGGCCATCGGGGAGCGATTGGGTATCGCTAGTTCTAAAATAAGAATGTGGTTTATTTATATCTCCTTTTTAACCTTCGGATCTCCAGTCATCATTTACATGGTATTGGCATTCTGGAGAAGCATGAAGCACAATATCCTTTTAGGAAAGCGTAATCCATTAAAGTACTAGATCACTGCTTTTCGTAAGCGTACTAATTTCTCTAATAAAGGTTCCAATAATTCCAGTCTTAACATATTCGCGCCATCGCTTTTTGCATTGGCTGGATTAGGATGTGTTTCAATAAACAATCCGTCTGCTCCAGTTGCAATAGCTGCTTTTGCAATAGTTTCAATTAAACTTGGATTACCTCCAGTGATACCTGATGTTTGATTAGGCTGTTGCAAAGAATGCGTACAATCCATAATGACTGGTACATTATTTTCGGCCATGGCAGGGATATTTCTATAATCTACCACAAGGTCTTGGTAGCCAAATGTATTGCCTCTTTCTGTTAACATTACTTTTTCGTTGCCTGCTAATTTAATTTTATCTACTGCAAATTTCATAGAAGCGCCACTTAAGAATTGTCCTTTTTTAACGTTCACAATTTTTCCTGTTTGTGCCGCTGCGACTAATAAATCGGTTTGACGACATAGAAAGGCAGGAATCTGTAAAATATCTATGAACTGCGCAGCAATGGCGGCTTCTTCATGCGCATGAATATCTGATGTGGTGGGTACATTAAATTTTGCACCAACTTTTTTTATCAATTCCATTCCAGTATCATCCCCAATACCTGTAAATGAATTTGCACTTGTACGATTTGCTTTTCGGTAGCTTGCTTTAAATACATAGGGTATCCCTAAATTCTTACAAATCGTGGATACCTTTTCTCCAATCTCCATCACCAATGCCTCATCTTCTACCACACATGGTCCTGCAATTAAGAAAAATTGATTGGGATCGTAAGATTGTGCTTTAAATAAATCTTGTAAATAATTTGGTATCATAAGGATCGTTTTGCAGGAACAAAG
>CAMAQL010000089.1 GCA_945860605.1 Chitinophaga pinensis
AAAGTAGTAATTAATTACTCCAAAGATTCGTAGGATAAACCTTCGCCTCCACCAAAGCATCAATACTCGCTTTCACTCCTGGCGCATCTTCCTTATACGTTACACCAAACCATTTTGCATTGGTAGGAATTACTTTCACAGCACCCAAGTTCAATGTCTTGAACCTTCCTGCTACAAAAGGAATATAAAACTCAGACTTTAAAGCCTGTCCTTCTCTTTCTAAGAATAGTTTGAATTCAGATGCACATAAGTCAATAAAGCCAGGCGCAAAACACATAAAATTCATGCTCACTCTTGTATCTTCTTGAAGCGGTGTTTCAATGCCATCCTCTTCAAAAAAAATACCAGTAGCTTCCTTTCTATAAATTTTTGTACGCTCATTAATTGCGGTTAAATAACCTCCTGCATCCAAATTACATACACCCCTACTCACTGTACCATTCTCACTTAAGGTATTTGAAAGTTCATAACCTAGAATACAATATTCTTTTTCAGAACAAGCCGTTGTTAAAAAAGTATGCGCTTGAACAAATGCTTCTTGTCCGTAATAATCGTCTGCATTGATCACGGCAAATGGTTCATTCACCACACCCTTTGTGCATAGTAATGCATGTGCCGTACCCCAAGGCTTAGTTCTTTCTTGAGGGATAGAAAAGCCTTCTGTAAATTGATCTAATGATTGGTATACATATGCAATCTCAATCTTGCCTTTTAATTTTGGTTCTAAGACAGCCTTGAATGCTTCTGCAAAGTCTGCTCTAATAATGAATACCACTTTACCGAAGCCCGCTCTTATGGCATCGTAAATAGAATACTCCATAATCTTTTCTCCACTTGGACCGAATCCCTCGGTTTGTTTCATGCTGCCATATCTACTTGCCATCCCTGCTGCTAATATCACTAAAGTCGGTGCACTCATTTTTCTTTATTTAATTGTAATTTCACAATCCATTAAGGTGGTCAAAATTAGTTGATTTATCTTAAATATAAAATTTTGCATATCAAGCCCTATATTCAATCCATCTTATCCTTTAGTCACTCCCAAAAAGTGGATCTATTAAGACTGGACAGCTTGCATCCAATTGTAAGTGGTAATAAATTCTATAAGCTTCGTTTTTATATTGCGGCTGCAATCCAAAATGGATGTTCGACAGTCGTTAGCTTTGGCGGACCTTATTCTAACCATATTGTGGCATTGGCCTTCACTGCAAAGGAAGCTAAATTAAAAAGCATTGGCTATATCAGAACAAATGCCGATGAGCCCATGACGCCTAGTCTGGCCGAAGCCAAGGCTTATGGTATGGAATTGGTCTACTTAGGCAGGACGGATTTCCAATCTAAAAAAGCAAATATTTTAGAATCCAACAATAACAATACTGCTATCTATTTTATAGATGAAGGTGGCTATGGCACTATTGGAGCAAAAGGTGCAGCTACCATTTTATCAGAGCAGGATACGACCCATTACGATTGTATTATTTGCGCAGTTGGTACAGGCACCATGCTTGCTGGTTGTATCAATGCTGCAAGTCTAAATCAAAAAATCATCGGTATTCCAGTTTTAAAAAACGAGGGTAGTATCGAAGCAGAAATCAATGCATTGTTACTTGATAAAAATGATCCTAATAATGATCCTAGTAATGATCCTAGTAATGTTAAAAAAAATAGTATTTCCTATACTTTACTGCATCAATTTCATCAAGGAGGCTATGCTAAAACTAATCCTATGATGATTGATTTTATGAACAGGCTTTGGGATACAGAAAAGATACCAACTGATATCGTGTACACCAGTAAATTACTTTTTGGTGTTGAACAATTGATTCAAGAAAATTATTTTGAAAAAGATGCTTCCATCTTAGTGATACATAGTGGCGGATTGCAAGGGAATCGCTCATTGCCAGCGGGTACTTTAAAATTCTAAAGCATTATTGAAACCAAAATACTTTTTTAAAATTTCAATCAAACAACTTGTATTTAACATAATTGAATAAAGAAAAATCTATCCTTTAAACGAATTCACAATTAAAGATGGATTCAAAATGGAACTTTATTTTTTGCTTCACTTCTTCGTAATCTACTTTCTTTCCTAATTCTTTTTCTAAAGAAGTCACTGTCTTTCCTTCTATACCGCAGGGCACAATAAATTCAAAATGGGATAAATCGGTATTCACATTTAAAGCGAATCCATGCATGGTAATCCATCGACTACACTTAATTCCCATGGCACAAATTTTTCTTGCTACAAATGGATCATGCGGGTCTAGCCACACACCAGTTTCGCCAGCACTTCTTTCACCTTTCAATCCATATTCTGCCAGTACTTGAATAATCACTTCCTCCAAACTTCTCAAATACCATCCCAAGTCTGGCTTGAACTTATCTAAATCAATAATAGGATAACCCACCACTTGTTGTAAACCATGATACGTGATATCTCCTCCTCTATTGATATGATAATACTCAATGCCCAATACTTTTAATTGTTCATCGGACACCAACACATTGGACCTGTTGCCATTTTTACCCAATGTAAAAACAGGTGGATGCTCTACCAAAATAAAACGATGTTGGGTTGCCGCCTCATTGGCTTCCTTCCCTGCTGTTCTCGCTTCCGTCTTTTGCGCGACAGCTGATTTTAATAGCTGTTCTTGGTAATCCCAAGTGGGCTGGTAGGATTGAATGCCTAAATCTTCAAAAATTACTTGTTGGCGCATAGAACAAAGTTACAAACTAAGCTTCAATAACTTACTTTTGCATCATGTCAACTGAAGAGCTACAAATAGAGAATGAAGATGTGTATGAGAAACTGACCTTTGTCGTAGATAAGGGACAGGAACCTATGCGCATCGACAAATGGGTTCAAATGAGAATTGTGGGATTAACTAGAAGCAAATTACAAAATGGGATTGAAGGCGGTTTTTTGACTGTGAATGGGAAAGTGATCAAAAGTAATTACCGCACCCGTCCGGGAGACGAAGTGGTGTATATGAGTTATGTCAACCCTGATTACACCGAATTGAAGCCAGAGCAAATGGCCTTAGATATTGTGTATGAGGATGATGCCATTATGGTGATTAACAAGCCATCCAATATGGTCGTGCATCCTGGTATTGGAAATTACTCTGGCACCTTGCTCAATGGAGTGGCATTTCATTTATTGCAACAGAACCCAGATTTAAACGAAGAAGTGCTTCCAAGATTTGGCTTGGTGCATCGTATAGATAAAAACACCACTGGCTTAATTGTACTTGCAAAAACACCCGAAGCTGCTAGTCATTTAGCAAAACAATTTTTCAATCATACGGTTGAACGAAAATATGTTGCCTTGGTTTGGGGCAATATGGAAGAGGATGAAGCCACGGTGAATGCCCACATTGCTAGACATAAGACTTTTCGTAAAATGTTTGACGCCTATCCTGAGGGAGAAGTTGGAAAGCATGCCATCACACACTATAAAGTGATAGAGCGTTATAACTATACCACCCTTGTATCTTGTGTTTTGGAAACAGGTAGAACACATCAGATACGCGTACACATGAAACATATTGGACACACTTTATTCAATGACCAAGAATATGGTGGAGATAGAATTTTAAAAGGCACGATCTACACTAAGTACAAACAATTTGTAGACAATTGTTTTGATGCTTGTCCTAGATGTGCATTGCACGCTGCAACGCTCGGTTTTATTCATCCAACCACTGAGGAGATGATGCGCTTTGATAGTCCATTGCCTTCAGACATGGAAGCTGCCATTACCAAATGGAAGAACTATAAAGCTGCAGCACATACTTAATAATTATTCTAAATCTTATTTTAATTAGAGTAAGGATTATTCCAAAAAGAAAAGTTTACTCCTAAATAATATCCCGCATAAAAAAAGCCGCTTCGAAATCGAAGCGGCTTTTTACTTTGAAATAGATTCAAATTATTTTTTGTTTTGACTTGCAGCCATTGGAGACAATCCAATTGATTGACCTCTAGAAAAACCTTTTGACTTGAATAAGGCAAATTTACTTGGCGCAGCTACATTTGGCCATTTGTTATTGCTCTCATCAATATCAGCAGTTTCACGCATTGGATCTAATTGAATCGATACCGCTTTCTTACTTGTCAAGAATACTTTTGTTACTTTGTTCTCATTCTTTCTCCAGATTTGTGCTGTTAAACGTTGTGTCTCTTTAGTACCATCTTCGAAAGTAAATTCAAGTATAATTGGCATCACTAATCCGCCTTTATTGATGAAACTTACTTCGTACAAATTAGCACTTGCATATTTTGCTTTCTCTGCATCTGTTAAACCTTCCGCAGCAGGCATTGCCATTGCTGGTTGCTTCGTAACAGAATCATAAGGCTCTAAACCTCTGTCATATCTCCAATAGAAATCACGTAAAGTGGTGTCTGCATCTGTTAAAAAAACAATGGACTTATCGTTTCTATTTCTAATTTTTGAAATATCCTCAAAGCTATTCACTTCTGGTCTTGACAAACCTCTTGGTCCCATTGTTCTAGCTGCTGGAACTGCTACTGTAGCATCATACACTGCATGCTTCACAGTGTCAATCGCAATATCAACTGGATCAATGCCATAAAACCATCCTCTCCAATACCAATCTAAATCAATTGCACTTGCATCTT
>CAMAQL010000090.1 GCA_945860605.1 Chitinophaga pinensis
ATACGTCTTGGTATTTTGGAGGTTGAGGCGTTTCAATTTTTTTCTTAATTATCTCTCCTGTCAACTTATCAAATAATCCTGGCGCATGCCATTTTGTTTGGTCTTTTTCTGCGAGTTCATATCCTTTTCCTTTCACAGTTAGAATATGCAGAATTTTAGGCCCTGGTATCTCTCTTAAATCTCTTAATGTATCTACAAGGTTGGTGATATTATGTCCATCAATTGGTCCGAAATATCTTAATTGAAGTGCTTCAAATAAATTACTACTTTTTGAGACCATCCCTTTTAAGCCAGCTTCTACCTTAGATGCCATCTCTCTTGTAAAGGTTTTACCAATAGGCAATTTCCCCATTAACTCCCATAACTCGTCTCTAAATTTATTGTAAGTTGGAGAGGTACTGATATCGGTTAAATATTCTTTAAGCGCGCCCACATTTGGGTCGATGCTCATACAGTTATCATTCAAAATAATCAACACATCGCTATCTGCTACACCAGCATGGTTCATGGCCTCAAATGCCATCCCTGCTGTCATAGAACCATCTCCAATAATGGCAACTGATTTCCTGTTCTCACCCTTGTATTTAGCAGCCATCGACATGCCTAGTGCGGCCGAAATAGAAGTAGAAGAGTGACCAACACCAAATGTATCATAAGGACTTTCGCTACGCTTAGGAAAGCCACTTAAGCCATTGTATTTTCTGTTGGTAACAAAAGCATCTCTACGACCAGTCAAAATTTTGTGTCCATAAGCCTGATGCCCCACGTCCCAAACCAATTGATCATAGGGTGTATTGTACACATAATGCAGCGCAACGCTCAATTCCACCACGCCAAGGCTGGCAGCAAAATGACCCCCATGCACACTCACAATATCGATGATATACTGACGTAATTCATCACATACCTGGTGTAATTTTTCTCTAGAAACCTTTTTTAGGTCGTCTGGGGTATCAATATTCTTTAATAATGGTCCGGCCTCAATCAGCATGCTCAAATTTTAGTCTTGTAAAAGTAAGTTAATAACATAAAAATTAACCAAAAGTTGCATCTTATTTGAGATTGCCGATGAAACGAAGATTTGACCTTTAATCCAATAAAATAACCCAATATCGTATTATAGGGTTTAAATTTGAAAGGTGAAAAAACATCAATCAATTTATTGGATCTGTCAGATAGGAGGTTGGATGACTTATGGACTTACCATCATCTTTTTCTCTTATATGCTTGAGAAACAGTTAAGCGCTGTTTTTTACCCACGTTTATTGGCCAATGTTTTTTTAGGTATGATAGTCACGCACTTATTTAGAAAGGCACTACTTGCATTTTCATTACATCCACCAATGCCCACCTTTAAATGGGGGCAGCTTTTAATTTTATTATTGACTTTTGCAAGTGCCTATAGTTTTTTGACCAGTTACGCAGTTGAAATTTTAAAACTATATGATGCTTCCAGAAAAGTAAGTTTAGAAAGACGTTTTTTAATTAGTCTGGTCATTGATACGCCCATCATTTTTGTGTGGGTATCCATCTATATTTTATGGCACTATATTGAGTTCACTAATTCAGAAGCAATTCAAAAAGTGAAGCTGGAAAGTTTAATCAAGGAATTGCAACTCAAGACCATTAAATCTCAAATGAATCCGCATTTTATTTTCAATGCCCTTAATAGTATTAGAGCATTGGTAGATGAAGATCCACAACGTGCAAGACAAGCTATTACAGAGTTGAGTAATATTTTAAGAAGCAGCATTCAAGCAGACCAGAGTGAGGTTACAAGCTTAGAAAAAGAATTAAATATTGTGAAGGATTACCTTGCATTGGAATATATCAGATTCGCAGACCGATTGGTTGTGGAGTATGCTATAAACCCTGAGACCTTGTCCAATCAAATCCCACCAATGATGTTGCAAACTTTAGTGGAAAATGCTATTAAGCATGGTTTAAGTAAGCAGCCTGGTAATTGTTTGATCAAAATTATTTCTACCTACGAAGACAATAAACATGTACTGATGGTTCAAAATACAGGCGTATTAGACCAGGAAACAGATCGTGATGGGTTTGGTTTACAGAGTACAAAAAATAGATTGAATATTTTATATCGTGGGAACGCTTTGTTTGAAATTTATCAATGCGAACCTACATTGGTAACGGCTAAATTAATCATTCCAATTGCCTCATAGTTAAAATCTACTCCATGCCCATAAAAGCAATTATCATAGATGACGAAAGACTAGCGCGTAATGAGTTGAAAAAATTATTGGAACAACATCCAGACATTACCATCATTGATGAAGCAAGCAATGTAGATGAAGGGATTGAAAAAATTGATTTATCAAGACCAGACCTTATTTTTTTAGACATACAAATGCCAGGCAAAACGGGTTTTGATTTATTGGCTGAAATTGAAAAATCACCACGTGTAATATTTACTACAGCATATGACGAGTTTGCTTTGAAAGCCTTTGAGGTAAATGCTTTGGACTATTTATTAAAGCCAATTGATCCTAAAAGATTAGCAGACGCCATTCAAAAATTACAAACTGAAATTGCGTTGGAACAAGCAAGTTTATTGGGTGTGAGTAGAGGTCCATTGACCGAAGTAGATCAGGTTTTTGTAAAAGATGGCGAGCGATGCTGGTTTGTGAAACTAGCTGATATTAGATTGTTTGAAAGTGTTGGCAATTATGCCAAAGTGTATTTCTCTACCAACAAGCCACTCATTTTAAAATCGCTAAATGCATTAGAAGAAAGACTGGACGACCGTGTGTTTTTTAGAGCCAACCGAAAACATATCATCAATTTACATTGGATCGAAAAAATAGAGCCCTACTTTAATGGTGGCTTATTGGTTGAATTAAAAGGAGGAGAAAAAATTGAAATCAGCAGACGTCAAACGGTGAAATTCAAAGAAATGATGAGTTTCTAAATTGGCTTAATTCAAACTATGAATGGCCTCGGCGATCTTTTGAATTAAGGCAGTGTCTTTTTCAATGGCATTACCTATTACAATAATATCTGCACCAGCTTTACAGTTTTCAATTGCTTTTTCTGGAGTCGTGATACCACCACCTACGATCATAGGTGTCGATATCTGCTTTGCAACCTGTTGGATCATGCTGGTTGGGATGGCATTTTTTGCACCGCTGCCCGCATCCATGTAAATTAGCTTCAAGCCTAACATTTCACCAGCCATGGCAGTACAGGCAGCAATATCATTTTTATTCGCAGGAATAGGGTTGGTATTGGATATATAAGAGACTGTGGTTGGCATCCCCCCATCTATCAACATATAACCTACAGGAATAATCTCCAATCCGCTTTGTTTTACAAATGGTGCACTAATCACATGTTGGCCAATGAGTAATTCTGGGTTGCGTCCAGAAATTAAGGAGAGGTACAATAAAGCGTCTGCTTTTGGGGTAATCTGGTCTGGGGATCCAGGAAACAACAATACTGGAATGGAACAAGCTTGTTTGATCTGAGCAACCACTTGGTCTAAAGTATCCGTCACCACTAAACTCCCACCAACAAAAATAAAGTCTATTTTGTATTGAACAGCAAGGTTAATTGTATTCTGTAAATCAACACCACCTAGCTTATCTGGGTCAATTAAGACAGCAAATGCCTTTTGATGTTTCGCTTTTTTATCTAGGATATTTTGGTATACTTTGTTGCTCATCTGGCACAAAATTATCCATTTTAACTATATAATCCACTACTTACTTACCTATTACAAAAAAAAATGATAAATCAAGCTTTTTTTTCTTAAGAAACTAACATTTAGTGGGGATAAATCATCAAATTCAATTGGGATAGAGGGTTTGTAATTGTTCACATCAATTTTCCACATCTGTTGATATTTCACTTGCTAAAGTCTCAACAGAGCACTATATTTTCGTCTACCCGTATTGCTTTTTGAAAACGGTGCGGGGGACCCAGTAATTACTATATAAAAATTGACCAAGACCATGGCTAACACAAAAACAAAAAAAGGCTTAGAATTTAAGCGCAAATTCACCATCGAAGGCGTGAGTCCATTCGATCAGTTCGAGTATGATTACAGAGATAGTGTAATCAAAAATCCGAACGGAGAGAAAGTATTCGAAATGACGAATGTGGAAGTGCCAAAACAATGGAGCCAAATTGCAACGGATATCCTTGCACAAAAATATTTCAGAAAAGCGGGTGTACCTCAAGCCGATGGTTCTTTGGGTAGAGAAACTACTGTCAAACAGGTAGCGCATCGTATGGCTAATTGTTGGAGAGTATGGGGAGAGCGTTATGGTTATTTCACAACAACAAATGATGCACAAGTATTTTACGAAGAATTAGTATATAGTATTTTAAATCAAGCATGTGTGCCTAACTCGCCACAATGGTTTAACACGGGTTTACACGAAAGCTATGGTATTACTGGCGGTGCTCAAGGGCACTACTATGTAGACCCAACCGATAAGCAATTAAAGCGTTCAACAAGCGCTTATGAGCGTCCTCAACCGCACGCATGTTTTATCTTGAGTGTGAGTGATGATTTAGTGAACGATGGCGGTATCATGGACTTATGGACAAGAGAAGCAAGAATTTTTAAATATGGTTCT
>CAMAQL010000091.1 GCA_945860605.1 Chitinophaga pinensis
GTTTTAATAAACATCACAGGAGCCGCCACAAAACAAGGTTGGTTTTCTTGGATATAAGCATTATATAAATGGAGCCATCTTTTTGGTACGATACAATCTGCATCGGTGGTCAAGATCCAATCCCCTTTCGCTTCTGCAACTGCAATTTCAATCGCCTTCTTTTTATACGCCAGGGTCTCTCCGTCTTTGCAATGATCTGCTAATTGAATTAAACGGACTTGAGAATATTGCTGGCTTAATGCAGTTACAATAAACGCCGTATCGTCTTCGGAAAAATCATCAATCACTATAATTTCAAAAGCATCGGTAGGATAATCCTGCGCTAGAATACTATCTACACATGCTTTAATATTGGCAGCTTCGTTTCGGGCAGGGATAATGACTGTGAATTGGGTGGCTGACTGATTGGGGCCAAGCGCTTCTATTTGATTGAACTGAAATACACGCATTTTGCCAAACCAAAAGCGGTAAGCCATTAAGATAATGGCATACATGATCGTTAAGATAGCAACAGCCCAATCCAATAGATACTCCATGGGACAAAGTTAAAGGGTAAATATTTGGTAGAATCCTTAAAATCGTTGTACTTTTATAATAGTTGCATAACTAACTATATGTCAAACAACCAATTTAAACGAGGGGAATTATACAGTGTCATCAATGGCATTGCATCTACCGCTGTTGCAAGAAGATTGCAAAAGAATTTTCGCAATGCAGGATTAGAAATTACCATTGAACAATGGTCCATCTTATACCATTTATGGAAGGAAGATGGTTTGAGTCAACAAGAATTATGCATGTGCACATTTAGAGATAAAGCAAGTATCACTAGGCTGATAGACAATATTGAAAGATTAGGATTGGTTGAAAGAATTGCATCTAAGGATGACAGAAGAGTCAACTTAGTGTATTTGACCGATGCCGCAAAACCCTTACAGGAAGCAACTTACAACTTAGCCAATCAAACAATGAACGAGGCATTACAAGGCATTAGTAAAGAAGAAATTGAAATAGTAAAAAGTGTTTTTCAACGCGTATACGAGAATAGTAAATAATTAAATTATATTTTATGGCAGCAACAATTCAAGGTGGAGAGTGGATCATTAAAGAAGTGAAATCCGAAGACGTTTTCATTCCAGAAGAATTCAACGAAGAGCAGTTGATGGTGCGTGACATGTGTAGCCAATTTTTGGATACAGAAGTGTTACCAGTGGTAGAAAGAATGGACAAATTAGAGCCAGGTTTGATGCCAGGTTTATTAGAAAAAGCAGGCGAGCAGGGCTTATTAGGGGTTTCTGTACCAGAACAATATGGCGGGATGGGTAAGGATTTCATCACTTCTACCATTGTAGCAGAATACCTTGGAGGAGGCTATTCATTCTCTGTTGCCAACGCTGCACATACAGGTATTGGTACCCTACCAATTTTATATTTTGGTACCGAAGCACAAAGAGCAAAATATGTACCAAAATTAGCAAACGGTGAATATAAAGGTTCTTACGGATTAACCGAACCAAATAGCGGATCAGATGCATTGAGTGCAAAAACCACTGCAAAATTATCTGCAGATGGCAAACATTATTTACTGAATGGACAAAAGTGCTGGATCACCAATGGTGGATTCGCAGATATCTATACTGTGTTTGCAAAAATAGATGGCGAGCAATTTACAGCATTCATTGTAGAGCGTGGCACCGAAGGTTTTACACAAGGACCAGAAGAACATAAAATGGGCATCAAAGGATCTTCAACAGTACAATTGTATTTTCAAGATTGTAAAGTACCGGTAGAAAATGTCTTAGGAGAAATTGGAAGAGGACATATCATTGCCTTTAATATCTTAAATATTGGAAGATTAAAATTAGGTGCAGCTACCATTGGTGGTGCAAGAAGAGCATTGAGCACCACAGTAAAATATGCCAAAGCAAGAGAGCAGTTTAAATTACCGATTGTAAAATTTGGTGCCATTAGACATAAGTTAGCCGAGATGGCTACTCGC
This sequence comes from Chitinophaga pinensis, assembly GCA_945860605.1. Lineage (GTDB taxonomy): Bacteria > Bacteroidota > Bacteroidia > Chitinophagales > Chitinophagaceae > Sediminibacterium > Sediminibacterium pinensis_D. The sequence continues at coordinate 2,000 of CAMAQL010000091.1, forward strand.
TTATGGGTAGGTGAAGCGGCATTGTATAGAGTGGCAAAGAATATCGACGAAAAAGAACACGAACTATTAGCAGCAGGAAAGGATTTATCTGCAGCCTTATTAGGTGGTGCCGAAGAATACGCTATTGAGTGTGCGATCTTAAAAGTATATGGGTCAGAGGTATTGGATTTTGTAGTAGACGAAGGTGTTCAAATACACGGAGGTAATGGTTATAGTGATGAGTATGAAATTTCAAAAGCATATCGTGATAGCAGAATCAACCGAATCTACGAAGGTACCAATGAAATCAACCGTTTGCTAACAGTGGATATGGTTTTGAAAAGAGCTATGAAGGGCCAATTAGATTTAATGGGCCCAGCGATGAACGTACAAAAAGAATTAATGAGTATCCCAGATTTTGGCGACCAAGACGATGCGCCATTTGCAAAAGAGCATCAAGCAATTGATAATTTTAAGAAATGTATTTTGATGGTAGCGGGTGCAGCAGTCCAAAAATTAATGATGACCTTAAGCAAGGAGCAAGAAATTTTAATGAATATTGCGGACATGTCTATTGTGACTTACCATGCTGAATCTGCATTATTAAGATTAGAAAAATTAAGTAAAACGAAGTCAGAAGCAGAACTAGCTGTACAAACTGCCATTGTAAAAACATATATCTACGATGCTGCCGATGCCATTAACAAAGCAGGAAAAGATGCATTGAATAGTTTTGCAGATGGAGATGAATTACGCATGATGCATATTGGCTTAAAGCGATTCACAAAAGTAGATCCATTCAATAGTAAGGAAGCAAGAAGAACCATCTGTGCGCAGTTGGTGGCAGACGATGGATATAAGTTATAAAAAAAAGAGTTTGTTTTAAATTAAACACCTACTACTTTCTTAAAGGTATCCATATCTATTGCCTTTTCATGTTTTGAAATAACCACCGTAGCCACTGCGTTCCCAATAAAATTGGTAACCGATCTTGCTTCACTCATAAAACGGTCAACTCCAATAAGTAGGGCAAGTCCTTCCAGAGGGATCACTTTAATTGCTGTTAAAGTGGAAGCTAAAACAATAAAGCCACTTCCCGTGACACCAGCAGCACCTTTACTTGTAATGAGTAAAATTCCAAAAATGGTTAATTGTTGCGAAATGGAAAATTCAATGTCAAATACTTGTGCTAAAAAAATAATGGCCATACTTAAATAAATTGAAGTGCCATCTAAATTAAAACTATATCCAGTTGGAATAATTAAACCTACAACAGATTTTTCACAACCAGCTTGTTCTAGTTTTTCCATCACAGAAGGCAAAACGGCTTCACTACTACTTGCGCCAATGACAATAAAAATTTCTTCTTTTAGATACTTCAATAATTTAATTAAACTAAAACCATAGTAGCGCATGATACCATTTAGAATCAAAAATATAAAAATTAAAACAGTGCAGTAAAAAGTGAGCATGAACTTTCCCAAGATCAATAAACTTCCTATGCCAAATTTCCCCATAGTATAAGCCATGCCACCAAAAGCGCCAATAGGACTGAGTTTCATGACAATATGTAAAATATTAAACAAGGCTTTATTAATGACACCAAATGTATTGATAATGCCCTCGTTGCCCTTCTTAATCATCATTAAGCCAATAGCGAAAAAAATACTGAAGAATAAAATTTGAATAATATCTCCTTTAGCAAATGCACCAATGATATTATCAGGAACAATATGGGTAAAAAAATCTACCCAATTCATTTCTTTACCTTGGTCTACATAGGTAGCTACTTTTTCTTTATTTGTAGCTGCTAAAACAACCCCCTTTCCAGGCTTAATAAAAGTACCTACCACTAGGCCAATTAAAAATGCAATGGTAGAGACAATCTCAAAGTAAAGGATTCCTTTTCCTCCAACCCTGCCAACTTTCTTCATGCTGCCAGCTCCAGTAATCCCTAAAACAACTGTGAAAAATATAATCGGCGCAATAACCATTTTTATTAAGCTAATAAAAACATCACTGATTATTTTACCTGTTTGAAAAAATCCAGGAAATAAAAGGCCAACAACTATGCCTAAAATAATACCTATTAAAACCTGAACATATAATATCTTAAAGTATTTCATGTACTATGCTTTTACCTTAAATCCTAGTTTAGCAGGCGTAATTGGTAAATCTCGCACTCTTTTGCAATAGGCATTGGCACTAGGCTGTCTGCAGCAAAAGTCTTCACTAAAACAGATGGGGTTAAGTATAGTGCGGCAACAGCGACTGATTTTTTAAAAAAGCCCCTTCTTGCTCCATCAAATTGACAAGGATTCATATACATCGATTTGATGTAATTTACCAAAAAAGACGATGAAGTCAAAATCAAATTATAGGCAATGACCCGCTTTAATCAGGCATTAGCTGAGCTAATTTAGCCGCAAGCTCTGCGTGTAATTTTTCACTATTACCAAGAATACGCATTACAAACTTGCCATTTTGATCTACTAAAAACTTAGTAGGGTAGCCATTTATGTCATACTCCTTCACAATATCCTTTATTGCTGGATCGTATAGGATCTGTGGCCAACTAAGTCCATCTTCCTTAACGGCTTTACGCCAAGCAATGTCTTGCTT
>CAMAQL010000092.1 GCA_945860605.1 Chitinophaga pinensis
GCAACATGGTCTAAAACCATAAAAGCAGTCTCGGCCATCAGGTTCCCCTTATTATCGAGCAAAGGATTCACTTCGGTCAATTCAATACAAACCAATTTGTTGGATAAAAATAATTGATCAAAAATGCCTACAATTTCTTCGGCAAAAAATCCAATAGGTACTGGAGTACCAGTACCGGTAGAAACATGATCGCAGTCCATAGAATCCACATCAAAGGAAATGTAAATGCTATCACAGTCTTGTAATTGTTCTACTGCCTCTTTCACACAAACTTCTAGTCCACGGAACCTTAATTCTTCTACTTTATAACACGAAATTGCATCTTTTTCAATGATATGTGCTTCGGCTGATTCAAAATCTCTTAAACCAAAATAAATTAAATCGGAGGGGTTTAATTTTTTATCGGGTGTGCCAACACTTTTTAAATTATTCCAATGCAACAAAGTAGTAGCACTAGGTTCATTTACCTTGAACGCAAGATTGTCTTCTTGCAACGCAGCGGCTAAAGGCATCCCGTGAATATTTCCGGAAGGAGATGTAAAAGGAGAATGTAAATCGGCATGCGCATCAATCCAAATTACACCGAGTCTTTTTTCTGGATTTGCTGCTTTGATGCCGCTTATAGTTCCTAATGCAGAGGAGTGATCGCCAGATAATACGATTGGGAAAAATCCAGTGCTAATAGTTGTTCTAACTACATCTGAAACCCTTTGGCATTGCTCCACCACATGCTCGATTCTTTTTGCAAAATTATTATTGTTTTTATTGTAGATGGTTTCGTTATGTGTTTCAACGTCTACAAATAAATGGCGATGAAAGAAATCATTGTTTTGATTGATTGCTGCAATTTCAATGGCGTCAATCCCTAAGTCAGAGCCTCTCGTTCCAGCGCCAATATCAGATCTATTTTTAATAATTTTTATAGTCATACGAGTTCGTTAAAGTAATTATAGTAATTCGAGTTCATTAGGATCAATCTATAAAAGTAAAATCCAATAAGCAAAGCTACTTAAATTTAAGTAGCCCAAAAATTTAAAGTATCAAAAAAATATTCGATAAATAGAAACAGCATTCTATTTATCGAATATAAATGGTACGAGAAATACTAACTAATTTAATATCATTCCCAATGGCAATTCTACCTAAACGATAAGGGAAATTGGTGCCATCGGAAAATTCAAAAATAAAATTAAATACCCCAATAAAATCATCCACAGAGCGAGACTTAAAAGTAAAATTTATTAAACTACTTGTGATGGCTAATTTATCTATCTTCTTATCCATTAAATCCATCTGCACCGTCCTCACATCTCCTGTTTCCATACTACCTAAAAGAATATGTGTCGCATACTTTTCCTTCAGCTTGGTTGGTTTTAAACTAATATCAATAGAAGAAGCAAAAAGCAATGGGTCTTGAATATCATTGATATCCATTGTAATTCGGGTTAAATAAATTTGTTTTTGAGATGAATCTGACTGCGCCGCAGCAAAAACAGATAAAAAAACAAGGAAAACGGTGCTATACAATTTCATAAAGAGGCATTATGCCTTAAAGTTACCCGAAAAATGCTTCTAACGTAGAATAAGAAGCTTTAAATTAGTGGTATGAAAAAACTGTTTACAGCCATTTGTATATTCATTGGCATACACGCCATTGCAGGCAGTGTTGATACCATAGAGATGAAAAGCACTTTTTTAAAAAAAGCTACTAAGTTCGTTGTGATACAGCCAAGGCATCAAAATCAGCAAAACAATACCCAAGAGCGTTACCCAGTGGTATACCTGCTGAATGGATACGATGGTAATTACGCACAATGGAGTAAAACTGCACCCCAATTGGCAAAAACTGCCGATGACTTAAAAATGATTTTTGTGTATGCTGATGGTGGGAAAAGTAGTTGGTATTTTGATAGTCCAATAGATAGCACGAGTCAATACGAATCCTATATCACAAAAGAGTTGGTGCCCTATGTAGACGCTAATTTCCCAACAAAAGCAAACCACAAGTCAAGGGCCATCACAGGACTCAGCATGGGTGGGCATGGTGGATTGTACCTTGCAATAAGACATTCGGATGTATTTGGTGCTGCAGGAAGTATATCAGGTGGATTTGATTTTAGACCTTTCCCAAAAAGTTGGAATCTTCAAAATATACTTGGTGAATATGAAACCAATCAATCAAGATGGTATGATTATACAGTCATGCGCCAAGTTGAATTGCTTACAAATAAGCAATTAGCAATTATTTTTGATTGTGGGGTGGATGATATTTTCATAACAGTGAATCGTGCATTGCATGAAAAACTACTCCAATTAAAAATTGATCATGATTATATAGAACGTTCAGGTGGACACAATCATGCCTATTGGCGAAGTAGTATCGATTTTCAGATGCTATATTTTCACCAATTTTTTCAAAAAAATTAATCAAGAGCAGGCTTTATTCTAGGAATCTATGACGGATGGATGCATCGGGTATCCTACAGGTTTCCCTTTTGCCAAATAGTGTATACCTATTTTTTGCAACAAGATCATACCCAAAATCACGTAGGAATTTTGGAACATACTTTAATCCCATAAATAATCTTGGCCAGCCCTTTAAATGGTTTGCAATTTGAATGACAGCATCTGTTTTAGTATATACTTTTTCATTGTCAATTAAAATCACTGATGCACTTGCTTTTTGGTCTAATTTAAATCGTTGGAGCAAATTGATTCCAGCAGTGGACTGTGACGGCGCAAATTGAAAATGCGCATCTTGATCGTACTTTAAAATAATATTGACCGTACGATTACAAAAATTACAAACTCCATCAAATAAAATAATCGGCATAAAATTGTTTTATTGTGTCAATACTAACTATTAAAACTATCTTCTTTTTTTAAAACCAGCGCTCTTTTTTTGCTTAGGATTGTATTCTGGTGTTGGCCCAAACATCTCGGGCACGGTACCTTTGAATACGGGTGCACCTAATAATTCTTCGATCAACGCAAACTTAGACTGCTCTTTTTCACTCACAAGTGTAAAAGCAGTTCCTGTAGTTGCAGCGCGAGCGGTTCTTCCAATGCGATGGATGTAATCCTCCCCATCATTAGGGACATCATAATTAATAACAAGATCAATGTCTTCGATATCAATGCCTCTACTTAAAATATCTGTGGCGACTAAAATATTGGTTTTACCATTTCTGTAATCTTGCAAGTATTGCTCTCTACTTTTTTGGTCTAAATCGGAATGGATTTCTTCTGCAGCTAATCTTGCTGATTTTAAAATGGTCGTTAAATCTTTTACGTTTTGTTTTTTAGAACAAAATACAATCACTTTTGAAAAACGCTTTGAACCAAGCATGTCTTTAATGATACCCGCTTTTTGCTGTTCATAAACAATAAATGCTTTTTGAACAATTTGTTCTGGTGGTTTTGAAATTGCAATATTAATCTCCACCGGATTGTTTAATATTTTATTCGCAAGCGCGCGCATTTTTTGCGGCATCGTTGCAGAAAACAGTAAGTTCTGTCTTTCTGCAGGTAGGTAAGTAATGATTTTAGCAATGTCATCCGAAAATCCCATATCCAACATTCTATCCGCCTCATCCAATACTAAATATTTTAATCCTTTTAATTTTACATAACCCATATTTAAATGCGCAATCATCCTACCAGGTGTACAAACCACAATATCCGCACCAGAGGTCAATGCTTTTTTCTCTGCTGCAAAAGAATTGCCATCCCCTCCACCATATACCGCAATAGAACTCACGTCTGTAAAATAAGCAAGCCCTTCTAATCCTTCTGCTATTTGAATCGCCAACTCTCTTGTAGGCACAATCACTAAAGCATTGATATCACCAGCATGATGTGGTGAAGTCAAAAGACGATGTAATAATGGTAATAAAAATGCGGCTGTTTTTCCTGTACCTGTTTGAGCGGCTGCAATAATATCCTTCCCTTCTAAAATTGGAACCATCACCTGTTGTTGAACCGGCGTTGCTGTTTCATAACCCATGGCGTCAATGCCGTCTAAAATACGTTGATCCAGCCCTAAATCGATAAACTTCAAAATGTATAATTTAGCTACAAAGGTAGCCTATAATTTTGCAAATAGCAGGTTCAATATTCTAGGGATTTATGACACTAAATTATCCATTACAAAATTGATACAATACACTTTGATCATGTCTCTAACCTCATTGAAAGCTTTTTCAATTTCCGCTTCCGTTCCAGTTGCTTTTGCTGGATCAGGGAAATTATAATGAAATTTTTGCGCATTAGATGGAAAGTAAGGACAACGTTCTTTTGCGTTATCACATACGGTAATCACATAATCAAATTCAATCCCAGTATACTCTAAGATATTGTTAGAAGTATGGCCAGAGATATCTATGCCGTCTTCCTTCATGGTTGCAATTGCCCTTGGATTCACCCCATGTGTTTCTACCCCAGCGCTATACACATTCGCCTTGTCGCCAGCAAAATGTCTTAAGTAACCTTCTGCCAGTTGACTGCGACAGCTATTGCCTGTACATAAAACTAAAAT
>CAMAQL010000093.1 GCA_945860605.1 Chitinophaga pinensis
TCTTTCTGGCGTTTAAGAAATCTTTCTGTAGGTGTTGATATCGCAAAATTGACTAAGATCAAATTTGCAAATCGCTTACAATTAGTATTATCAGGTCGTAACTTGTTAACTTTCACTCCATACTCTGGTATGGATCCTGAGGTAAACTATTCTACGAACTCTGCATTTGATCGCGGTCTTGACCACAATACTATTCCTAACACAAAATCTTACACTGTAGGCTTGAACGTAGGATTTTAAACCTTAACTATTAAATTTTTAGCAATGAAGAATAATAAAATTTTGGTTGGAATATTAGGGGTTACTTTAAGCTTAACAGCTTGTAAGAAAGATCTTGATATTACCAACGTAAACTCACCTACTCCGGCGAGTGCACAAAATGAAAATGGTGCAGTGGCTTTGGCGCAGGGTACCATTTACTTAAATGGTTTTTACAACTTGAAATACTCTGATGGTGTGTACGGCCGTTTCTGGGCAGGCGCCATGGGCTTTCAGGAAATCATGGGTGACGTAGTTGGTGCGGAAGCTGCCAACGCGTTCATGAACCAAATTGGTTGCCCAAATAAGGTGACTTTTGATAACGGAACAGTTGCATTGAATCCAAGTCAACCAAGAACACAATACGAATTAGTACGTTATGCAAACCAAAACGCACAAGGTGGTAGTAATACGACTTTTTACGAGTGGGCTTATATGTATAACATGATTGCAGCTTCAAATAAAGTTTTGGAGTTGGCAGATAAAACTACATTCACTGGTACTGGTGCTGCAACTAAAAAGGCAACCATCCAGGCTTGGGCTTATTGGTGGAAAGGATATGCTTATAGCAGAATCGGTTCTACTTATTATGCAGGTTTGATCCAAAATCAACCTACAGATGCAGTTTCAACCAATGGCAAGTATGTAACTAAAGAAGCAATTATTGCAGAAGCATCATCCAACTTCGATAAAGCGGTTACTGCTTTAGGATCTGCAACAGCTACTGCTGATTATACAGCAACTTTAGGAAAATTAATTCCTGTTTTTTTACAAAAAGGCAAAGGCGGTGTTTTGACTATCGATATGTGGAAGCGTAGTATCAATACTATGAAAGCACGTAATATCTTGGTAAATACCCCTAGAGCTAGCATGTCAGCTTCTCAATGGAGTGCTATTTTGACTTTAGCAAATGACGGTGTTAGAGCGACAGATTTAATCTTCACAGCTCGTACAGATGCAAACGGAAGTTTCATCGAAAATACTGTTGCTGACAAGACTGGTCAAGCTGCAACAACTGGATCTACCAATACTTATAAATTAAGTGAGCGTTGGGTTCAAGAATTCGTTGCTGGCGATAAGCGTAAAGATCAAAACGTAATCACTTTGGCATCTGTTGGTTTATTCAATACTGACCGTGGTAATTCATTCAATACGCGTTTTAGCTTAAAGTACGGTGGAACTGGTTTGACTGGTGTAACTGTCTATTCTAACAACGCAATTGGTGCAAATGAAATCACAATAGCTGGTACCTACGAAGAAAATGAATTAATGAAAGCAGAAGCTTTGATTATGACAGGACAAGTTGATGCAGGTGCAGTAGCTATTGATGCAGTAAGAACATACCAAGGTGCAGGTTTAACTGCATTAGGTGCTGGTCTAACACAAGCGGCTGCCTACGAGCAATTAAGAAGAGAGCGTAGAATTGCATTAGCATTCAGAGGCTTATCTTTCTATGATGCGCGTCGTTGGGATATCATTGCTCCAGACAAGTCTCGTACTGGTGCTGTGGTAGTATCTTCTACAGGTACTGTTAGTACAAACGCAACAATTGTCTATGGTTTCTTAGACTATTGGGATGTTCCAGACAATGAGTTAGCTTACAATCCAGCTGAAGCAGGTTCTGCTCCAACAAAGAATCCTAAGCAATAATTTTATTTAGGTAATATTTTGAAACAAGACCCCTCGGGGTCTTGTTTTTTTATGTCCCTATTGTACCTTTAAGGTATAAATGCAATCCTATGAAAAAGCTACTACTTTGTTTTTCCTTATTCACTGTTCTTTTTAGTCATGCACAAAGAAATTCAATTTCAACTACGGGTAAATGGGGTCAACAAATTTTCTTAAGTGATGTGAATGGACAAGCATTCGTAAATAAATACGAAGGTATTTCGGGATCAGTATATGATCAAACAGAATACCAATTAGCAAAGATTATATTAAAAGATGGCAGGGTGTATAATGATGTAAAAACAAGAATCAATCTTTTAGAACAGGAAGTTAATTTTATTGCTTCTAATGGACAAGAGGGCTTTCTTGGAAAAGGGATGGCTTCAGAAATTGCGTATATCGATGATAAAGAAGGCATACAAAATGTAAAAGTATTTCAATGTGGATTTCCTCCAATAGACAATCAAAATAGAATCTCTTTTTATCAAATCTTATTAAATGGTAAAACTAGTCTACTTAAATCTGTTTACAAAAGCATACAAGAACGCAATAACGATATGTCAGGTGAGCGCTTTAAAGAGTTTGCTACCTATGAAAATATGTACTTATTGAAAGCAGGCACGATGAGTCGAATCAAAAAAGATAAGTCTAGTTTATTAGTATTGTTTCAAGATAAAAAAGAGGCGATTACAAAATACATCGATGATCAAAAATTAAAATTAAAAAACGAAGCACATTTAATTGACTTGGTAAAATACTACAATACCTTATAAATGGACTTTGTTGAACAATTAAATCAATGGGGGCATGAAAAAAAGCCCTTTATTTTTCTCATTGATTTTGAACAAAAAAAGCCTTTAGCTTGGCCTGTTGATGATTGCCCTGATCATTTTCAATTTAAATTTACGAAAGCTAGTTCTTTAAAAAAATCCGATACAACTTTAACAGAAACTGATCAAGGATCTGAAATAGATAACGCTGGTTTTGCAAACTCTAAAGTGAATTTAAACTCAGAAGACTTGCTGATAAAGCATCCTATTGCCCTTGCCGACTATGAGCATAAGTATAATCAAGTAATTGAGGCATTATATAAGGGAGATAGTTTTTTGATGAATTTAACCATCCCAACGCCGGTCCAAAATAAGTTAGATTTTCAAACCTTTTTTGATCATGCGAAATCAAAATATGTGATTTGGCTAAAAGAGCAGTTCATTGCTTTTTCACCTGAAACATTTATACAAATTAAAAATGGGAAGATTGCTACATTCCCTATGAAAGGAACGATTGATGCAAGTTTGCCCAATGCAAAAGAATTACTACTCAATGACCCCAAAGAATACGCAGAACATGCAACCATTGTAGATCTACTAAGAAATGATTTAAGTAGGGTAGCTTGCAAAGTGAGGGTCACTAATTTTAGGTACTACGAAGAAATACCAACTCAAAACGGAGTGATTGGTCAAATGAGTTCAGCCATAGAGGGGGAACTACCAGCAGATTACGCATCTAAGATTGGAAGTATATTATATGACTTATTACCAGCAGGATCGGTATCGGGTGCGCCCAAAAAGAAAACAGCCGAATTGATTGCTTCAATAGAAGGAACAGACCGTGGATATTATACTGGTATTGCTGGATATTTTGACGGCGTAGATCTAGATAGCTGTGTGTTGATTCGTTATTTAGGTGCAGACAATATCTATCATAGTGGCGGTGGAATCACTTTTCAAAGTGATATGGCATCTGAATACCAAGAAATGATAAATAAAGTATATGTCCCAGTTTTTTGAGAGTATCCGCGTAAATGACGGTATTGCTGAAAACCTATCCTTTCATCAATTCAGGGTTGATAGAACCCTGAAAGCCTTTGATGCATCTCATAACAGCATTGAATTAGCGAAGATTGTGCAGCAATTGGCATTACCTGCAGAAGGCTTGTTTAAACTTAGAATTTCCTATGATCTTAATGGCAACTATGAAGCCAAATGCAATCCTTATCAATACAGACAAATTAATGATTTTGCCTTAGTGGATATAAAAGGCCATCGTTACGATTATAAATATGCAAACAGAGATTGGATCAATGAAGCCTTAGCTCAATCTGGCAAAGACGAAATTATGATGCATGATGCTGGATTTATTAAGGACTGCTCTTATACCAATATTGTATTTTACGATGGTGCAAATTGGTACACGCCTCATTCGCCATTATTAGAAGGTACGCAACGCACAAAATTAATTCAGGAGGGTATTATCATTACCAAAGTATTGCATGTAGATGAACTCCCTAATTTTCAAAAATTTAAATGCATCAATGCGATGATAGGATGGGAAGATGCAATTAATTATCCAACTCATTTAATTAATCATTAATTTCATGTAAATCTATTTTACATGATGTTTGCTTTAGTTTTTATTTTTATTATTGGCTATCTTTTAATCACTTTGGAACATGCCATCCATATTAATAAATCTGCTATAGCATTGATCACTGCGGTGCTTTGTTGGACTATTTTAGTAATGAATCCTGCTAACAAGGATGCAGCATTAGAAACTCTTGGACATCATCTAAGTAGTATTGCTGAAATTGT
>CAMAQL010000094.1 GCA_945860605.1 Chitinophaga pinensis
AAATATGTTCCAGAAAGTGGATTAGGAACAAATTAGGGCTGCGCATGCATCCGCCTAAAAGTCAAATTGATCCTCATTTGTTTTACCTTCTTCGTTTTTGGTAAGGAATGATACCAATGTTGCTGGATAGGACCTTTCATATCTAACAAGGAACCATTTGCAAGTTCTATGTCTAAACGTTCATTGGTTTTGGCATGTTTGAAAGCAAATTTTCTGACTGCACCAAAACTCAAAGAGGCAATGGAGGACCCTGCAACTATTTCTTTTTCATTGTCCTGATGCCAACCCATCCCCTCCTCACCTTCATGGTATAAATTGAGTAAACATGCATTGTACTTTGTACCAGTCATTGCTTCCACTTTTTGTTTGATACCAAGTAAAGCGGATGTCCACTCCAATCCTGATTTTTTGACCCCAGCGTAGGTATAGCTTATGCCCGCATCTGCATACCATGCCACTTTTCTTTTGGTGATGATTTTTTTACCAAACATCAGCACTTCATCCTGCTTCCAAGGAATGGTATCTAATAAATCCTTACAAATACCATTTGCTTCTTGTTCATTGAATACTATTCCATGATAGATGGCAATACCATCATAAGGCAATAGGTTTTCTGGCTCAAAAAGAAAGGACATATTGTCAATGAATTATTTTAATGTCTGCAAAATCCATTTTGGATTAGCAGTATCTGTCACAAACTGACCTAATACTTTTGAAGGTTTATTTGCAATCAATGGCTGTGAATCTAAGCTTGGCAATAATCTTAATCGATATTTTTTATTGTACACGATGCCTTTTGGTGAACTTAGTTTCTTATACAAATACTTCATATAATGTTCTGGCACCAAAGATTTAATCGTATTATACCTGGATGGTAAGTTCACTCCAATTGCCATCGCAACTTCATCCAACATATCAATGCAATTAATGATTAAGGTAAAAACAGGTGGATTTGCCGTCCATCTTTCCAATACAGCTTTTGCTTCAAAATAAGCTGCTTCATCTACAATAAAATACATATCTCCATTTGGTGGGATATGTTTTAAGCAATTAGAATCATTTTTAACTACCCCAATAGGAATTGGAATATTGCCGATTCTTTTAGGATAATAACCATACACTTTGAAGTCTTTCTTTTCAGTATCATTTTTTTCTTGTTGATACAAAATTACAAAGGCATGCCCTGTGTAGGAATCATTCCTTATAGCCAAACCTACAACATACTTTTTATTAGTGGTATCTTCTCTTAAATCAATCTCAAGTTTTTGAGCAGCAAGATGCGTAAAACCTCCGATCCAAAAAAAGCAGACTACTAAAAAAAATAATGGTTTCATTCAATCAAAATATTACTTCCTAGGCATCAAATTTGTTTGCTGTGCCGCATTCAATGCAAAAGTAGCAACAATTGTGGCAATTTGTTTTAAATCATCCTGCATTAAATGGTCGTATACATCCATATTGCTATGATGCGTTCTAGTGCTGTATTCAATTGGATCTTGAATGAACTGAAAACCAGGTAGGCCAACTCCATCAAATGCAATATGGTCTGTACTTCCCGTATTACTTAAAGTAACCGTCTTGGCACCCAAATCATTGAAAGGCGCTAACCATGTTTTAAAAATAGCTGCTGCGGCAGTATTGCCTTGTGCATAGATCCCGCGAACTTTTCCAGTACCATTGTCGATATTAAAATAGGTAGAGAATTTTTGATGCGCTGCATTCGTTTGATTATTGGCATCCATAAATGTTTTCTTCACATAACCCCTAGAACCCAATAAGCCTTCCTCCTCTGCACTCCATAATCCTATGCGGATGGTTCTTTTAGGACTGATACCTGCTGCTTTGATTATACGCATTGCCTCAATCATCACTGCCGATCCAGATGCATTATCTGTAGCACCTGTTCCAGACTGCCATGAATCCAAATGCGCTCCAATCATCACTACTTCGTCTTTTAGTAATGGATCTGTTCCAGGAATTTCTGCAAGTACATTGTATCCTTGTAAATCCTTGGTATGAAATTTAGTTTTTACTTCAAGGTCTGCTTTTACAGTGCTACCAGCTTTAGCCAATCTTAAAAAAGTATTATAATCTTCTACAGACATTGCCAAATCTAAAAAGTTTTCAGGATCTGTTCCTTTATAAGCACCTCCCCCTTGTGCAAAAATAGTGCCATCATGATTTCTTGTAGCTGTGGTTAGCATCGCTACTGCGCCTTCCTCTACAGCCATTGCCTTTAATAAGTTCATGACTCTTTGTGGACCTGCTCTTTGAGCTTGCATCTCACGCATACGTCTTTGTTGCGCAGTATCTGGTGTTCTTGATATTGCTGGTGCTGCTGCAGCTTCCATTGCAGTTAAGGCTTCGTCGGTATATCTTTCAGCGTCAGCTTTAAAACTTTGTTTGTAAATATTTTCTTGATCTAAAATAATAATCTTCCCTTTTAATTGTCCTTTATAAGCTTGTAATGTGATAGAGTCTTTTGCATTGACTACCATCACCGTTGCATTTTTTAAACCATTGGTACCCGCTGTCCAAGATTTAGGCCAAGCTAATAAAGGTTTATAATAAGGTGCGGTCATTGCAAAATACATTTTCTCTAAATCCCAACCTTTTCCAAACTCACCCCAAGGTTCAATGGTTGCATTCACTGCGCCGTTTTTAGTCAATACATTTTTAGCATAATTTGCTGCTCTTGCATACCCCTCTGAATTTGCTAATCTATTTCCACTTTTATCTGTTAAGTTAAAAGCAATATCCATTACCTGTGATTTTTCCAATCCTTCTGTTCTAATTTTTTGAATCGTTGCAGGATCTAATTGCGCCATAACTGAAAATGGAATCACAGCTGCAAGGATGAAGCCTTTAATAACTAAGTTTTTCATGGTAGGTCTTTTGATGATTTTGAATAATCAATTTAGGTAAAAGCCTGCATTATCATTCACCTTTTATCCAATTTTATACCTTAAACCATATTTTATTTTGATAACAGTAAAATAAATCGGAATTTAATACCTAAATATAGCCATATGCAAAAGAGACAATTCATCAAAGACCTTGTATTAACAGGAATCGCCATGCCTTTGGGATTCAGTGGATTGGCAAAAGCCTTTGCAAACCATGAAGCACAATCTCCCTCAGTGCTTGCAGAGGACAATGCATTTTGGGAACAGATACGTCAACAATACATCTTAAAGCCAGACTATATTAATTTAGAAAATGGCTACTACAATTTTTTACCTCAACCTATACTGAATAAATATATCGAGCATATTAAAGAAATTAATTACCAGGGGTCTTATTATATGCGCACGGTACAGTGGGAGAATAAACAAAAATCTGTGATTGCATTGTCAGAGATTGCAGGATGCAGCCCCGATGAATTAATCATTACACGCAACACGACAGAGTCTTTAGATACCATTATTGGTGGTATTCACTGGCAAGCTGGTGATGAAGCTATTATGGCCGAACAAGACTATGGCGCGATGTTAGACATGTTTAAATTAGTAAGTGAAAGGCATGATGTGGTGAATAAAATGATCTCCGTTCCCAATCATCCAAAAGACGATGCAGAGATTGTTGATCTTTATAAAAACGCCATCACACCAAAGACTAAAGTGATATTAGTGAGTCATATGATTAATATTACTGGTCAAATTTTACCAATTAAAAAAATTAGTGAAATGGCCCACCAGTATGGGGTGCAAGTGATAGTAGATGGCGCGCATGCTTTTGCACATATCCAATATAGCATTGCCGATTTAGGTTGTGATTATTATGCAGCCTCCTTGCATAAATGGTTGAGTGTGCCATTGGGTGCAGGGATACTTTTTGTAAAAAAAGAACATATCAAAAATATCTGGCCGCTGTTTGGAGACAATGAAAAAGATCAAAATAAAATTAAGCGTATCAACCATACCGGAACCCATCCCGTGCACACAGATTTGACCATCCCCGATTCCATTGCCTATTATCAAATGATTGGCCCTGCAAAAAAAGAAGCCAGGTTAAGATACTTACAACAGTATTGGACCAGCAAAGTCAAAGACAATTCAAATATTATTTTAAATACTCCAACCACTCCAGATCGTTCATGTGCCATTAGCAATGTGGGGATTAAAAACATGAAACCTGCAATTTTAGCGGAGCGATTGATGAAGGAACACAAAATATTTACTGTGGCCATTGACTATGCCAATGTACAAGGATGCAGGATTACGCCTAACCTATACACCACAACCAAGGAGTTAGATGTATTTGTGGCAGCTTTAAATTCCTTAAGTAAGGCTTAAAATGCACATTTAGTCCAATTTTATTAACATTCGTTCGTATTTGCGGTATTTTGCCTAATTTAATAGCATAATAACCGCATAATGCTGAAAAAAGAACGCCAAGAGTTCATTTTACACCAATTAAACTTGCATAATAAAATTTTATGTGCGGATTTGAGTAATATGATGGGCGTATCGGATGACACCATCCGAAGAGATTTACAAGAACTAGCGCAAG
>CAMAQL010000095.1 GCA_945860605.1 Chitinophaga pinensis
TTGAGATTTGCGCCAGATGCTGAATTTCCTGCACTAGTCGAAAAAGCTGCAACAAACAATTTATCAGGAAAAGAGATCAAGCAATCTATACAAAACTGGAAAGCAGATTTTTACCGCGTATAATCCACCAATTCTAAAAAAGATATATAGACTCATTGCACAATGGGTCTATTTTTTTGCTTAAATTTAATGTATCTAAAATAATTTTATGATCAAACAGGTAATCGCTTTACTATGCTTAATAGTATCTACGCAAATGGGTTTCGCACAGGATTTAAACAAAGAACTATCTCCATTAAAGTGGAGAAGTATTGGCCCATTTAGAGGAGGCAGGTCCAATATGGCAACTGGAGTAATCAATAATAGAGACATCTATTACATGGGTACTACTGGTGGTGGTTTATGGAAAACTGAAAACAGCGGAATGAGTTGGGATAATATTTCTGACGGATATTTTAAAACAGGTTCTGTGGGTGCTGTGGCTGTTGCAGAAAGCGATGCCAATATTGTTTATGTGGGCATGGGCGAACACGCAATTAGAGGCGTGATGACACATCATGGAGATGGTGTATATAAAAGTACAGACGCTGGAAAGACATGGAAAAAAATGGGATTAGATGCGACACAACATATTTCAAGAATTGCAATTGATCCAAAAAATCCAAACATCGTTTTTGTTGCAGCTCAAGGTGCATTGTATAGCAAGTCATCAGAGCGTGGCATTTACAAATCGGTAGATGGTGGTACCACATGGAAAAAAGTATTGTATGTAGATGATAAGACAGGTTGCGCAGAAATATCAATGGATATGCATAACCCATCTATCATGTATGCTGCAATGTGGGAACATGGTCGTTTGCCATGGCAAGTAATCAGTGGCGGACCAGGAAGTGGATTGTATAAATCAACCGATGGTGGTAACAACTGGGTGAAAATGGAAAATGGTTTACCAAAAGAAATGGGTAAGATGTCGATCGCTGTATCAAGAGCAAATCCAGAAAAAGTATATGCATTAATTGAAAGTGATTTTAGTAAAGACGCAGGCGGTTTATATGTGTCTGATGATGCAGGTGCCAATTGGTCACAAATCAACAAGAGTCATCGCTTAATTCAGCGTGCATGGTATTATATCGAACTGTTTCCAGATCCTACTAATGAAAACAACGTGTATGTGATGAGTGCCCCTTCATTAAAATCAATTGATGGTGGTAAAACTTTTACAGATTTTGCGCGTACACATGGTGATTACCATGATTTGTGGATTCATCCAAGCAATGGTAAGAACATGGTGATTGCAGATGACGGAGGTGCAGCTGTAACACATGATGGCGGAAAATCTTGGAGCAGTCAAAACAATATGCCCACTGCACAATTTTACAGAATCAATGTAGACAACGAAGTTCCTTACAATATTTATGCAGGACAACAAGACAATAGTTCCGTTAAAATTGCGAGTCGCGCCATTGGCGCTGGTGGCATAGATGAAAGAGCTTGGTCTTCATCTGCAGGAGGCGAGAGTGCCTTCTTAGCATTTGATCCAAATAATCCAAGATATGTTTTAGGTGGATCTTACCAAGGAACGATAGAAGTCTTGGATACAAAAACAAAAGGCAGCACGAATATCATGGCTGCGCCAATTCAATATTTAGGAAGAGATGCAAAAGATATTAAGTACAGGTACAACTGGAATGCACCAATCATTTGGAGCAAGCATGAACCAAATACCTATTATCATGGATCACAATTTTTATTGAAAACTTCCGACATGGGAAAAACATGGAAAGAAGTTTCTCCTGATTTAACGCGCAATGAAAAATCTAAACAAGGAAAACCTGGCGTACCATTTACAAACGAAGCAGTGGGTGCAGAAAATTATGGCACACTAGCTTATGTGATGGAGTCGGTGCACGAAAAAGGGGTGATCTATACAGGAAGCGATGATGGTTATGTGTACATAACAAAAGATGGTGGTGCGAATTGGAAAAATATTACACCAGCAGGTTTAGCAGAATGTTTAATCAATGCGGTTGAAGTATCTCCACATGATAAAGCAACAGTGTACATTGCAACTACAAGGTATAAATTCAATGACCATACACCTGGTTTGTATAAATCCACTGATTATGGAACCACATGGACAAAAATAAATACGGGCATTGCAAACAATGCATTTACAAGAGTAGTGCGTGAGGATAATGTTGTTAAAGACTTATTATATGCAGGTACAGAACTAGGCGTGTACATATCTAACAATGGTGGTAAAAGCTGGAGTCCTTTCCAATTAAATTTACCAATTACACCTATTACAGATTTACGTGTGCACCAAAATAATTTAATTGCGGCAACTTCGGGTAGATCGTTTTGGATATTAGATGACTTGAATTTAATTCGAGCATATAAAGCAGATACAAGTACGGTAAAAATATACACGCCAGATGCCACCCAATTGGTATTGGGCAGCAGCGAAATGGATGATAACGACGCTAGTTTTACAGGTGCTAAATCAAAAGCGGGGGTCAATCCTGCAACGGGCTTGGTCTTATATTATCAATTGCCTAAGATGGAAGATGGGGTTGAATTGAGTATGGAAATTAGTGATGCATCTGGTAAATTAGTGCGTCGCTTTAGTTCTAAAGCAGACGAAAATTATAAGCGTTATGATGGGGCTCCAAGAAAAGATCCAACATTAAGCAAGGACAAAGGATTGAATCGTTTTGTATGGAACCTTCGTCACGCAACCACTACTGCAATACCAAATGTATATATTGAAAGTAGTTTTAGTGGCCACAAAGCCATCCCTGGTAATTATAGCATTCGTTTAATGGCAGGTGGAAAAATGGTTGCAAGCACAACAGGTGTCATTCAGGCCAATCCAAACTTTAGCACTTCGGCAAGTGAATACCAAGAGTATGATAATTTGATGCGTTTGATGGAAAATACAGTAACCGAAATGCACCAAATGGTTAACAATTTAAATGACAATAGCAATCACATCGAAGCATTGGTTAAAAAATTAAAATCTGACGCCAACTATAATGGTGCGCAATATGCAAGCTTAAAACAAAATGCAGTTGACTTAATTGTTAATTTAAAAGCATGGGACGAAGACATGATTCAAAGAAAATCTACCGCATATGATGATGTTGAAAATTTCCCGAATAAATTCACAGCAAACTATATGTTCTTACTAAATCAAACAGAGAGTGATATTCCACAAGTGAATCAACCAAACTTAGATTTATTGAAAGAATATACTGCTGAGTGGGAGAAATTAAAAGCAAGAGGACTAAAATTAAAAAATGAAGCTATTCCTGCATTGAACAAGCAATTGTGGGAATTAGGGATGGGTGCTATTTGGTAGACCCTTTTGGAACTTTATAATAAAGACGCAATCCAGGAGAGCTTAGTTGTCGGCATTTAAAATGCTAGGCCTAGTATCTTTTGGATTGCGTTTTTCGTATTGCTTCACCTGGTTTTTTAATACTGGTTTAAATTTTCTAGGGCGTTCTAATTCGTATTGATAAAACGCTTTGCCAATTTGATTTAAAAAAGGAAAGCCAACAGCTTCTTCATCATATTTTGAATCATTCACCACACCATCACTATTCACATAAATAGTAGCAGAGAGCATATAGTCAATATTATTCTTAGTATCCAACACATAAGATACATCTGTTAAGAATCCATAAGCCCATCCAACTTTATTGAAAACCCTGATATGCTCTGGCATGGTATGGGTGCTGTCTTGAAAAAAGAATTTCACATAACTATCGTAAAAATGAGTGCTATCATATTTTGGATAATTAGTTTCCGAAGGATACTGTGATAAGTATTGTAATAAAAACAACCTGTCCGATTCGGACATATTGAATCTATTTTGTTTTGGCATCGAAGCTGGAAATATAACCGACTGCAACATTTTTTGCATGTCAACTAAGGATATATTATTATGGCGTGTAAAATCAAAGGGAGCTTTCACTACTTCGTCCTTGCTATTCCAATGTGCATCACCAATTAAAATAGGCGCTCCAAATTGAAAACTGTCTTTATTGTATTGAGGAGCGAGCTTTAAAATAGGGAGCCCTTTTTCATCTATAAAACCAACCCCGTTGGTATGTCTATTTTGATCTTCTGTATAACCCATAAATTGTCTTGTAATCTTTGTACTGCTATACCCTTTTGCTTGTAGTTTTTGATTGGTTGGTCCTTGACCCATAAATTGATATAAGCGATTATAGGGATCATTTTCAGATATCAAAAACGCACGCTTAATAAAATGCGCAATGGAGGGTTTTTTATTTTGTGCACTTGAATCGGCAATCATGGCCACTTGTCTTTGATAGTTACTATCAAATTGCATTGTTGTGAATTTGTTTACACCGGGTTGGTTCAATTCATATAATTTTTCCAATGCTAAAAAAGCAAGGGGCATTTTAACCATCGATGCGGGATTAAAATAATTTTCTGCGTCCGCATACAATGCATGGTTTGTAAAACGGG
>CAMAQL010000096.1 GCA_945860605.1 Chitinophaga pinensis
ATCAGCATTAGATCCACTAATGAAGAAGTCAATATTGCCATATGTTTTTAAAAATGGATAGAGTTGAATGGCTCTGCTAATATGACCATTCCCAGTACCTTGAACTGCGTAAAGGATATTCATTAGATAGATACTTGAAATGCTACTTCGTTGGTTAATACAGTAAGCTCTTCTTGTAAATTAACTATTTTAGTCAGTTTTTTTGATGCTACTTTCTCAAATTGGTTAGGATCATATTGGTATAATGTCCAGTTTTTATCTGCATATTCTAATGCGGTTAAATTTTCGATCCAATCACCACTATTTAAATAAGTGACACTACCTTTATCAGTCGTCACAACACGGTGTTGTGGTTGATGAATATGTCCGCAAATCACATATTTATACCCATTCTCTATCGCCAATTCTGCCGCTGTTTGCTCAAAATTATTGATCCATGAAACGGCTTTCTTTACGCCATTTTTAACCTGCTTGCTGATACTCATTTTTTCACGTCCAAGAAGCGTACAAAAATAATTCACAGCACTATTGATCAAGATTAATAAATCATAGCCATAGCCACCCAATTTTGCTAATAATTTAGCACCACCTTTGGTTGTTCTATCAAATACATCCCCATGGAAAACCCAATTTTTTTCGCCATTGATTTCAAATACAATTTTATCGGTCAATTGTATATTTCCCATTTCAAAATTGGCATATTTTCTTAAAGCTTCATCATGATTACCAGTAATATAGACCACTCTAGTGCCTTTACTAGCCATGCTAAAAATACGTTTTATGACCGCCATATGGCTTGCAGGAAAATAGCGCTTGTTAAATTGCCAGATATCAATAATATCGCCATTTAAAATAAGGGTCTTAGGTTCAATACTTTTTAAGTAATTAAGTAATTCATGGGCTTGGCAGCCAAATGTGCCTAAATGAATATCACTAATTACACATACATCTAAGGGGCGTTTATTCATGAGTGCTTGTTTAAACAAAATACGTAGTTCTATGTAAACAAATTGTGCCCTATGTATTATATTAATATTAATTTATTGTTAAGCAAGTCTATGAAAAATACATATATTGTAGTTTTATCCTTTACAATCAAGTCTTTATGAAGCAAAAGCACATCCCAAGAGATATTAGTTGGCTTAGTTTTAATGCTCGTGTATTACAAGAAGCAAACGATAGTTCTGTTCCATTACAAGAAAGAATAAGATTTCTAGGTATTTTCTCTAATAATTTAGATGAGTTTTTCAGAGTCCGCGTTGCGACATTAAAAAGAATGGTGGAATATATAGATAAAAAGAGTGGTGTCAATATGGACCTGATTGCTTCTCCTCAGGCTATTTTAGATGAGATCCAAAGCGTGGTATTGAGACAACAAAACGAATTCAACCGAATCTGGCAAAATATATTAAAGGAGTTGAAGGCCAATAAAGTGCTGATGGTGGACAATAAACAACTCAATGCAGAACAAAAGGAATTTGTAAAAACCTATTTTGACAACGAAGTGCGTCATGATATCATCCCTTTAATGATTGAAAACCTACCTCAATTGCCTTATCTGAGAGATAAGAGTTTGTATTTGGCTATTGTGATGGGGAATA
Source organism: Chitinophaga pinensis (assembly GCA_945860605.1). GTDB lineage: Bacteria > Bacteroidota > Bacteroidia > Chitinophagales > Chitinophagaceae > Sediminibacterium > Sediminibacterium pinensis_D. The sequence continues at coordinate 1,602 of CAMAQL010000096.1, forward strand.
AAAATGACGCCTACCAACAAAAATTTGCCTTAATCGAAGTGCCATCAAGGTCGGTGGGAAGATTCATCATATTGCCATCTAAGAACGGATTTACAACGATCATGTTATTAGAGGATTTAATTGAATTTAATTTACCAATCATCTTCTCTCATTTTAAGTTCAACCAATTTGATGCACATGTATTTAAAATTACAAAGGATGCTGAGATTGATTTAGACCAGGAAGTAGGCTTGAATTTTATTGATAAGATCTCAAAAGGGATTAAAAACAGAAGAAAAGGCAAGCCAGTAAGATTTGTATATGAAAAAGATATGAATCCAGAAATGCTTGAATTCCTGATTAAGAAACTAGGCTTAAACCGCAAAAGCAGTATCATTCCAGGAGGACACATACACAATTTCAGGCATTTTATGGATTTCCCAAATGTCATAAAAGAGCCAAACTATAATAGACCAAGGCCATTTATCCATCCTGCATTCAAGAAAAAAGTGATGGTATTTGATATGATGATGCAAAAGGATATCATGTTGCATTTTCCTTACCATAGTTATGACACCGTAATTGATATGCTACGCGAAGCTGCTATGGACGATACTGTTATCTCTATAAAAATCACAGCCTACCGTTTAGCGTCCAATTCAAAAGTCATCAATGCCTTGATCAATGCTGCTAGAAATGGGAAGAAGGTGACGGTCTTTTTAGAATTAAAGGCAAGATTTGACGAGGAAGCCAATTTAGAGTGGAAAACAATCATGGAGGAAGAAGGTATTACTGTTCTTGTGGGTATACCGAATATGAAAGTGCATGCAAAACTTTGTGTGATTCAGAAAAGAGTGAAGAATAAATTAGTACAATACGGATTCATTAGTACCGGTAATTTAAATGAGAAAACCGCCAAAATATATGCGGATCATTGTTTAATGACCAAGAATGTGACTTTAATGAACGAGGCAAACAGAATTTTTAATTACTTGGCGAATTGGCAACAAGGTGACAAGCCAATTGCTAAAATGAGAAATTTATTGATTTCTCCAATCAACATGCGATCTGGCTTGTTGAGTCTTATTGAAAATGAAATTCAAATTGCAAAAAAAGGTTATGTCGCTTCTATTACAGTCAAATTAAATTCATTGACTGATACTATTTTATTAGACGCTTTATATAAAGCAGTGAAAGCTGGTGTAAAAGTAAATCTAATCATTAGAGGGATTCTAACACTCAAGCGTACAAATGAAAAAAATGCAGGAAAAATAAATGCATTAAGTATTGTAGACCAATATTTAGAGCATGCTAGGGTGATTATTTTTAATAATAAGGGTAATCAAAAAGTATTTATATCTAGTGCAGACTGGATGGTTCGTAACCTAGATCATAGAATTGAGGTTGCTGTCCCAATTATTGACCCAGTCATCAAAAAAGAATTGATTGATATCATCAACATTCAATTGAAAGACAATCAAAAAGCAAGAATCTTGGATGGCGAATTAAGCAATAAATATGTACCTTCGGTCAAAGCAACTTCTTTTAAATCTCAGGAGGAGACTTACAAATTTTTAAAAGGTAAAAGATAAAATAAATTGATTTTAGCAGCAATTGATATTGGCAGTAACGCTGCAAGGTTACTTATTTGCGAAGTCGTTAAGCATGAATCTGAAGTAGAATTTAGTAAATTAAATCTAATTCGCATTCCGCTTAGACTGGGCTTTGATGTATTTGAAAAAGGCTATATAGGATTTAGGAAAAAAAAGATGCTCATAAATACTATTGATGCATTTAGTGCATTAATGAAAGTGTATGAGGTAGACCATTATATTGCATGTGCTACTAGTGCCATGAGGGACGCTAGTAATTCAAAGGAAATTATCAGAGAAATTAAAGCGGATACAGGCATAAAACTAGAAGTCATATCAGGTGATTTAGAAGCTGAAATTATTTATGAAAACCATATCGCCGAACTATTAGACGCTAATAAGAGCTATTTATATATTGACGTAGGCGGTGGAAGTACAGAAGTAACCCTATTTCATAAGTCTGCAGTCGCTTTTCAAAAATCTTTCAATATTGGTACCGTTCGTATTTTGACAAACAAAGTGGAGGATGCTGTTTGGGAAGATCTAAAGCAAACATTAAAAGAGATTGGAAGAACCTATCCTAAATTGGTGGCCATTGGATCTGGAGGCAATATCAATAAAATATACTCCATGATTAATTCAAAAAATCTAAAGAGTATACCTATTGAAGTGATTAGAGAATTTCATAGAGTTTTAGAACCAATGACTGTGGAGGAAAGAATGCACACTTATCTTTTAAAAAGAGACAGAGCAGATGTCATTGTCCCTGCATTGAACATATACGCATATACCATGAAATGGGCCAATATAGATGAAATTCGTGTTCCAAAAATTGGATTGGCCGATGGCTTAATCAATCACTTATATGAACAAGTGAAATAATTTTGCTCCGCTATAATTTATAGCAACAAGATGAATGAAGTGTGTAACTATAAAGATTTAAAGGATTCAATCATCTCCATCGCAGTCTTCGCAAATTCTTGTCCCTTATTCATCTTATCAATGGCAGCACGCTCATAAGCCAATGCTTCGTTTTGAGTGGTTAAAATACCAAAAATCACTGGTGTTAATTTTGTTGCAGCAATGGTTGCAAAGCCTTGGGTCACATATTGACAAACATATTCGTAATGATCCGTATCTCCTTTAATGATTGCACCAATCACCACCACGCAGTCATATTGCTTGGTCTCAATGATTCGATTCGCAAACACCACAGTTTCAACAGCACCAGCACATTCAAAAACCTTATAGGCTTCGTTTTTAGCGTCTAATTCGTCTGTGCACCCAGCTAATAATAAATTGGTGATATGGG
>CAMAQL010000097.1 GCA_945860605.1 Chitinophaga pinensis
CGCCGTCATTGCATTAATCCTTCCTCTTATTTAACCGCTTATACTTTACAAGCACCTTTCTTTAAACTTTACTGCGAATTTTGTGTTATTGGTTAAACAGAAAGCAAGATACAAGGTCTAAATGACCACAAATACATATATGAAAAAAATCACGATACTTTTTAGCGCTCTATTGATTCAAGTTACTTTAATTGCTCAAATTCCAACTGGACGCCCCGCTGGCGCTGCTGGTGGAAGCATGAATATGGGGCATTTTTACGGGAAAGTCGTAGATGCCAATAAAAAAGGGGTTGATGGCGCTACCGTTCAATTAAAAGGAAGCAAATTCGATCCTGCCACCAAAAAAGCAAGTGAAGTGACTTTAGCCACTATGATCACTGCTAATAATGGTGATTTTAGTTTTGATCAATTATCTGTGATGGGTAATTTTAAATTAGTCATCACTGGTGTTGGGTATAAAAAATATGAAAAGCAAATTAGCTTTAACCTGAAGCCAGGTGGTAACCCTCAAGACATGATGGCCTTGGTCGACAAAGATTTAGGTAATATTAAAATAGAGGAAGACCCAAATCAATTACAAAGCGTCACTGTAACAAGCTCTGCTAAGCCACAATTTGAAATGGGGATTGATAGAAAAATTTTCAACGTAGACAAGAACTTGGCAAGTACAGGTCAAACTGCAGTAGAAGTAATGAAAAATATTCCTAATTTAAATGTAGACATAGACGGTAATGTCACATTAAGAAATGCCACACCTACTTTATTAATTGACAATCGTCCAACGACATTGACTTTGGATCAAATTCCTTCTGATATCATTGACAGAGTTGAAATTATCACTAATCCTTCTGCCAAATACGATGCATCAGGTGGTAATGCTGGTATTTTAAACATCGTATTAAAGAAGAATAAAAAGAATGGATATAATGGTGGTTTAAGAGGTGGCGTAGATATGCGTGGTAAAATCAATGCTGGCGGTGACTTGAATTTAAGAAGCAGTAAAATTAACTTTTCGGCAAGTGCGAATATTAGAAATAGTAAATCAATTAGTACGATTGATAATGTGAGAGATATCTTACTAACTCCTACTCCTACAAGTATTAGTACTTATACAGACAATATTGGTTTAAGCGAATTTGCTTTTTACAGAGCAGGATTTGATTACTTGATTGACAATCGAAACACTTTCTCCATTTTTGGAAATATCGTAAAAGGAGATTTCGGAAATACATCCACTCAAACCATCGACTCCATATTTAATGGCGTCAACAGAGATAATAATATAAAACTTGACAATAATTCAATTTTTTCATTCTTAAATAAAGGTACTCAAGCAAGTTTCAAGCACTTGTTTGCAGAAACAGGTCACGAATTGAGTGCAGACTTTAATTACAATGAAAGCAATAGTGACAATAATTCACTTATAAAGTCTAGTATTTTAAATCAAAGAACAATTGGAGCAGGAACAAATAAAAACTATACTTCCAATATTGATTACGAACGTATTTTCAAAAATAATTTGAAATTTGAGGCTGGTGTTAGAATGAATAATAGAGATGAATTTAACGACAGAGATCAGTTTAGAATTATTGACGGGAAAGAGATACTTCTGAACAGTATCAGTAATCAATTAAAATTCAATGAACGCGTTTTAGCGGCCTATACCAATTTTGGTGGGAAAAAAGATAATTTAAGTTACCAAGTTGGACTTAGGGTTGAAAATAGACAATACATAGTGAATGTATTGAATAAGCAAGGACAGGATTCATTAGAATCAATCATCAAGCTGCCTATTTCATTATTCCCAAGTGCCTTTATTAGCTATAAATTGAATGACAAAAATGATGTGCAGTTTAATTACTCTAAAAGAATTAATGCACCCAATCCATTTCAGTTACAACCTTTCCCAGACTACTCTGATCCTTTAAATATTGCAATTGGAAATCCAAACTTAAAGCCACAATTCACACATTCATTTGAAATGGCGTATAATAATGTGTATAAAAAAGGTTCTAATTTATTGGCTACAGTTTATTATAAATACAGCACAGACTTAATTACAAATTATATTTATAAAGACATTAATCCAATTACAAATGATAGCGCATTTTATAGTTCATTTATCAATGCGAACACCTCAAAAGTATATGGATTGGAATTAAGTAATAAAACCACACTTACAAAATGGTGGGATATCAATTTAAGTTTTAACTTATTTAGATCAGAAATCGAGGCGTCCATTCCTGGTCAAGATGTGAACAACAACTTAACGAGCTGGTTTAGCAAAATGAATAATAATTTTAAACTTGTAAAAGGTTTATCACTTCAATTTAGTGGACAATACCAAGCCAAGACAATCTTGCCTCCAGGAGGCAACTCCGGTGGTGGTGGTGGTGGAAGAGGCGGCGGTGGATTTGGAGGTGGTGGTGGATTTGGTGGACCACAATCTACAGCTCAAGGATACAATTTTCCGAACTATGAATTTGACTTAGCTATTAGAAAAGACTGGACCTTAAAAGGTGGCAAAACAGCATCATTGACCTTGAGTGCAAGTGACGTATTTAGAACAAGAGTGATTCAGACTTATTCAGAAAGTTTATACTTTACGCAAAATGTAATTAGAACAAGAGACCAACAATTCTTTAGATTGAACTTCTCTTACCGATTTGGTAAATTCGATGTGAATTTATTAAGAAGAAAAAGTACTAAGATGCAAGAAGGAAGTGGCGGAATGGATCAAATGCAACAATAAGAAAAACAATATTTATTTAGAAGTTTTACCTTCTAACATAGGAACAAAAGAGAATGCCTCAAAGGATTCTCTTTTTTCTTTTCCATCCTTTTTCTTAGTTAATCGCAACATCCTTTGTTCTGCGCCTTCCTCATCCAATGGAATGATCATTTTGCCATTCACTTTTAATTGTGCCCATAATTTTTCTGGTACGATAGGTGCTGCGGCGGTAATTAAAATTTTATCAAATGGCGCGAGCTCAGGTAATCCCTCAAACCCATCACCGAAACTAAAATGGATATCTGGATACTGTTGTATGAAAATATAAAAGGGGGTTAGATCAAAAAGTTGTTTTTGTCGCTCAATCGTAAATACTTTAGCACCCATCGCAGCTAGTACCGTGGTTTGATACATACTTCCAGTGCCAATTTCTAGTACTTTTTCACCGGGTTTAATTTGCAACAGCTGTGTTTGATAGGCCACCGTGTAGGGTTGCGAAATAGTTTGGTTTGCAGCAATAGGGAATGCACGATCCTCATAGGCAATTCTATCAAATGCAGAGTCTAAAAAGAAATGTCTAGGAATAGAGCCAATGGCTTCTAAGACCTGCTCATCAGTGATCCCTTTAGTTCTTAATACCTCTACTAATTGCTTGCGCAATCCTTTATGCAGGTAAGCATCTTCTAATTTTCGCATGCTTGATTTAGTTTAACTGCATAGCTGCAATAATGTGGTTAATTTTGTTTTGCAAATATGCATAGACCTCATCAAATGATTCCCTATTTGGTAAAACTGCATTGACACTAAAATAAAATTTAATCTTCGGCTCGGTGCCACTCGGTCTAGCAGAAATTTTTGTGCCATCTTCGGTTACAAATTGCAATACATTACTTTTTGGTAATGGTATATTTGTTTGAACACCTGTAACCAAATTCGTATTTACTTGTAGCTGATAATCCAATAATATAACCACCTTCTTTCCTGCAATTTCAGTTGGAGGTTGATTTCTAAAGCCTTCCATCATCGCTGCAATTTCTTGCTGCCCATTCATGCCTTTTTTAGTAATGCTAATTAAGTGTTCATAATAGAAACCATATTGCATATACAATTCAATCATTTTATCGAACAAAGACCTGCCCTTGCTTTTTTCATAGGCTGCCATCTCGCACAATAAAGCCACTGCACTCACTGCATCTTTATCTCTGATTTGATCTCCAATCATTAAGCCAAAACTCTCTTCTCCCCCAATGATATAATTTTCTTTACCTTCTTTTTCTTTTACCAATTCAGCAATCCACTTAAAACCTGTCAACACATTGTAGCAATTCACTTTGTTTTGTCTAGCTACCTCATTGATCATCTCGGTTGTAACGATGGTTGTAACCACCATATCGTTTGGCGCAGCAATACCTTTGGCTCTTCTGGCCTCCATCATATAGGCAAATGCCAAGACAGCAGTTTGATTGCCATTCATTAAGACCCACTCTCCCTTATGATTTTTTACACCTATGCCAACTCTATCTGCATCTGGGTCGGTTCCCAAAAGGATATCCGCATTCAATGCCTTTGCTTTTTCTAGGCCAATACGCATTGTCTCACTTTCCTCCGGATTTGGATAGGCCACAGTTGGAAAATTACCATCTGGCGTAGCCTGCTCCTCTACAATATGTACATTCTTGAAACCATAGGCTTCCAATACTTTTGGAACCAAGGTAAT
>CAMAQL010000098.1 GCA_945860605.1 Chitinophaga pinensis
ACAGCAGGCAATACTTTATCCTCACTCATCGCATACATCACCCTAGGGTTACTCATTAAAATAACATTCACGTAAGCGAGCACACTTAAGACCATCGCAAAATCAAATACTTTGGCACCCAATTTCCCAAACCAGGCTTCAAATAAAAGCGAGCCAATGGCATTGGCATTTTTAATATTATCAAAGCCAATTACTTTTACATAAGTGTAATTAATTGCTAAGTATAAAAATAAAACGAGTAAAATACCAATCACAATACCCCTTTGCATTGTTTTAGCCGAACTTACCTCTGCGCCAAAATTGATAGTTTGTTGATAGCCCCCATAAGTAAAAAATACCGACACTAAACTCACTAGTAAAAGTAGCATACCATTGCTACCATCATACACATATACTTTACCATCATTGAAACCGTGTGGTGCCACACTCACTCCTTTAAACAAGGAAGTGATGAGTAATAAAATCAAACTAATTTTTACAACCATCAACACATTCTGCGTCCGACTACTTGTTTTTAATCCTAATAAATTAACGATATAAAATAGCCCGACCGAAAAGGAAGCCACACCAATATTAAATAAAGTGCCAGATGGCCTCCCGAATAATAAATCACTTACATAATCTGCGCCAATCAAAGCGACAACAGCTAAAGAAGCTGCATTGCTAATTAAGATTAAGACATTAATAGTAAATCCAACTCCAGGATGGTAACAGTGCGCAAACACTTTATAATAACCGCCCATGACAGGCAACCTTTGTCCAATCTCCGCATAAGTTAATGCACCAAATAAGGCGATGATCCCACCAATGATCCAAGCACTAAAAAAAATGAGTGGCGTGCCAGACTTAGCAGCAATGGTGGCTGGAGTTTTGAAGATACCCATCCCTATCACTAAGCTTACCACAATCATGGTTAAGCTAAAAAAATTGATGCTTTGTTTTGCTTTGCTACTCATATGAAATGCTATTACACTTTTCTTAAATATAAATATATCAACTTATTGGGAGTTTTCAACAAAGGGTTGATAATTAAATGAAGAAGCTATTTTAAAAGAGAATAAGTTTGTGCTTGATTAGGTTCATGCAAATGATTAAAAGGGAATCCTGTTGAAACCAGGAGCTATTCCCGTAGCTGTAAGTTCGATGCGTAAGCATTAAGTCAAATCCACTGAAGTAATTTGGGAAGGATGACTTTGAGAAGAACGAGCCAGAAGACCTGCCTAGTTTAAAAAATCAACAGCTTTCGGGTAAAAAGCAAGGATTGTAAAAAAATTAAGGCCGGAAGATATAAAGAGGGTATGCATTTATTTTTAAGATGCTAATCTCTTACGACTATCTCTGAAGACTCCTTAATCAATTATGGTTCTCTTTCTCCAGGAAGCTCATTGTTCACTCAAAAAACAAAACAATGAGCAAAAAAATCATCACGCTCTCGGTGTGCCTTATCGCCACCACAAGCCTCGTCTTTGGGCAACAAAAAGACAGCATTCAAAAAAGTTCAAACCCCACACAGCTGGAGGATGTCATTGTCACTGCCAATAAAATTGAGCAGAAACAAAATGGTACAAGCAAAGTCATCACCGTGATTACTGCTGCTCAAATTCAACAAAATGCTGGCAGAACCATTGCACAAGTATTGAATGAGCAGGCAGGCTTAAGCTTGCCAGGTACCTTAAGTAATTTAGGCACTGTTCCCAGTATTTATATGCGTGGTGCAGCTTCTGGAAGAACCTTGATTTTATTAGATGGCGCGCCCGTTGGTGATCCTTCTATGATTAGCAATGAATTTGATTTAAACTTAGTGCCACTGAATCAAGTGGAACGCATTGAAATTCTAAAAGGGGCACAAAGCACACTCTACGGATCGGATGCGATTGGTGGCGTGATTAACATCATTACAAAATCAAAAGGCACACCCCTCGTGACTGGTGCATTAAGCTACGGTAGTTATGGCACTAAACAAGGTAATTTGCAGTTCAATAGTAGTATCAATAAGTTGAACTATACCATTGGATTTGAAAGTCAAAATGCAGATGGATTTTCTTCTGCCAAGGATATCACCAACAAAGCCAACTTTGACAAGGATAGCTATCAAAACAATAGCTTTTTTATAAAAGCAAAATACCAAATTGACACGCTTTGGAATGTACAATTGTCTAGCAGAAAGACTGCTTATAATGCTGCAATAGATTATGGTGGCTTTAAAGATGAAAAAGACAATGAGTTTAAAAACGCCACCACCATGAGTGGCTTAGTGTTAAAATATAAAAAGTCAAAAACAAGTTTTCAATTACAATATCAGTTCACCACACAGGACAGGACTTATTTAAATGACAGTGCAGATAAGACTTACTTGATTTATGAAAACAATCAGTATGCAGGTAATACACATTTTGCAGACGCTTTTTTATCGACTCCAATTCATAAAAATGTACAATGGATTGTAGGTACTGATTTTAGATACGGGTCTTACAATCAAACCTATGCATCTATTAGTCAATATGGCCCTTACAATGATGTGTTTAAAGATACCTTTCAATTACAGAATGCCTTGTATACATCGGTCTTAGTTAATGATGATGCAAAAAAATGGTTGCTCGAATTAGGGGCTAGATACAATAACCACAATCGTTTTGGCAATAACCAAACCTTTACATTCAATCCATCTTATGCAATCAACGATCAAGTAAGATTGATAGCGAGTGTATCTACAGGATTTAAGGCGCCATCACTTTATCAGCTGAGTTACAATGACCAATTAAAAGCAGAAGCCTCTTTCAATACTGAACTGGGTATTTCATTTAGGAAAGGGCAAGTATTTGCTAGAGCCGTCTACTACAACAGAAATATTAAAAATGGTATTGACTACAATTATATAGACTATAATTTTTTCAATTTTATCCAACAAAAAGTGAATGGCTTAGAAATTGAAATTCAACATCCTATCACCGAGCAGCACCAGTTTTCATTGAACTACACTTTAATGAATGGGCAAGAAACCAATCAAAACAGGATCACTACAACGGATACCATTACGTACAACTATTTATTAAAGCGCCCAAAACACAGCTTGAACGCACAATGGAATTATATCATCAACAGCAAATGGAATGCAACAATTACTGGAAGATTCATTAGTGAACGCAAGGACGTTGGAGGCTATGCTAAACCGGACGTGACCTTGAGTTATTATACACTACTGAATGCGCATCTACAATACAAGTGGAATAAGCGCTTGGTATTGTTTGCAAATGGCCAAAATCTGCTCAACGATAATTTCAGTGAAGTCAATGGATATAATGCTATTGGCAGAATAGTTCAATTTGGGATACGTTTAAATTAAAATTTTACTGTTAACAATATAACAATTGTCATCTTGATCATTTTAATGGCTTAGTAAATCTAAAAAAGCTTTGTATCTTCATACAAAGCTTTTTTTATGGGATTTAAAATAGATGAACTACTTACAATCGTATTTACTTTATTTGCAGTCATTGATATCGTGGGCTCAATTCCACTATTAATTGCCATGAAAGAAAAATCGGGCGCTATAAAATCGCTTAAAGTGACTCTTATTTCAGGTGCGCTTATGATCTTGTTTTTATTCCTAGGTAAACCTTTTTTACAATTGTTAGGCTTGGATGTCAAATCATTTGCCGTAGGTGGTTCTATTGTCATTTTTCTATTAGGACTTGAAATGGTCTTGGGCCATGAAATTTTCAAGGGCGATAAAAATGCACAGTCTGGTGCTGTGGTACCTATTGCCTTTCCTATTATTGCCGGAAGCGGAACCCTGACAACCATTATGTCTTTAAAAGCCAACTATGATGAACTTTATATAGCACTGGGTATTCTTATAAACTTAGTTATTGTATACGCAGTTTTAAAATCGCTTAATTTTATTGAACGTTTACTAGGGCCTGGAGGCTTACTAGCCGTTCGTAAATTTTTTGGTGTCATTCTTATAGCCATTGCCGTTAAAATATTCTCTAGCAATGTTGGAGCACTGATTCGCTAAAAAGAATATTTACAACTTACAATATAATTTCTACCCAAAGCAGATATCCCACTCGCGAAGTATCTATAATTTAGGTCGGCGATGTTTTCGATTTGAAAACTTAGATTCAGTTTTTTAGTTGGCTGATAGCTGGTGTTGATATTCCAAATTTGCCAAGCTGGCATACCATCCT
>CAMAQL010000099.1 GCA_945860605.1 Chitinophaga pinensis
CATTGGAGACAATCCAATTGATTGACCTCTAGAAAAACCTTTTGACTTGAATAAGGCAAATTTACTTGGCGCAGCTACATTTGGCCATTTGTTATTGCTCTCATCAATGTCAGCAGTTTCACGCATTGGATCTAATTGAATCGACACCGCTTTCTTACTTGTCAAGAACACTTTTGTTACTTTGTTCTCATTCTTTCTCCAGATTTGTGCTGGCAAACGTTGTGTTTCTTTAGTACCATCTTCAAAAGTAAATTCAAGGATGATTGGCATCACTAGTCCGCCTTTATTAAGGAAACTTACTTCATATAAATTTGCACTTGCATATTTTGCTTTCTCCGCATCGGTTAAACCTTCAGCTGCAGGCATGGCCATTGCTGGTTGTTTAGTCACTGAATCATAAGGCTCTAATCCTCTGTCATATCTCCAATAGAAATCACGTAAAGTGGTGTCTGCATCTGTTAAAAAAACAATGGACTTATCGTTTCTATTTCTAATTTTTGAAATATCCTCAAAGCTATTCACTTCTGGTCTTGACAAACCTCTTGGTCCCATTGATCTAGCTGCTGGAGCTACTATTGAGGCGTCATACACTGCATGTTTTACAGTATCAATAGCAATATCTACAGGATCGATGCTGTAAAACCATCCTCTCCAATACCAATCCAAATCAATTGCACTTGCATCTTCCATTGTTCTAAACAAATCTGCAGGTGTTGGGTGTTTGAATGCCCATCTTCTTGAATATTCTTTAAATGCATAATCAAATAATTCACGTCCCATAATCGTCTCTCTTAAAATATTAATTGCTGTTGCAGGCTTTGTATAAGCATTCGGACCAAACTGAATAATATTTTCACTATTCGTCATGATTGGCTCTAATTGATCTTTGGGCAAACGCATATAATCCGCAATGGTCCAAGCTGGTCCACCACGTGAAGGAAATTTATTATCATACAATTCCTCCGCCAAATATTCAACAAATGAATTTAATCCCTCATCCATCCATGACCACTGACGCTCATCACTATTAATTATCATTGGAAAAAAGTTATGACCTACTTCGTGGATGATCACACCTAACATACCATTCTTAGCTGCTTGTGTATAAGAACCATCTTTTTCGGTACGACCATAGTTGAAACAAATCATTGGGTATTCCATACCATTAGATGCTTCAATACTTTGTGCCACTGGGTATGGATAAGGAATCGTAAACTTAGAATAAGATTTGATTGTGTGCGCCACAGCTTTAGAAGAGAAAGGACGGTATAAACCATACGCCTCTTTTCCATACGCACTCATACACATTACTTTCTTACCTTCTACATTTGCAGCCAAAGCATCCCAAATAAATTTACGGCTTGATCCAAAAGCAAAGTCACGTACATTTTCTGCATTGAACACCCAAGTTTTTTGAGTGGTTGCTTTTGTTTTTTCTGCTTTCTTTGCTTCTTCTAAAGTCACTACCTCAACTGGTTCAGTTGAAGTTTGTGCTTTATTCCATCTAGCCAATTGAGCTGGGCTCAATACAGCAGGATAGTTTTGACAAGCGCCTGTCGCCATCACAACGTGGTCGCTAGGAACAGTAATGGCCACTTTATAATTACCAAAAGTCAAAGCAAACTCACCTCTTCCAGTAAACTGGTGGTGCTGCCAACCTTGGAAATCAGAATAAACTGCTAAACGTGGATACCATTGTGCCATCGTGAATAAGTGGTTGCCGTCTTCTGGGAAGAACTCAAATCCACCTCTACCAGCAACAGTCAATCTATCTGTGATTTTATAATTCCAATCCACTTTGAAAGCAAATTTTTGACCAGGCTTCAATGCAGTTGGCAATTCAACACGCATCATTGTTTTGTTCACAGTGTATTTTAACTTTGCACCTAATAGGTCTGTGATTTTTAAAATATTCACACCTAATCCATTATCGCTTTTTGCTTCTTCTAATTTATCAATCATTGCTGGACTCATGCCTCTACCCATTGAACTTCCGTCTGGGTAACCTGCATTTTTAGTTGTGCTATGCTCATTCTCATCCAATTGCAACCAGATATAGGTTAATACATCAGGTGAATTGTTGAAATAAGTAATGGTCTCGGCACCATGCAACATTAAATTCTTTTCATCCAAAGTTGCCTTAATGTCGTAGTCGGCTCTTTGTTGCCAATACTTTGTTCCAGGAGCACCACTCGCCGTTCTGTATTCATTTGGCGTTGGTAAAATAGTGCCCAATTGCTCAAACTTGTTTCCATGGTTAGAACCTGGGTTGTTGCGGATATCTTGCGCCATCACTGTCAATACAGTCAAGCACATGATCCCGAATGACAATAATTTCTTCATTGTTTTTTCTTTTTCGAGGTTTAAAGAGATGCGAATCGATCTATGATCATTCGTAAAGATAATAATATCGTTATGAAGGACCCATACCGTATATACATTTTTCTAGGTATTTTAAGGATGTCTAAGATACAATAAGATAGGGCTAAAATCACCATCACAATCAAAATTTGTCCTATTTCAAGACCAATATTGAAGGAGAATAAGGGTCCTAGCAGGGAATCCTCCTTCCCCAAGAGACTTTTGAGGTAATTACTGAACCCTAACCCATGGATCAGACCAAAAAATAGTGCGAGTCCATAATGGGCCGAATAGCGTTGTTTAAATTCAAAATCTTGAACCCAAAAATTGGAAACTGCAGTGATTAAAATAGTCACTGGAATTAAGAACTCAATCCAATTCACCGGGATATCTATCAAAGAAAGGGTGCTTAATGCGAGTGTTAAAGAGTGCCCAATCGTAAAAGCAGTCACTAAAATCAATATTTTTTTCCAATCTGACCAGATATAGCGCAGGGTCAAAGCAAAGACAAATAGTATATGATCTACCCCACCTAAATCAATAATATGCTTGAAACCAAGTCTTAGATACAAAAATAGCTCGTCCATAAATGAATTTTTCTGGTGTTAAATTAATGAAGACCTTTGTAACCACAAAATAAACTACTATGGCTTGGATTGGTTTAAAACATTGGATGCTCTGGATGCTGACTGCAATGCACCCCTTCTATATCTCGGTGGTAGAAATTGAACACAATTCAAAAGACGCCACAATAGAAATAAGTGCGCGTACCTATACAGATGACTTAGAGAAAATGATTCAAAAAGAATTCAATGTGAAATTAGATTTGAATCAAGCAAACCAAAAAGAGCAAGCCAATAAATATATCAACTTGTACATGCAAAAAAAACTGACTTTACAAGCAGGTGGGGTTAAATACAAGATGGACTTTGTAGGTTATGAGATTCAGAAAGAAAGTACTTGGAGCTATTTTGAAATCAAAGAAGTCAAACAGGTAAAACAATTGACAATTTTTTGCGAGATCTTATTTGGCATAGATCCAAATCAAATTAATATTATACATACCACCGTTGGCAGTGTTAGAAAAAGTTACGAATTGGCCACGCCAAAAAATACGACCCAGTTTAATTATTAAATACTAACTATTTTTTTAATTCCATTAATACATAAGGTGTCAATTCCTCAGACCTTGTTTTGGGATTTAAAAAAGTCAATGTCAATAAAGTCACGTGGAACCTGTTTCCCTGATACAAAATAGTAGAGTTAGGAAAATCTAGTAACAAAGCTTGAGCGGGTATGCTATCTGCCACCACCCATTGTCCTTCTTTTAATTGACTGCTATCTTTTATGACAGGGAAAATATGCTGCCCATAAAAATGAAAGGCATTGCTATTTGGGATGTTGTATAAAGCTGCTTTTTTAATATCCCATTTTTTTACCTTAGCTACTTTCGCCAATGCATTCCCCCATTGGTATTCTAATAAATGAGGATAAAAGAAACTATTTAAAATTAAGTTTAGTCCTATCATCAAGACCAAACTCATAGCAATCCACTTTTGGATAAGACTTTGATGACTGAACCCTATTTTGATCATGATAATGAATGTGCCAAAAACAATCACG
>CAMAQL010000100.1 GCA_945860605.1 Chitinophaga pinensis
ACACAATACGATAGCATGGTGGGTGCTGCAAATACTTCTACCAATGCGCCAAGTGATGCATCAGTCGTAATTGCAAAAGGAACAGGCAAGGCACTAGCCATGACAGTAGATTGTAATAGTAAATATGTGTATGCAAATCCAGAAGTAGGTGCCATGATTGCTGTGGCTGAAGCTGCAAGAAATATTGTTTGTTCTGGTGGTGAGCCTATTGGCGTAACCAACTGTTTAAATTTTGGTAATCCTTATGATCCTGAAGTATATTATCAGTTTGTAAAATCGGTAGAAGGGATGGGGGCTGCTTGTAGAAAATTCAATACGCCGGTAACAGGTGGTAATGTAAGTTTCTACAATCAAAATCCGGATGGTCCTGTTTTCCCAACTCCAACAATTGGTATGGTGGGTATTATTGAGGATATGAAAAATAGAATGACTTTAGATTTTAAAAATAACGGAGATACCATTGTTTTATTAGGTACACAAAGAAACGATATTGGCTCTTCTGAATATTTAAATAAATTAAAAGGTATTGCTTTTTCTCAGGCACCACATTTTGATTTAGAAGAAGAATTTACTTTACAACAATTAGTGGCTTCACTCATTAAAGACCATGCAATATTGAGTGCGCACGATATTAGTGAGGGTGGATTAATTATTACATTATTAGAGTCCGCATTTTATAACAACAAAGGTTTTGAAGTCAATTCAAATGCAAGTAGTTTAAGAAAAGATGCTTACTGGATGGGCGAAGCACAATCTAGAGTGGTAGTTTCTTGTACAAGTACGCAGTTAGCAAGTATCGAAGCGGCTGCTAAGCAATTCAATATTGATTTTACCGTGATGGGTAAAGTAACAGATGGTTCGATCGCTGTGGATGGTGAAAATTGGGGAACCATTGCTAGCTGGAAAAATAGTTATGATACTGCTATTGAAAATAAATTAGCTTCAAAATAAATGACCAAACAACCCACCATAGTCATCACCGGTACTGCAGGCTTTATTGGTTCTGTGATGGTGCAGTATTTAAATGAAAATGGGTTGACTGATTTATTATTGGTAGATGATTTTGGTGTAGAGGAGAAAAGAAGAAACTGGGAGCTAAAACAATATACAAAGGTGATTGAGCGCCAGGCTTTTTTAGATCAACTCGTAAATGATGAACATGAAATTGATATCATCATTCATTTAGGTGCAAGAACCGATACCACTGAATTTAATTATGCCATTCACGAGGAATTGAATCTGGAATATTCAAAATCACTATGGCAATATGCGACAGCAAAACAAATCCCGTTTATTTATGCTTCTTCTGCTGCCACTTATGGAAGTGGAGAACATGGTTATGAGGATAGCCATACTATCTTAGATCAACTACAGCCACTCAACGCATATGGTATTAGTAAGAATGAATTTGATAAATGGGCAATTGCACAAACCGAGCAGCCTCCTTTATGGACAGGCTTGAAGTTCTTTAATGTCTATGGTCCTAATGAAGGGCATAAGGCTAGAATGGCCAGCGTTATTTTCCATGCCTTTAATCAAATTAAAGCAACAGGTGTTGTCAAATTATTTAAAAGTCACCGACCAGAATATAAAGATGGAGAACAATTACGTGATTTCATTTACGTGAAAGATTTAGTTGCGGTGATCCATTTTATGATGCATCAAATGTTATCCCATGAATGGAGTAGTTCTAAAAATGGATTGTATAATTTAGGTACTGGAAAAGCAAGAACCTTCTATGATTTAGCTGCCAATACTTTTACGGCTCAAGGTTTAAAGCCTAATCTTGAATTCATTGATATGCCCGAAGATATCCGCGATAAATATCAATACTTTACAGAAGCAAATATGAATAAGCTTCGCAGTGTTGGATATGATAAACCCTTTTCTACTTTAGAGGAAGGCGTACAAGATTATGTAGTTAATTACTTAGTACCTGGTAAGGAATACTAGTTTATTATTTTAAAAGATAAAGAGAAAATATACTATTCCGTAGCGATCGTTTTTAGAGAGCCAAGGGATAGGTATATTTTCTCTTAAACTAAGTTTTTTTAAAAAAAATTAGTGCGCTTTCAAGAAAGCAATTGCTTTACTATAAGAGTCTGTTTTAGCAGCAGCATTATAATTAGGATTGCTAGGATTCGCAAATCCATGACCAGCTTCATATTTATAAGCAGTTAAATTTTTACCAGCTAATTTCATGTTGGCTTCAAATGTATTCACCATGGCAGGAGAAGGAGATGGATCTAAATTTCCGAAGAAGCCAATGATATCGCATTGAATCGATTTTAATTTTTCCATATTGGCTTCTGGACGACCATAGTACATCACAGATCCTTTTGCTTGAGGTCCAGCAATGATGGCAGTTTGTAAACTCCACATCCCTCCAAAACACCAACCCACACTATAAATAGAAGCCTTTGCTCCAGCATGTTTTACAGCACCTTGTATCAAAGCCACCATTCGATTCATATCTGCACCACGCATTAATTTCATTGCGCTATCTGGTGTAGCAGCCACTTTACCATCATACATATCCACCGCCATCACATTCACATCCCCTAAGTCCTTGAAATATTGGTCTGCTTCCGCTTTAATATTGTCGTTCAATCCCCACCATTCTTGAATCACAATCAACCACTTGTCTGATTTCTTTTTAGCAGGAATAAAATACGCTTGTCCTGGCTTCCCATCTGCAGCATTAAATGGCACAATTGTACCCAATAAATCCGCTGGGTTCACTACAGCAGGCGCAATATGTAGATTGGCAAATTTTGCCTGGCTTGCCTCTAATTGATAGGCCTGTTGGGTCTCCATATTGAGACATTCAATTACTTCGCCTTTGTCCAGGGTTGGATGTTGTGTTTTTTCCCATTGCCAGCTGATTAAACTTGCCGTTAAAAGCAGTGCAAATAAGGTATAAAGGGTCTTTTTCATAGAATTAAATTTATTTTGATTTAAGATGTTCACTTTTAGATAACAGTTATAAACATTTACTGTTTAGGCCGTTTTATTCATTTTGTAGGGGGTGTTTTTTAGCTTATTTTTGTATGACCTCTAGTAAATTTTCCAAAAAAAAGACGGTCGCATTAAAAACCATTTGAATGGGTACTCCTCAATAGACAACTATTGCTGGAATTCCTTTTTCAATATTAGATGAATTTAAAGTTATGGCAAAGTATATTTTCGTTACGGGTGGCGTTACAAGTAGTTTAGGAAAGGGCATTATTGCTGCTTCTCTAGCTAAATTATTACAGGCACGTGGCATCACTGCAACGATCCAAAAGTTTGACCCTTACATTAATGTCGATCCAGGTACTTTAAATCCTTATGAGCACGGAGAATGCTATGTCACTGAAGATGGAGCAGAAACCGATCTTGATCTTGGTCACTATGAGCGTTTCTTAAATACCCCAACCTCACAAGCGAACAATGTCACTACTGGCCGTATCTATCAAACGGTGATCAATAAAGAAAGAGCAGGGGAATTTCTTGGTAAAACAGTGCAGGTGGTGCCGCATATTACAGATGAAATTAAGCATCGAATGCTTTTATTGGGTCAAGATGGAAAGTATGATGTAGTCATAACAGAAATTGGTGGCACAGTGGGTGATATTGAAAGTTTGCCTTTTGTGGAAACAGTGAGACAGATCCAATGGGAATTACCAGAGGAGGATGTGATGGTGGTGCACTTAACTTTAGTACCTTATTTAAAAGCGGCAAAAGAATTAAAGACAAAACCTACACAACATAGTGTGCGTATGTTGAGTGAAGCAGGAGTTCGTCCAGATGTGATTGTATGTAGAGCAGAAGAGCCTTTAAACGATGATATCAAAAGAAAAATTGCATTATTTTGTAATGTGAAAGCTGGAAGAGTGATAGAAGCAGCAGATGC
>CAMAQL010000101.1 GCA_945860605.1 Chitinophaga pinensis
GGTATCAGCAATATTCACTTTCAATGCCTCTTCAGCAATTGCTCTAGTTTTTTCTGCATTGATGGATGCAATCGTATTTGAACGAATTGCATATGGCAAAAGCATTGCAGCAGTGTCAGCAATATTTGTTTTTAAATTAATTCTGTTAGAAAGCGAAGCTGTATCTCTTGCAAACCTTCTACTTAACATCAATGATGTATCTGCAATATTTACTTTTAATGCCTCTGCTGTTAATGCCCTGCTTTTTTCTGCATCAATAGAAGCAATTGTATTGGATCTTATTGCATATGGTAATAACATTGCACCTGTATCAGCAATATTGACTTTTAGTATCTCTTGAGCTTCTGCTCTTAATTTTTCTGCATCTATGGATGCAGCTAAAGTGTTGGATCTAATTGAGTAAGGCAAAAGCATTGTAGCAGTATCTGCTATATTGACTTTTAAATTAATTCTATTAGAGAGTGATGCTGTATCTCTGGCAAAACGATTACTCAACATCAATGCAGTATCCGCTATATTGACTTTTAAATTAATTTTACTATTTAGTGCACTCGAATCTGATCTTAATTTAGTTGTAATTGCTGTTGAATCTCCCCTCAACTTAAATGTAATTGCCGTGGAGTCACTTCTAAGTTTCGTAGCAATTGCATTTGAATCTATTAATATCTTAGCCTTAAGCTTTGTGGTCAAGTCGGTCGAATCTGATCTTAATTTAGTTGTAATTGCTGTTGAATCTCCCCTCAACTTAAATGTAATTGCTGTTGAGTCATTCCTAAGTTTTGCTGTGATGACCGTTGAGTCTAACCTTATTTTAGTAGATAGGGCAAGAGAGTCATTGTACATCTTTGCTCTAACAAGTTTAATGCTATCTGCAAGTGAATTGCCAGAGGAGGATACCAATGCATTGATTCGATTGGATAATGAAACTGTGTCTGTACCAATACGATCAGAAACATATTGCGTGTTTGCTAATAAACCAGTGGTAGGTAGTGAAATATTACTCACTCCAGTAGTCGTGATAGTGATATCACCGATTCCATTGAAAGTTAGGTTCTGACCAAGTGTGATAGTTCTACCTGTATTGTTCACCCCAGTTCCACCTTTTGAACCTGGCACAATAGTGCTAATAGACATGGCCGAATCTGCTATAGTTGCTTTAGAAGAAAAGAGTGCATAAGGTACCGTCCACAATTGAGAAGTACCCATATCCATATAATTGTTATCCGCTGTCCAACCTGGTGTAGGTAAAGAAGGTTCAATCGCAATTTGAATATTAACAAAATACAATGCTTCATTCCAAGCAATAGAAGACAATCCAGCAACACCAGAAATTCTAGATCCTTTACCTATGACAATCGTAAAAACACCATCATCAGTAGATACCACTTTGAAAGATTCAGCATACACAGAAGTTCCTGTTGCAGTGCTTTTTAATAAATTGACTTTGGCATAAATAGTTCTACCCGCAGCTGCATTGCCATTGGCATCTCTAGCGACTGCTTGAAATAAGATACCATCAGGTGTGATCTGCGCTGATGCCGTATTGCCTATGCAACAAAGAATCACTAAAAGGGGGAAGAATAATTTATTAAGCATAATTTAATCTGTAAAACTAGTTTTTCAATATTTTGAATGTCTGTAATAGACTTGTAGAAGAAATTTGTATGAAATAATACCCACTTGGAAGACTTGACATATCAAGCCTATAGCCAGATAAAAATTGTTCTTGCGTTACTTCAAAAGCCTTCATAGGTTGCCCTGTATTATTGAAAACCGTCAAACGCATCTTACTTTCGTTCTGAAGCTTATTGATGAACTTGACAGTGGCATAATTAATCACCGGATTAGGGTTGATTTTAATGCTGAATTTGATAAAATCAACATCCACCACACAGTTGATGAAAAAATCACCTGTATTGCTACCCCAGAATTTGTTTAAGGCATTGGAGACATTGAAGCAGTTTTCCCCAGAAATCAACAAAGGGTTGCTGTAGGTGGTTGTCTTCATATTACCACCTATGCCACCAATAGAATAGCTGATCTTGATTTGAGCAGATAGGCCCAAACAAAAAAAGAGGAATAATATGGTTAGGGCATTTTTCAAATTATACATTTTTTTAATATTATAATACGGCGGATGAGACTATATTATAATTTGTATGTAAAATTAAAAAAACACATTTGAAAAACAAATTGAGACAGAAACCTAAGAAAAATTGATGAAACTAAATATGAAACATTGATTATCAATGTTTTACAAATATTTTAAAATCAGTTATTGAGTCTAAATTGCAAATAAATTGAGCTTGAAATACTAATAATAGGTTGCTTTAATTGCAAGGTAGTTTTGCATTATTTCTTCAGAAGACAACCCTCTTTTATAGATCATGGTTGTGCCAATATCCCCTAACCAGAAATTGTCGGAGATTCCAATGTTTTCGTTCGTGTTTGAAAGGTATTGTGATAATGTAATTCCGGTTTGTGTCCCAACCAAATTTCCATTTAAATAATACTTAATAGTATTGGCATCCTGTGAGACTGCAAATACATACCATTGACCGGTTACTACTGGCAACACATCACTTAACCCTCCAGCTCCGACTGTTGAATAGTTGAGCTGGAATCCAGTACCATTATGATACATATAAAAATTAAAATTACGATTTCCGCCTGTCGAGCCAAACATACATCTATATAAGTTGGTGCTAAAATTGACATCCATTTTAGCTGCAATAATGACGGTTTTACCGGTATAGGTGGTGTTAAACTTTGAAGTTGCAAAACTGATATTACTTCCTACAGTACCGTTAAAAGTGAATTTTTTTGGAGTAGTGCCTGTGTTTACATAAGAAACAGATGATAAAGTACCGTGATTCAAGTTAGCACTTAAATCACTTACTGTGGTTCCCGTACTATAGGACCCTGCCACTGATGGATCGACATATAATAACAAACTGTTGTCATATACCACTCCTTTTTTAGAATTGGTTGACACCAAATAATAAAAGAAAGAATTTTTTTAAACATATCGTTATATTAAGAGAGGATATAAAAAAGTTATTTTATTGGTTAAGCTTTATACAAAAGCCTTTTTGAGGATCATTTTACTTTGTTCCTTGTGACCTGATATCAGGTTATTAAATTCTTGATTTGATGAAAACCCGCAAACAGAGATGATGGATTGAATAGGCAAATGTGCATTTACTGGGTTGGTGAACTCATCCCAAAAATGCTGAAAACGATACATTTCAATTAAGGCATCAAAGCCAATCTCAAAATTCTTGGTTGTAAGTTCGTCAAGTTCTATATTAGAAATATTTAATATACGTGCAAGATTTTGTTTATTGGCAGACTTGTGCAAATAATACTTATTCGAGAAAAAATGGTGATCAAAAAGTAATTTTACTCTTTGCTCTTTGGGACCAAATTTAGAGACCAATAAATTGGCAAGTTTCTTCAACAATTGCATACAAAAACAAATATGGTTAAGCTACAATTTGCTATGTTTCATGTTGAAAATCAAATAGGAGTAGAAAAGAGTCAAATAATGATGAATACCTATATGAAACATTTAAATTCAATTATTTATGAATATAAATATATTAATATTTATAGGTGATTTTTGGGATTTTATCCAATGATCGCATCCATGATATCAGATGGATTACCGCCATGAAATTTCTTGAACGGTTTGTATAAATGTTGACGTGAAGAGAAACCTGCTTCCTTAGCCAATGCATCTATTGTATAGTTGAGGTATTTGGTATCATGGATGATATCTATAAAATAATCAACCCTATTTTTATTGACCAAATCATTAAAGGT
>CAMAQL010000102.1 GCA_945860605.1 Chitinophaga pinensis
AGCCATCTCGGATGGAGCGCCTAAGTTTTGTTGATTGTATAGTACCAGAGCTTCCGCCTCGGCTAATTCCTTTTGATCTACATTGGGTATTTCCTTTAAAATAGAAAGTGATCTGATGGATTCATATAAAGCATAATCCTTAGAAGAGAATAATGCTTTGGTTCCAATGGAGCCCAAATAACTTAAGTACTGATTGTATTTAGTATCGCTAATAATTGGCGCATGCCCTGCAGATTCATGAATGATATCTGGCGCCGAGGTATATTCAATATGTTCTAGTTGTCTAATATCCGCGGCAATTACTAATACCCTGTATGCTTGGAATTCCATAAATGCTGCCGGTGGTATAAAGCCGTCTACTGTGACTGCTCCCCATCCGATAAGTTTAAGTGCATCATTGATTTCTTGTAAGCTTGGAATTTTCTCAATGGTCAATCCTGCTTTTTTTAAACCAGGTATATAAGGATAGTAAGCCACATTTTTTAAATAGCTATAATTCTGACGCATTACATAGCGCCACACCGCATGGTTTATTGGTGTATATTTTTCATAGTCTTGAGGCACAATATACTTTCTAAGATGCAAGGGTAAGTTTGCTACTTGTATATTTTGATAGTCAAAAAATGTATTCATAAAAATTGCTAAAGATTAATATGTGCTAGTAAGTCTGAAACCATTTCTTTTGGACCAGTGTAAAATGGAACAGTTTGATGAATACTAGTTGGTTGTATATCTAAAATAGCTGTATCATTTGCAGATGCTAGGCCACCGGCTTGTTCTGCTAATAAAGCCATCGCATTTGCTTCAAACAATAACCTCAATTTACCATTTGGATATTGATTAGTTCTTGGATATATAAAAATACCTCCCTTCAATAAATTACGATGAAAATCGGCTGCTAAAGACCCTATATACCTTCCTGACATTCTTTTTTCCTTACAGGCATTGATATATGTAGTCACCCCCTTGTCTAATAAATCGAAACTGAGCCCCTCATTCATTGAAAAATAAGTTTTCGCATTATTAAATACCATGGATGGATGTGACAAGACATACTCACCTAATGTAGTTTCATAAGTAAACCCATTCACACCGTTCCCTGTTGTGAATACCAGCATGGTAGAAGCACCATATAAAATATATCCTGCTGCAATTTGTGCACGTCCTTTTTGTAAAAAATCAGCTTCTGTTAACGGTTCGTTTGGTGGAGTTTGTTTTTTATAAATAGAAAAAATAGTCCCAATAGATACATTCACGTCAATATTATTGGAGCCGTCTAGTGGATCAATGGCAACAATATATTTACCATCATTTTTTAAATCAATAAATTGTTCTGTTTCTTCTGATGCAATACCACAGGCTTCTCCTCCTTTTAATAAGGCTCTTGTAAATCTTGTATTGGCTAGTAAATCTAATTTTTGTTGACGGTCTCCTCCAGTATTCGTTACACCCACATAGCCCATAATGTCAATAAGGCCTGCCTTATTAATTTCTCTATTAACGACTTTTGAGGCAAGGGCAATATCCCTCAATAATTGCGATAGATCACCTGCAGCATTTGGATATTGACTTTGATTACTCTTAATAAAACGGTCTAGTGTAATTCCAATTGGCAGATCGATTCTTGATTTTTCCATATACAATTATTGAGTCAATAATGAATCAACTACGATTGACAATTATTATTTTGATACCTACCTTATTGAATCTTTATAATATTATTGTCAAAAAGCGTTTTTAATTTAGCAGCTTGTTGCTCATAAGCCTCTTTTTCGGACCAAGCATCTATTGGATTTAAAATAGCACTCGGCACATTTACACAAGTTTCAGGAATAGATAAATTAAAATAAGGTTCTGTATGAAAAGCGACATTGTCAAATACATTTTCATGAATGGCATCGATGATTGCCCTTGTATACTTTAAGTCAATTCTTTTTCCAACGCCATATCCGCCTCCAATCCATCCTGTATTAATTAACCAAACACTTGTATTGTGCTGCATAATTTTTTCTGCTAATAATTTCGCATAAACAGTCGACTTCAATACCATAAAAGCTGCCCCAAAACAAGAAGAGAAGGTAGCCACTGGCTCTGTTACACCCATTTCGGTACCTGCTACTTTAGCAGTATACCCACTTATAAAATGGTACTGTGCTTGCTCTGCATTTAATTTGCTAATTGGAGGTAATACACCAAACGCATCGCAGGTTAAAAATATGATATGATTAGGATGGCCACCTACACATGGGATTTTTGCATTTGGTATAAATTCAATCGGATATGCAGCCCTCGTGTTTTCTGTAATAGACTTATTGGTGTAATCCACTTTTTTAGTCGCCGGATCATAGACCACATTTTCTAAAATAGTTCCTTTTTTGATTGCCTGAAAAATTTGAGGTTCTTTCTGTGGCTCTAAATCAATTGCTTTTGCATAACATCCACCCTCTATATTTGAAATACCATTTTCACTCCAAATATGTTCATCATCACCTATCAGGTTTCTATTTGGATCTGCTGACAATGTAGTTTTTCCAGTACCACTTAATCCAAAAAATAAACTCAATGCGCCACTCGCCGACTCATTCGCAGAACAGTGCATAGATAGCATTTGCTTCAATGGCATTAAATAATTGAGTAATGAAAAAATTGCTTTTTTCATCTCACCTGCATACTCTGTTCCAAAAATTAAAATTTCTTTTTGCTCAAATGATAATTGGATAGAGGTGTTTGAGCTAATGCCTTTGATAGAGGTATCTGCCTTGGTTGCACCTGCATTATAAAGTACATAATCTGGTGTGCCAAAATTAGCTAACTCTTGTTCCGTTGGTCTAATGAGCATATTGTACATGAACAAAGCGTGATACGCTTTAGTGCAAATGATTCTTACTTTGATTGTATTTTTTTTATCCCATACCGCATACCCGTCAACAATAAATAATTCTGCACAGGTATTAAAAAATGCAATCGCTTGCTGTTTTGCTTGGTTAAAGGATGCAGGGTCAATAGGTTGATTCACATCGCCCCAATTAATATTGTCTTTACTGCTTTCCTCTAAAACAATTCTTTTATCCTTTGGACTTCTACCAGTTTTCTCACCTGAATACACAATCAATGCACCAGTATCTGATAAGACGGAGGACTTATCTGTCTCAAGTGTTAATTGAATAAGTGCATCACTTGATAAATTAACATGCACATTTGAATGCTGAATTCCTAGATTTGATAAATCGACCATAAGTATAATTTATAACTGCAATATTACTAACATTTGCTAGTTTATTCAAATAAAGACATATTATATATAATTTATTTTATATATACATATAATACAGATGCTAATGGCTCAAAATGAAATCAATTCTATCCATTTTTATGATGTTAAAAATGCAGATTTGGAGAAAACCTATATTGCTAGTTTAAAGGAAATCAATACCATTATGGCCGAAATGGGATTCCCAAAGAATTACTATAGCTATTTTAAATTAGCTGCATCTGATACCACAAAGACCTACAGAAATTGTACGATTGGACATTGGACTTCAGAGCAAGACTACAAGACAATCCATGACAATCCAAAATATAAAGCATGGTATAATAAATACAAGGATATCAATGCTGTGTTTGTTGCAGATCAGTTGTATAGAAAGATGTATGCTGCTGACTAATGCATCAGGATTAATGTTGTAATTATAAATAATACGGTTTAACAACTAGAAGGTCTATGAAGTCAAATTCATGGACCTTTTTTATTGGGGTGTTACTCGCATTAATTTTAGAAATTTTATGATTGATATCAGGA
>CAMAQL010000103.1 GCA_945860605.1 Chitinophaga pinensis
ATGAATATTTAATTCAGGGAGAACCAGATAAAGCAGAAAAGGCAAAAAATTGGAAAACTGCTGTCGGCTTGCAACAAGTGGATGGCTTAACGCCATCGGGTTACCTTATTGAAACGGCCAGACTAAACATTGAAGGCGACATAACCATAGAGGAAGTAAAAAAACGCATTGACCATTACTATAAACAACAGCCAACTAAAACAGACGAAGACCGCACAGAAGAAGCAGACAAAGTTTCGGCACGAGTGGCTGAATTGTTGAGCGAGCAAGCCTTTGCGTTTTCACCACCAGAATATTTGACCATTCATCGCAGATTATTTACGGGTATCTATAAGTTTGCAGGGAAGATTCGTAACTACAACATCACAAAGAATGAGTGGGTATTGCATGGTGAAACGGTTCTCTATGCAAGTGCCGTTAGTTTAAAAGAAACCTTGGAATATGATTTTGAGCAGGAAAGAAAATTTAGTTACAATGGCTTAAGCGAGCAGGAGATCATAGATCACATAGCGCGCTTTATTTCTAACCTGTGGCAAATCCATATTTTTGGAGAAGGTAACACAAGAACAACAGCCATTTTTTTAATCAAATATTTGCGAAAATTAGGATTTAAAGAGGTAAATAATGACCTGTTTGCCGACCACTCCTGGTATTTCCGAAATGCCCTGGTCAGAGCCAATTACGAAGACTTATCAAAGGGCATTTACAGAACAGAAATGTTTTTAATTCGCTTCCTTTCAAACTTGTTACTCAACGAAAATCATTTACTCAAAAATCGTGAAATGCTTCAATATCCATGGGGCTAAATTACAGAGATCCTCTTCGGTTTGGAGGAAATGGTAGGCAGGGGCGAATGGAATACCTCTACTGCAACTTGAAATTCATATAAAATAGGTTTTACAGGTAAAATTCACCCTTGACACTCAGTTCTGAAACAGCATTTTGAGGATTACTTATTTTATTTGTTGGAATAGGGCATCCATGTTGACCTCACTTTGGATAAGTCCGGCGTAGTTCATTGGATTTTGAATGCCATGCGTGGTTACCATAGTTAAAAATAAGGTCTTTCTTGTTTTGGACGTGGACTGGAAGACATCGAGCTTATGTTGAAGTTCAAGTGCGTACTTCCTGGTGATGTCAAATTTAGTCTTTGAGAATTTTATTTCACAGATGTTTATACACTGATCAGCACGATCGATGAGCAAATCAATTTGTGCTCCAAGGTCTTGATCCTTAGGCGTATGCCGCCAAACATAATGTTCCGTATGCAAGCCTGAAATACCCAATTCCTGCTTTAGTTGCTGTACATGTTTAAGACATAAATGTTCAAAGGCAATGCCGCACCAACTAATCCACGATTGGGTTGAAGTAAAAGCGGTCCAACTTCCATGTCCTTGTAATTTGCCACTGGCCATGAATTTGACGTAAAATAACGAATATTCGTCGGTAAGCTTATACACAGTATCCTTGGCGTTCTTACCAAATGGGATAAAAGCGGCGATAAATCCTGACTCGAGCAGCTCATCGAGTAGCTGCGTGGTACCCCCGCCAGATTTGAGATGGCAGGTGGTAATCAATTCATTTCTGGTAAGTCCTTTTCCTTTTTGAGCCAAAGCTTTGACGACCGCTATATGATTGGCTGCGTCATTAAACAAGGAAACATAAAGGTTTTTGAACTCGTCGTTCAAGAATCCGTCCTTACTGAAGCAAATCCGGTCGATGGCCAAAGTAACACTCTCACCTCTATCTACCATCTTTAGGTACTGCGGCACTCCCCCCATCACCATATAGAGCTGAATCAGCTGATACCTATCCAGTTTGATACGTCGGCTTTTCAAAAATTCTTCAGCCTCTCCTAAGGTAAAGGGTAGTAAGCGCATCTTACGTGTGACCCTGTTGTGAAGCCCACCCCGATTATATACAATATTTTTGATCATCCAGGCTGCTGCTGATCCACAGATTACTACTACCAGGTTTTTTTGCTTAGATGCCCACATATTCCAAAAGTGCTCAAATGCTTCACGAAATCCAGACCGTGGGGTATGCAACCAGGGGAATTCATCAATGAAAACCACTTTTTTGTGCTTTTTAATTTTTGGTTCCAGCAATGCTACAAGTTGATTAAACGCTTGCGACCAACTTACAGGTGAAGCAAGGGGAAATCCAGTAGCGTTGGACATGGCCTGACCAAAAAGCTCCAATTGTTTGCGAAACGAAGCATTGTGAACGCCGGAGTATTCAAAAATCAATTGTTTTTCAAACGCATTCCTGATCAAATAAGTTTTACCCACACGTCTTCGTCCATATAATGCCAACAACTCTGCATCGGGTGATTCCAATAAATGGGCAAGTTGCTTTTGCTCCGATATTCTTCCAATGATCGCTTCCATTTGTTAGATATTAATGGTTGATTTCTATTTATATTCTTCCAAAACTACAAAAATAAATTAGATTTGGCAAATTATAATTAGTTTATATTTTGCCAAATTGACCCCTCTTAAGGGTAGTTTATAGATTTAAACATTCTTTTTAATGAATCCATGTTTTTTTTGAAAAGTCTGGGTGATTTGGATTGATAAGTAAATTATAGTTACCTTGGGTAACAACTGATGGTATATCCCGATTGGATTCCAGCGTGCTCCATAATTAGCAGCTCCTTCACCTGACAACGGTGTTGCGTATTTTTCCCTTGAAAGTCTGAATACTTTCATCTATACAAAAATGCCGTAGGAGTCTTTCAAAAGTTTTATTGGTTTTAGTTTTCCTAATGCATAACTTGGTGTATCAAGCCACAATTTGAGTTTCTCGACATTACCAAATACGTCAAGACCCACTTTTGTAACTTCTGCTATTTCTATTATTTTTTCAGAATGAATGGATTAATTTTAATTGCATTGATTGTAAATGTGTATAAAATCCGCTACTAGAAAAATTTGTACATTGGAATATGCAAAAAATACCTATATTTGTACAATACAATGTGCATTATGGAGGAATTGTTTAACAGATACCAAAGAATATCACAAAAAATCCAAACCGATTTTGTGAGAAGCTTTATGCAAGAAGTAAATTGGAATGCTCGTCTAATTGGTATAAAAGGCGCCATAGGTGTAGGAAAAACAACCTTACTTTTACAATATTTAAAAATTAACTTTACAGATAATAGAGCGCTCACCCTGTATGTCAGTTTGGATTCTTTTGCTTTTAGAGGCAAAACCCTTCTGGGCTTAGCGGATGAATTTGTAAGGAATGGGGGCAAGCATCTTTTTTTAGATGAAGTACATAAATATCCCAATTGGGCGCAAGAATTAAAAAATATATACGATGATTATTCTGAGTTACAAATTGTTTTTACAGGTTCTTCACTATTGGAAATTTTAAATTCGCGCGCTGATTTGAGCAGAAGAGTCGTGATTTATCACATGCAGGGACTCTCATTCAGGGAATTTATAATGTTAGAAACAGGGATATATTTTACCCCATTAACATTGGAATCTATTTTGAAAGATCACCTTCATTTGGCTGGTCTGATCAACGCTAAAATTAAAGTTTTCCCTCATTTTGAAAAGTACTTAAAACAAGGATATTACCCATTTTATAGAGAAGAATT
>CAMAQL010000104.1 GCA_945860605.1 Chitinophaga pinensis
CAGGATACACACCTTGATTGACTGTGATTAAATAATCGCTAAGGTATTGTTCTAGCCCTTTAGAAGCTTTTGCTGCAGCTTTTAAATCGACAAAAGAATATTTATAAATTAATTTATTAGGATCAATTTCAATTTTCCCTTGGATACGATTGTCTGGGCTTAATAAAAGCTCATTCAATTTTTCTAAAACCGCTCTACTATTTTGATTGATTCTTGAGGCTCTCGCCCAATCTACGCGGATTGTATCTACGTTTTGATTGATGCCTCCACCATAAATAGCCAAATATTTTAAAGAATCTGCTACATACTTCACAAATCTTCTGTACTGCTCGTTGGTCACCTCTGTCTTATCCATCCAAAAACCTTGAACCGAAACTAGTTTTTTTCGATTAATCATCGATAAATCCATCTGTTCATCGCTAGCTCCCATATAGAAAGATCCACTTGGGATAGACACAGCCTCAGGGTCTAGACGTCTGGAGCTATTTCGTTTACCTTTTTTTGGTGGGGCAAATGCAATTACAGCAAGTGATAAAATCAAAATGCTGAAGGTCGCAATGGGGAAATTGACCCTTGTATTTTTTAAAAATGGTATCATATTGGTTTAAAACGTTTTTTTTTACAAAAAATTACATTTTAGGGGGTAAAATAAGCAGATTGTTTTGCTGCTTTTTTTAAAACCTGAATGAATTGATTTTTATCGGTTATAGAAGGTGCAAATTAAGATATAAGTTGTTAGATATTTGCTAAAATCAGGTCGACATGAGGCATAGGTGGAGCGCAGGTCTTGTTTTTACATATAAAATACTGATTATCAATAAATTTTTTGTCTTTCAAAAGGCGGATGCGGTCGTCCTGAACCTGACTCGTCATGCGTATTGTATTTGGTAAAAAGACAGCATTCAATGCTGGTAGGCTTTCCTGCACCGTTGGACCTACCCCAACCAATTCGGTCATACCAGTGGACATTTGGAAAAATGTTTGAGCCCAAAATCCAAAAGAGCTAGGATATTGCAGTAAAGTAGGACGCATAGAATGGATCATTTTTTCGGCGTGCAAAGTCCAATTGGAGTCATCAAAAATATGACCCAGATAATGCAAGCTTGAACAGATTAACGCATTGCCACTTGGCTGAGCGCCATCATAACTTTCTTTTTTTCGAATAATCACATCTTTTTGATAAGATGCAGTATAGTAAAAATAGAGTCCCTCCTCGTCAATAAAGTGGATTAGCACATAGTCCATCCATTTTTTTGCCTGAATCAAATAATTCGTATTGCCTGTAATTTCTTGTAATTGAATATATGCTTGGATCAAATTAGCATAATCATCTAAAAAAGCAGGTGCTTTTGGCGTCCCATTTGCAATGCTATGGTAAAAATAATTTACATCTGCATGATATAAATTTGATTCCAACCAATCCATACATTCAATCGCCGCATCTTTATATAATACATTGCCTGTGGCGGCATACATTTTGCAGAGACCAACAATACACATTGCATTCCAACCTAATATTATTTTATGATCCAAGGCTGGACGAATCCTGACTGCACGCAGATCAAATAATTTTTTAAGTTCATATTTCCAAGCTGGTTCCCATTCTTTCTCAATATCATTTTGTGTCCAAAGAATATTGGTATGCTCCCAATTGCCATTTTGTTCCACTTGATAATAAGCAACAAAAGCATCAAAGATGGCAGGGTCAATGGTTTCCTTGATTTCATCATAAGACCAAGTATAAAACTTGCCTTCAACCCCTTCTGAATCTGCATCTAAAGCGGCATAGTAACCCCCTTCACCATTGTATAATTCTCTTTGTAAAAATTCAAATGTAGCCTGCATTACATTTTGGTAAATGGGTTTTTTGGTAATCTGATACCCTTCGGCAAGGATACCCAAAATCAATGCATTGTCGTACAACATTTTTTCAAAATGGGGCGCCTGCCACATTGCATCCACGCTGTATCTTGAAAATCCACCACCAAGATGATCATAGATTCCTCCTTGAATCATTTTGTCAATTGATCTAATCGCATGCACGATTGATGCCTGATCTTTATTTTGAAAATAGTTTCGTAATAAGACTTGTATCGAAAATGTTTGTGGAAATTTTGGTGCTGCACCAAATCCACCCCATTGTGTATCCGCATTTTGCAAGATCCTTTGTGCAATCAATTGAAATTCGTCTTTTGTAGCAACTGCTTCGGCCTCTTGACTTTGCAATGCTTTGATATTACTTTGTAAAAGATGTTGCGTTAGAGTTGTAGCCTGTTCCTCTAGCTTAGCTCTATTATTGTCAAAAGCGGCTTGAACGCCTTTTAATACATCCATCCATGATGCACGATTTTGCATAGCAGTTGGTGGAAAATAAGTTCCCCCATAAAAAGGCTGCCCATTGGGTAATAAAAAAATATTCAAGGGCCATCCACCTGAGCCAGTCATTGCTTGTAATGCATCCATATAAATATGATCTATATCGGGACGCTCTTCTCGGTCTACTTTAATATTGATAAAATGCGCATTCATGAAATCCGCTACCGCTTGGTCCTCAAAACTTTCACGTTCCATCACATGACACCAATGACATGCGGCATAACCAATACTAAGTAAAATAGGTTTATCTGCAGCGGTTGCTGTTGCGAAAAGTGCATCTGACCATGGCTTCCACTGCACAGGATTGTGTGCGTGTTGCAATAAATAAGGACTTGTCTCCTCGATTAAATCGTTGGTGAAATTTTTATTGACACTCATAGAGTGCAATTTAGTTTATTTCTTTTTAGATGCTTGCGCTAAAAACTGATCAAGACCAGCAAACATACTGGACACTTGAGGACTTGGTACTTTAATATGTAAATTCAAGCCTGCATCTTCAATTGCTTTGCAAGTGTTGGAGCCAAATGCAGCTAATGTAGTACCGTTTTGAACAAAGCCAGGTTGATTGTCATACAGACTCTTTAATCCACTCGGAGTGAACAGACAAATGATATCAAAATCGTGTTCTTTCAAAAGTGGTTTAATATCACTACTTACCGATCGGTACATATAAGCTAAGTCAAAATTACACTCATGGTCTTTTAACCAATTTACAATTTCATTGTCTTGTTGGTTCTCACTACATACATAAAGAAATTGCTCAGTGGCTTTATGCTTGTTCAAAACATCAAATAGTTTTTTATTGGACCCGTCAGCGCCAAAAAATACCTTACGTTTTCTGTACATGATAAACTTTTGCAAATACAAAGCAACGGATTCGGTAATACAGAAATATTTCGTGTCCTGACTAATATTGACCTTTAATTCATCACAGGTTCTAAAAAAATGATCAATCGCATTTTTACTTGTAAAGATAACAGCAGAGTAAGAAGGGATTTCAATTTTAGTTTTTCTAAATTCTTTTGCACCGATTGGCTCCAACTCAATAAAAGGTTTAAAAAATAAAGTCACTTTGTACTTTCTTTCTAAATCAAAATAAGGTGATTTTTCACTTTCCGGCTTTGCTTGTGAAACTAGAATTTTTTTAAT
>CAMAQL010000105.1 GCA_945860605.1 Chitinophaga pinensis
ACCATCAAGGTTTATGGAACACCTGCCGAAGAAGGTGGAAGTGGTAAAGTCTTTTTAGTACGTGAAGGCTTATTCAATAATTTAGATGCAGTGATTCACTGGCATCCTGATGATGTGAATGCGATTACAACAACAAGTGCTTTAGCTAATAAATCGGCTAAGTTTAAGTTTTATGGTATTTCAGCGCATGCTGCTGCTGCCCCAGACCAAGGGAGATCTGCATTAGACGCAGTGGAAGCGATGGACAATATGGTGAACATGATGCGTGAACATATTCCTCAGGAAACAAGAATCCATTACGTGATCACCAATGGTGGTAAAGCGCCTAATGTGATTCCTGATTTTGCAGAAGTGTATTACTATGTGCGTCATCCAAGAAGAAAAGAAGTGGTAGAAATTTTTGATAGAGTGGTGAAAGCTGCAGAAGGTGCTGCTCTAGGAACTGGTACGAAATTTAGTTATGACATCATAGGTGGCACGCACGACTTATTAATTAATAAGACACTTGCAGAAATAATGCAAGCTAATTTAGATAAAGTAGGAGGTGTTAAATATACAGAAGCAGAAATTGCTTTTGCTAAAAAATTACAACCAACAATGGTTGCGCCGGTAGATATCGCAACTGCTGCTTCAATAAAACCATTGACTTATATCAACGAAGGCAATAGTGGTTCTACAGATGTGGGTGACGTGAGTTATGCAAAACCAACTGTAGGATTACGCGCAGCGACATGGGTTCCAGGCACTGCTGCTCATAGTTGGCAAGCAGTTGCTTCTGGTGGAACAGAAATAGGAACAAAAGGTATGTTAGTAGCTAGTAAAACTATGGCACTCACTGCAATTGATTTAATGAGCAATCCTGAATTGATTAAAAAAGCAACAGAAGAATTTATTAAATCAATTGGTGATTATAAATACAAGGCTTTATTGGGTGACATCAAACCTGCTTTGAACTATAGAGATTAGTGTTAATTAAAGAAGTAAAAAAACAAGGCACCCGTTTATGGGGTGCCTTGAAAAAATCATAAGAGACGTAATGAATAAAAGCTTACATTTTTAAAGCTTTTATTCATAGTCTTAATCGAATGTTTCTGGGCGCATCTGAGGGAAGAACAACACATCTTGTATCGATGGTTGATTCAACATCATCATACACAAACGATCTATTCCAATGCCAATACCTGATGTTGGTGGCATACCATATTCCAATGCCCTTAAAAAATCGTGGTCAATGAACATCGCTTCGTCGTCTCCTCTTTCCATTAATGCCAATTGATCTTCGAATCGCTTGCGTTGTTCAATCGGATCATTTAACTCAGTGTAGGCATTGGCTAATTCTTTTCCATTCACCATCAATTCAAAACGCTCAACCAATCCTTCCTTCGTTCTATGCTTCTTTGTCAAAGGACTCATCTCTACCGGATAGTCAATGATAAAAGTTGGTTGGGTATAAGTATGCTCGCTTGTGGCACCAAATAATTCATCTATCAATTTACCCTTACCAATTGTTGGTGGAACATCTATTTTTAATTGCTTACATACATCTCTTAATCCAGCTTCATCCATCCCACTAATATCTATACCTGTATTTTCTTTGATCGCATCCAAGATGCTGATGCGCTTAAATGGTGCTTTAAAATTAATCGTCTTGTCACCCACTTGTAATTCTGTCTTGCCGTGTAATGTCAATGCAATTTTTTCAAACAACTGCTCTGTGATTTCCATCATCCATAAATAATCTTTGTAGGCAGTGTACCATTCTAACACAGTAAACTCAGGATTGTGCGTGCGGTCCATCCCTTCGTTGCGGAAATTTCTACTAAACTCATATACCCAATCAAAACCTCCAACAATCAAACGCTTTAAATACAATTCATTTGCAATGCGCAAATAAAATGGCACATCCAACGCGTTATGATGCGTCACAAAAGGCCTTGCAGCAGCACCACCCGGAATGGATTGTAATACTGGCGTATCCACCTCCAATGCGCCACGATCGTTCAAGAACTGGCGAATGGTATTCATTAATATGGTACGCTTAGTGAAAGTATCTTTCACTTCTGGATTGATAATTAAATCGGCATAGCGTTGACGGTACCTGAACTCTGGATCTGTTACTGCATCAAATACTTGCCCTGACTCGTCTCTTTTTACAACAGGCAATGGCTTTAATGATTTTGCCAATAAGGTTAAAGTAGATGCATGTAATGAGGTCTCTCCTGTTTTAGTGGTAAACACATAACCTGTTGCACCAATGATATCTCCTAGATCCAATCCATTCTTAGTGATGACATCCCAATAAGTTTTGTCTTCGTCTGGACAGATCTCGTCTCTCTTAACATATAATTGAAAAATGCCTTGATCGTCTTGAATCTTTACAAATAATACTTTTCCCTTATCGTTCACGCTCATGATACGTCCTGCAACACATACTGCAGCAAATTGCTCCTTCGTCTCTTCTGTAAAATGCGCCTTGATATCCTGTGATAAATGTGTTACCGGGTACAAAGGGGCAGGATAAGGATCGATCCCTGCCGCTGCTAATGCTTGTAGCTTTTCTCTTCTGATAATTTCCTGCTCTGATAAATGACTCATTATAATCGGTTGATATTTTATTGGATTACTACAAAAGTAAAACTTAGCAGTCAATTAGCGAAAGAAGCCTTCCTGAACTTCCAACGCCGTTAAAGAAAGACAATCCCCTGGTTGCATGGTTTCGATGGTATACTTGCCCAATTTTGCCCTAATTAAACGCAGTACAGGGAAACCAATCTGTGCAAACATTTTACGCACCTGACGATTCTTGCCTTCCGTTATTTGTATCGCTACCCAGCTTGTTGGGATGCTTTTTCTAAATCGAATAGGAGGATTGCGCTCTGGCACTTCTAAAGTATCTGGTAAAATTTCAAGTTGCGCAGGCTTGGTTAAATACAGTTTACCATCCACATTAATAGATACCCCTTTACTTAATTGCGCAATGGCTACTTCGGTGATGGCACCGTCTACTTGAACCCAGTATGTACGCTGATGTGCAAATACAGGATTTAAAAACTGCTGATTGATAGTTTTATCATTCGTGATTAACAATAAGCCTTCACTATCATAATCTAATCTACCCACTGGATACACATCTGTAGGTACATGCAAGATGTCTTTTAAGCACAATTTACCTTCTGTTGAAGTGAATTGCGATAGCACTTGAAATGGTTTGTAGATTAAAAAATAGTCCATGAATTTGTACTTGTTTGAGCGGCTTAAAAAACAAAGTCCCACAGATGTGGGACCTCGTATATAGATGGGTTAGTAAGTACGGGAATTGAATTCCCTTTACAATATTAATTATACTTTATTCTAATTACAAATAAATTGTAAACAAATTTTTCGGGTTTATCCACAAATTGGCTTTTGGGACCATAATTTTAAAGGAAAAAAAATAAATAATCAGCGTAATGAAAATTGATTTTATTTTCTGATATAAAAAATTGAAATCGCTGAAATACTT
>CAMAQL010000106.1 GCA_945860605.1 Chitinophaga pinensis
TTTTTTGGATGCACTATAATTCTTACAATATGTCTAGCTTCTTTTAAGCCTAAATTTTTCCAAGTCTTACCATCGTCTGTCGACTTCCACATGCCTCCCAAACCTTCACTCACATTACCTCTCATGCTATTCTCCCCTTCTCCCACATATATGATTGATTCATTCGTAGGCGTAATGGCAATAGCGCCCATACTACCTCCAAAAAATCCATCAGAAATATTTTTCCAGTTACTACCTGCATCTGTGGTTTTCCAAACACCTCCGCCCGTAGCTCCCATATAAAATGTATTGACATCGGTATAAGAACCTACCGCCGAGGCAGCTCTTCCGCCTCTGAAGGGACCTATAAGTCTAAAATTTTGTGCTTTGATAATTGCGTCCTCAGACAAACTATTAGTGGCAACAGGGGCAACTGTTTTTTTCTTCTGCGCTACTACGATAGTAGACACCATCAAAGAACTTAGCGAGAGGGTCATTAATAAAAACTTTTTCATACTATTTATTTTTTAAAATTATTAGAGTAAAAGAATTTGAATCCTAAATTTCTATTAGGATTCAAATTCCACAAACCCGTTAGGGTTTGAAAAATCATTAGAGAAAAAAATTGTACATCCTAGATTTTTATTAGGATGTACAATTTCTTAATATTTATTTTATAGAATCATAATCTTTGAACTTTTTAATAGGAGTGGCTTCTACTAATTTTCTAAAATCAGCCCAATCCTTTGTAAAAAATTCATTTGCTTTTGCAATGACAGTTTGAATTGCCGTTTCTGCCTCTTGTAATTTTCTATCTTCTTGCTCACCTGGCATGGTATTTTTACCACCAATTAGCATAGAAGCGTCTCTGATAATAGAGATAGGTGTAATCACATCTACTGTACCATAGCCTTGCTTTTCTTGCTTTTTACCAAAAATAAATTCACGTAAAACTTTAGCACTAGCTGTAATTTTTTTATGTGCTTTATTCAAAGTATCAAGACCTTTGTCTTTTTTATCTTTCCATTCTGCTTTTAATTCAAGTAATAGAGCATCTACTTCATCTAATTGATCCATTACACTATTAAATTTATCAGCACTAGGTTGATTTTTTGCCATTAATTCATCTTGCTTTTTCACCACCAAGGTTCTATCCGCTAAGCGCTCATCGCCTTTTACTTCAATCCACATAGAATCTTTTTGCTTATTAGCAGTTACGACTACTTTATACTTTCCAGGTAAAACAGCTCTACCTCTATACTCTCTTTCTTCTTCTGGATCCGCAGGTGCTTCTTCCACCATTCTTCTACGGCCTCCGCCTCCTACCTTAGGCATACCCGCTGCACGTTTTCCTTTTTGCTCAAAGCCCCAGTATTGTCTATTGAAACCAGAATCCACTTTAAAGGTCAAATTTCTAATCACTGAATCTTGTGCATCTTTAATTTGAACTTTTACTTTTTTAACGGTGTCCATTAAATACACAGTGAAAGGATATCCAGATGGACGATTTTCTGCATCATACATTCCCCAAGTGCTCCACTCATAAGATGAGTTTTTATAAGAAGCATTGATAACTGCATTTGGCGCAGATACAAAAAAGTTATTTGCTACGCCTTTGTTCTTCGCTAACTTACGAAGTGGTTTAATATCGTCTAATACCCATAATGCACGACCAAAAGTAGCAATGGCTAAATCGGCTTCTCTTTCTTGAATCGCAAAATCATAAGTAGAAACAGATGGGTAACCATTTTTCCATTGTTGGAAAGTTTCCGCATTGTCTAAACTTACATACATACCTTGCTCTGTACCTACAAAAAATAAATTCGGTTCAGCAATATCTTGAATCACTGTTAAAGCGTAGCCTGTTACTTTTGCTGCACTTACAATATTAGTCCATGTTTTTCCTTGGTCAGTGGTTCTAAAAATATAAGGAGCAAAATCTCCTTGTCTATAATTATTAGCTACTACAAATACTTCATTGGCATTATAAGTAGATGCTCTTACTTGAGGTATCCAGGCGCCTTTAGGAAGGCCTGTAATATTTGCTGTCATGTTTGTCCATGTAGATCCACCATTAGTAGTCATTTGAACATTACCATCATCGGTACCTATCCAGATTAAACCTTTTTGGATGGTAGAAGGGGCGATTGCTAAAATAGTACAATGATTTTCTGCACCTGTGATATCAACACTTAAACCCCCATTAGTAGTTTGATCCATTTTTACACTATCATTAGTAGTTAAATCTGGAGAAATGACTTGCCATGCAGCACCTTTATTGGTACTCTTGTGTAAAAATTGAGAACCATAATACACCGTTTTTTTATCAAATGGATCTTGTGCAATAGCTGCATTCCAGTTAAAACGTAAAAGCGTTTTCGCATCTGGTGCAGGAGGTTGTATATAAGATGATTCACCTGTTATAGTATTATATCTTCCTACTGAACCACCTTGGCTCATCGCGTATACCCAATTAGCATCTTCCGGATCTGGCACTACATCAAATCCATCTCCACCCCATAAATTATCCCAATAGAAATTCTTAATGCCCCCTTGAATATAAGTATAAGCAGGGCCTCTCCAAGAACCATTGTCTTGCATTCCCCCCATTACATGATAAGGTGTTTCATTGTCTACATTGATATGATAAAATTGACCAATGGGAAGTTTCTCATCAAACATCCAAGTCTTTCCACCGTCTCTTGTAATACCAATTCCGCCATCATTTCCATCAACCATAAATTTATTATCGGTAGGATGAATCCAAAACGCATGATGGTCTGGATGAATACCACTATAAGGAATAATAGTTTCGAAATTTTTTCCGCCGTCAATACTTTTCACCACTGTTTGACTTATATACCAAAGTGTATTTTCATTTAAAGGATCACAAATAATATCTTGGAAATAAAAAGGACGATTGTCAACAATTGATTTTTGTGCATTCACTAAGATAAAGTTATATCCGCCATCATCACTTCTGTATAAACCACTCTTAGTGGACTCCACTAAGGCATACACTCTATTCGGATTAGACTTACTAATAGTAATACCCACACGACCTAAATTACCATCAGGTAATCCATTTTCTTTTCCAAGCTTTGTGAAATTCTTTCCACCATCAATAGTCATATAAATACCACTTCCCTTTCCACCACTTTCTAAATGATAAGGGTTACGATAGTGATGCCACATGGCTACGAATAATTTATTCGGATTTTTTGGATCCATAATCATATCACCAGGACCAGAAGTATCATTGGTAAATAAAATTTGATTCCAAGTATCTCCTCCGTCAGTTGTTTTATACACTCCTCTGTTTTTGCTTTGACCATAAGGGTTTCCAATGGCGCCTGCATACACCGTATTAGGATTCGTTGGATCGATAATCACACGGTGAATATTTCTTGTTTGCTCCAAGCCCATTCTCTTCCATGTTTTTCCTGCATCCAATGTTTTATAGATACCTTCTCCAATGCTAATAGAATTTCTTGGATTACCTTCTCCTGTTCCAGCCCAT
>CAMAQL010000107.1 GCA_945860605.1 Chitinophaga pinensis
TACAACTGGTTTAATCAAAAATACTTACAGCAAGAATGCATCTGTATTTGATGTATGGACAGCTCAATTAGGTATTCGTTATATCTTTGGAAAATAATAAGATGAGTATGAATCAATAAAGTCGGCTATTATAATGCTACTTTAATGATTCACTCACAATAATTCATATAACTAAGTTCTTTCATCCGCCCCAATTGGGGCGGTTTTTTTATGCTTGAACATATGATTTTGTTATTACAATGAACGCTTTAAAGATGAATGAATTTGAGAAGATTGTTTATTGATAAAAAAGTAGGAACTTAGGAATCTAAATTCAAGTATATGGCCATATCAATTTGGGAACAGACTACCTATTTTGCACCAAAGGACTTGGTGATTGTGGGTTGTGGCTTTGTGGGATTATGGACCGCATATGAAGCCATACAAAAAAATCCAAAGCTCAATATTACCATACTTGAGCGTGGCGTGCTTCCGTCTGGAGCAAGTACACGAAACGCAGGCTTCTCATGTTTTGGAAGTATTTCTGAATTAATGTACGATATCAAGTTAATGGGCGAAGCTGCCATGCTTGAAACAGTGAAGATGCGTTATGATGGATTACAAAGAATTCAAAAAGTATTTAAGGCAAAGGAGATTGATTACAATCAATGGGGTGGCTACGAATTATTTGAAGGAAAAAAAAGTAACAAGAATACAAAAGCTAGTAAAACTAACAAAGGAGCAAGTAGTGAATTGAGTGAACTATATGATATTTCAAAATTAGAAACTGATATTGCTTATTTAAATAAAATACTCGCACCCGCACTAAAGACGCCAAAAAAGAATGGTAAGTATTTACCTATTTATACCAATGCAAGTAAGGATATTAACAAATTAGGTTTTCAAGGCATCGAAGCTTTGGCATTCAATCAAATGGAAGGTCAATTAAATTCAGCAAAATTGGTATTGGCTTTGCAAAAAGCAGTACAGGCAAAAGGCGTACAAATTTTATTTAGTACCGAAGTCAAAAAGTTCAAGTCTCATAAAAAGGGCGTCACTATCACCACCAATTTAGATGCACCTATAGAAGCTAAGCAATTTTTAATTTGCACCAACGGATTTGCAAAACAAATTATTCCTGGTTTAGATGTGGTGCCAGCAAGAGGACAGGTGTTTGTCACAGAGCCTATTAAAAATTTAAAGTTTAAAGGGTGCTTCCATTTTGATGAAGGCTATTATTATTTCCGCAACTTAGGTAATCGTTTATTATTGGGTGGCGCAAGAAATGCGGATTTTAAAAATGAAAAAACATACTCATTAGATACTTCGGGTACCATTCAAAAAGTATTAGAGGATTTTATGATGCAACGTATTCTGCCTAAAGGATCCAGGAAACCAAAAATTGAATTAAGATGGAGTGGTACGATGGGAATAGGTTCAATCAAAAAACCAATCATTGAACAAGTCCAACCCAATGTATACTGTGCAGTGCGCATGAGTGGAATGGGTGTTGCTATTGCCCCAATCGTTGCTCAAAAAGCATTGAAATTAATGAAGGGGTAGGTTTAAGATGCTACAATAAATTGCATTGCTTGATTTGCATCCGCTATGGCTATATCACTTTTTTTAAACCCTTTTTTATCTCTAGTTACAATAAGGTTGATTTTGGAATTGGACTTAGCTGAAATAAATTGAACTCCATCTTCAAAATCATCAAATCCTATATGCACTGCCTTACTAATAATTAATTCATTGGTAGTCATCACAGTGGTGGTTTTCAATAGATCTTGGAAAATAATAAGACATTTATTATGCGCAATTTTATTGATTCTTAAAATATAATAGATAGTCGTAAAGGATTCAGCTGAAATATAAATTTTAATTTTATTGTCTTTGGCTAATCTGTATAACTCAATAGCTGCTATATCATGTGGAGCTCTTGCAGCAAAGATGTCTACTATAATATTGGTGTCTAGAAAAATATGTTTCATTTTAATTTATTGTACTTTTTAACTAAATACAAGCCAATTTCTTTTTTATAATCATAATCCTCTGGTAAACGAATAATACCTCTGTACTTTTCAATTAAACTTGTGGTCTTTTTTGAATTAGACTTTTTCGGATTTACCAATTTAGAAGTTTCCGCAACCGCTTTCAAATAATTTTCTACCAGTGAAGAAAGGCTCTCCTCTTTTTTCTTGGCATAAATTTTAGCGTTATAGATCACCTCGTCATCCATTACAAGGGTTAATTTCGTTTTCATTACACGTGTATTTAAGACTATAAATATACGTGTAATTATGTATTTGATAAAAAATAAATAAAGCAAATAGTATCTTAGAAGTCTTTCTAATCTTATCTTTGCGCCATGGGTCAGAAAAAATTAATCAAGTTTGCAGCTATCAAAGCATATGAGAACGTCTTGGAATTTCCGCAGGACATGCAGGGCAAATGGACTGCTTTTTTTGAGGCATTAAAAAATGGGACGACTGCAATTGATATTTCAAGCTTATCTATTAAAGAAAGTCATGTTGCGTCAAGTGTTTCTCTTCAAAATAATAATGACAACGCATCTACAAAACTTATACTAGAATTGGCTTGTGGCCGAGGAGAGTATGCAGTTGGATTAGGCCGCATATTCCCAGAACAACATTTTATTGGGATCGATTTAAAAGGCAATCGTATTTGGAAAGGTGCAAGTATTGCCAATAAGGATGGATTAAAAAATGTGGCATTTGTTCGTTCACAAATAGAATTGACCTCTAACTATTTTACCAAGGACGAGGTGGATGAAATATGGATCACATTCCCCGATCCTCAACTAAGATGGTCTAAAGCAAAGAAGCGATTGACCCATCCCAAATTTTTAAGACTGTATCAACAGTTTCTAAAAAAAGAGGGTATTGTGCACTTAAAAACAGACAGTCCCCTGCTCTACAATTTCACCTTAAAAGTGATTGAGCTGTATGGTTTAGATCTAATCTACAAAACAGATCATCTATACACTGAACAAAACATAGATCCTCGTTGTTTAATAAAAACCTACTACGAAGGATTGGATATCGCTCAGAGTAGCAAGATTCACTATATTCAGTTTAGTATTGGTAAGGATATGCCTTTGGCGCTAGATGCAATTTTAAAAGAGGCCATCAAGGACATCCCAATGGATGCCGGTGAATTAATAAGAATGGAAGCTGAGGCAGCAAGAGCAAAAAAAGAAGCGTAATAAAAAGAGCGCATTAAAAAATGATTGAAGGTGTACATTATTATATAGACCCAAAAGGAAAATGGGTATTTACTGCAGCTTACCACGAAGGTAGAGGCTATTGCTGTGGAGAAGCCTGCAAGCATTGCCCATTTGATTATGACGCGGTCCCTGAGCCTATCAAAACCCGAGCACAATTAATTAGAGCTGCAGCGAGTAAGACAACGCCGGATGTGCATATTGAGGAGTATATAGATAAGAATAATCCCAATAAGCATTTA
>CAMAQL010000108.1 GCA_945860605.1 Chitinophaga pinensis
AAGTATTCTACGAATCCAGATAATTTTGGTTTTGATGCAACGCGTTACAATATGTCTTCTACTTATTTAGGTAGTTTAACAACTTTGAAAGACCCTAGAACTTTCTTTGTTGCTGAGCCAGCTGCTGCTTTAGTAGCTGCAGGTAAAGCACCTAATTCTTATGATGCATTTATGGGTGCTGGTTC
This sequence comes from Chitinophaga pinensis, assembly GCA_945860605.1. GTDB lineage: Bacteria > Bacteroidota > Bacteroidia > Chitinophagales > Chitinophagaceae > Sediminibacterium > Sediminibacterium pinensis_D. The sequence goes on from CAMAQL010000108.1 coordinate 186, forward strand.
TGGAGAAGATTTAGCGACAATGAGTTCAAACGCTGGTTTAGGTAAGTATTCATTTATCAACCGTAAGCGTTATTATCAAACGTATACTGCTGAAAAAACAACTCAAGTTGGTTACCAAGAAATGTGTTTCAACATTGCAGAAGCAGTAAACAGAGGTTGGATTTCTACTCAAAACGCAGAAACTTGGTACCAAAATGGTATCAAAGCTTCTCAAGCTTTCTATGGTGTGAAAGAAGGTGCTAACACGGTTATTTTCCAAAAACCAGGTGGTACTTTAGCGGAGTCAGTAACATATAGTGTTGACTTTAACTATGCGACTTATTATGCACAATCAACAGTTAAATATGCTGGTAACAATGCAGATGGCTTAAAGCAAATTTTAATGCAAAAGTATTTATCATTATACCAAAACAGCGGTGCTGAAGGATATTACAACTGGAGAAGAACAGGTGTTCCAACTTTCCATACTGGGGCAGGTTCTGGTAATAGCCAAAGAGTTGCTTTGCGTTATCAATATCCAAGTGCTGAGAGAATTAACAACAAAACAAACTTGGAAGCTGCTATCAGTTCTCAATATGGTGGTGTTGATGATATCAATGCAAAAATGTGGATCATTAAATAATAGTTTTCTTTGAATTTGAATTGGGGGTTTTATTTAGCGGAAGAGCAGGTTTACCTGCTCTTCCGTATTTATTTAAGATAAGGTATGAACCAAAATAAAAAGCAATATTCCGTTTTACTGTCTATTTATATAGCAGCAATTTGCTTTTTGACCTATGCCTGTGTATATGCTTTTAGAAAACCATTTACAATTGGCTTGTATTTAAATGAACCAAAAATATTCGGGGTAGACTATAAAAATATCCTTGTGATTTCCCAAGTGATTGGTTATACCATTAGTAAATTTTGTGGGATCAAATATATTTCGGAATTAAAGCATATTGGCAGGGGCTGGGCCATTTTAATTTTACTATTAGCATCCTGGATTCCTCTTTTGTTATTTCCCTTAATGGATAGCCCTTGGAATGTGACCATGCTTTTTTTAAATGGATTACCATTGGGAGTGCTTTGGGGATTGATCTTTTCATTTGTTGAAGGACGAAAATCCACCGATTTCATTGGGGCAACCATGGCAGTGAGTTTTATTGTTTCTTCGGGCTTTGTTAAATCTGTGGGTAAATGGTTGCAAATGCAATACCTGATTGCAGAAAATTGGATTCCTTTTTATACGGGTGGTATTTTTATCATCCCGGTGATTATTCTGGTATACTTATTGGAAAAAATACCTAATCCTACTCACGAAGAAAAAATAAATAAATCCGTTCGTGTACCATTAAATAGTAAAGAAAGAAAATATTTTTTTACTCAATTTAGTTTCGGACTAATTTCCTTCATCTTGATTTATATGTTATTGTCTTTATTTAGAGACATAAGAGACAATTTTGCTGCCGAGCTATGGAATGAACTAGGCTATGGAAATACAGCATCAATTTTTACAACAACTGAAATTCCAATTGCAATTTGTGTCTTAATCCTAATTGCAAGTATGATTTATATTAAAAATAATAAGCTGGCGTTTTTCTTAGCGCAAGCAATTATTTTATGCGGCTTTATTATTTGCGGAGCAAGTACTTTATTATTTATTAACCATTTCATTTCTGGGTTTTTATGGATTGTCTTAGTTGGATTAGGCTTATACATGGGCTATATCCCTTTTAATTCAATTTTATTTGACAGAATGATTGCTAGTTATAAATTAAAAGCCAATGTGGGGTATTTCATGTACTTAGTGGATGCATTTGGCTATGTCGCTAGTGCGGGGGTGATTATACTTAAAGGCACCATGGATGTCAATTTGAGTTGGACTGTGTTTTTTAGTAATGGGCTAGTTGTTTTATCTTTAGTGGGTATCCTTTTTAGTATTTTAAATATGATTTATTTTTCAAAAAAATATAAAACAGTACAATATGAATAAGTCGGCAATAGTTGTTGGAGCAGGAATTGTAGGCCTAGCAACTGCAAGAGCATTAGCAGAAAAAGGGTATTCGGTTAAAGTGATTGAGAAGTCTCAATTCGCATTGGGTGCTAGTGTACGTAATTTTGGGATGCTTTGGCCGGTAGGTCAACCAGACGGTAACCTCTATAATCGATCAGTAAGAACAAAAGAAATTTGGGTTGAATATTTAGAAGCTGCTAACATACCTTTCAATGCCTGTGGTAGTTTACACTTGGCATATAGTGCAGAGGAGATGAATGTAGTGGAAGATATTGCGCAGTTTTTTCAATCTAAAAATAGACCTGTTTCAGTAATTGACAAAGAGACTGTATTGGCGAACTACAATGGAATCAATGAAAACGGATTATTGGGCGCATTAAGAAGTGAAGATGAAATTATCATTGATCCTAGAGAGGGTATTAAGCATTTGCCTGCTTATTTAACCCAAAAATATGGCGTTTCATTTATTTGGGGTACAGCTATCACTGCTGTCACAAGTCATGCAGCTTTTGCAGGTAAAATCAAATACGAAGCAGATATAGTTTGTGTTTGTTCTGGTCAAGATTTTGAAACCCTTTACCCTGATCAATTTAAAGCACAACCTATCATTAAAACAAAATTACAAATGATGCGCTTCAAGCATCAGGATCCTAATTTCAAGATTGGTGCTTCGGTTTGTGGTGGATTATCCTTATTGCATTACAAGAGCTTTACCGCTTCGTCCGCTTTGACAAAATTAAGGTTAAAGATAGAAGAAGAAATTCCTGAATATTTAAAGTATGGCATTCATGTAATGGTGTCTCAAAATAACCAAGGTGAATTAACAGTAGGAGATTCGCATGAATATGCTTTGGATTTTGAACCATTCGATAAAATAGAAATCAATGAAATGATTCTTGCTTACCTGAAAAAGTTCATGCACATAGACCAATGGAAGATGACTCAATCTTGGAATGGTATTTATCCAATCATGACCAATGGCGCTGCAGAATTATTTTTAAACCCAGAACCAGGGGTCTATATTTTAAATGGTATTGGTGGGCACGGTATGACGATGTCATTTGGTTTTGCCGAAGAAATGAT
>CAMAQL010000109.1 GCA_945860605.1 Chitinophaga pinensis
CAACACAAAAAAGTGATCATTTTGACTGCGCCATCTGGTGCTGGTAAAACCTCTATCACGCGATTTTTATTAGCGAATTATCCTCAATTGGCATTTTCTGTTTCTGCCACCACAAGGGCGCCTAGGGGGGCGGAGCAGGATGGGGTTGATTATCATTTTATTAGCGCAGCAGATTTTGAAGCGCATATTCGCCAAAATGACTTTTTAGAATATGAAATGGTTTATGAGGGCTTGTATTACGGTACTTTAAAATCTGAATTAGACCGTATTTGGTCCGAAGGTAAAATGCCAGTATTAGATATTGACGTGAAAGGGGCGATTGCCATACAAAAACAATTAGGAGCTCAAGCTTTCTCTATTTTTATTTTACCACCATCGATCGAAGTATTAAAAGAGCGACTTGCAAAAAGAAACACTGAGTCTGCAGAAAAAATGCAAATGCGATTGGATAAAGCTGCCTATGAAATTAGTTTTAGCGATCAATTTAATGCAGTTGTAAAAAACGAAATATTAGATACCGCTTGTGAAGCAACGGCTTCGCAAATACAAGGTTTTATTTCAAAATAATTACTTTCTAAAAAAATATTCGTCAATTTATTAAACACAAAAATATGTCTGACAAAACACTTCTAGGAAAAACGGTTTTCATTACTGGTGGGAGCAGGGGAATTGGTAAAGCCATTGCACTTAAATTAGCTGCAGCTGGCGCTAATATAGTGATTGCGGCAAAGTCGGTAGAGGAAGATCCGCGACTTGGAGGAACGATTTACTCTGCTGCTGCAGAGGTAGAAGCATTGGGAGTAAGTGCTTTAGCAGTGCAGGTAGACATCAGAGATGAAGCGCAGATTGCAAATGCGATTCAACAAACAGTAGAAAAATTTGGTGGCATTGATATTTTAATCAACAACGCATCTGCGATTCAATTAACAGATACCGAACATACGCCTAGTAAAAGATTTGACTTAATGCAAAGCATCAATGTACGTGGTACTTTTTTAGTAGTGCAACATGCGCTACCTTATTTGAGAAAATCCACCCATGCACATATTTTAACTTTATCACCTCCAATTAATTTAGCACCAAAATGGTTAGGCCCACACGTGGCTTACACCATTACTAAATATAATATGAGTATGATGACGCTTGGATGGGCAGAAGAATTTAAAGAAGATCAAATTTCAGTGAACGCATTATGGCCGCGCACCACTATTGACACTGCAGCTGTTAGAAATTTATTAGGCGGCGAAGCGCTTGCTAACATGAGTCGCACGCCAGCTATTCTTGCCGATGCGGCTTATGCTATTGTCATCAAAAAACCTTTGGTGTACACTGGTCAAACATTTATTGACGAAGGTGTTTTAGCAGCAGAGGGCGTTACAGACCTAGCACACTATTCTGTAGTGCCGGGTGGACATTTATATACCGACTTATTTTTATAATGCCTTAAATACAACAAGATGAAAAAACTATTCCTTGGAGCGATGCTATTTTTATCCTTTGGTGCTTGGGCACAAAAGAAAACAAAATTGGATCCTGCAACTGCTCAAATCAATACCAATAAAGAAACTGCAATCGCTGCATTGAATAATGCATATGATGCAGACAAGAAAACGGCTTTGCAGATATGGGATTTTGCAGAAGTAGGTTATAAAGAAGTAAAAAGTGCTGCACTACATATTCAACATTTAAGAGACGCTGGTTTCACCGTTGAAACTGGCGTTGCGGGCATTCCAACTGCATTTGTGGCGACTTATGGCACTGGCAGTCCTACCATTGGTATTTTAGCTGAGTATGATGCCTTACCTGGTATCAATCAATCTGCATCTGCAGAAAGAGATCCCATTGTTGGAAAAAATGCTGGCCATGCTTGTGGACACCATTTATTTGGAACAGCAAGTGTATCTGCCGGTATTGCCATTAAAGAATTAATTGCTGCTGGTAAATTAAAAGGTACCATCAAGGTTTTTGGAACACCTGCAGAAGAAGGTGGTAGTGGTAAAGTATTTTTAGTAAGAGAAGGCATGTTCAATAATTTAGATGCAGTGATTCACTGGCATCCTGATGATGTGAATGCGATTACTACAACGAGTGCTTTAGCTAATAAATCGGCTAAGTTTAAGTTTTATGGTATTTCAGCGCATGCTGCTGCTGCCCCAGACCAAGGGAGATCTGCATTAGACGCAGTGGAAGCGATGGACAATATGGTGAACATGATGCGTGAACATATTCCTCAAGAAACAAGAATCCATTACGTGATCACCAATGGTGGTAAAGCGCCTAATGTGATTCCTGATTTTGCAGAAGTGTATTACTATGTGCGTCATCCAAGAAGAAAAGAAGTCGTAGAAATTTTTGATAGAGTCGTGAAGGCGGCAGAAGGTGCAGCTTTAGGAACTGGTACAACAATGAAATATGATATCATTGGTGGCACACACGACTTACTAATTAATAAGACCCTTGCAGAAACAATGCAAGCCAACTTAGATAAAGTAGGCGGTGTTAAATATTCAGAAGCAGAAATTGCTTTTGCTAAAAAATTACAACCAACAATGGTTGCTCCGGTAGATTTAGCAACTGCGGCTACAATAAAACCATTGACTTATATCAACGAAGGCAATAGTGGTTCTACAGATGTGGGTGACGTGAGTTATGCAAAACCAACAGTGGGATTACGCGCAGCTACGTGGGTTCCAGGCACCGCAGCACATAGCTGGCAAGCAGTTGCTTCTGGTGGAACTGAGATAGGAACAAAGGGTATGTTAGTAGCTAGTAAAACAATGGCACTCACTGCAATTGATTTAATGAGCAATCCTGAATTGATTAAAAAAGCAACAGAAGAATTTATTAAATCAATTGGTGATTATAAATACAAAGCTTTATTAGGTGATATTAAACCTGCTTTGAACTATAGAGATTAATTATAAAAAATAATTAATCTCTATAGTTACTCTGATGATTTTTTCGAGGGTACCGCGACTAATTTTTTTCTATCCTCGCTCATTTAAGGGCATAAAAAAAGGCCACTCGATTGAGTGGCCTTTTTAATTTCTATATGCTCCTATTCAAAGGACTCTGGGCGCATCTGCGGGAAGAACAATACATCTTGTATCGATGGTTGATTCAACATCATCATACACAAACGATCTATTCCAATGCCAATACCTGATGTTGGTGGCATACCATATTCTAATGCTCTTAAAAAGTCATGGTCAATAAA
>CAMAQL010000110.1 GCA_945860605.1 Chitinophaga pinensis
ACCAGAAGTTGGATTGATTAAGATTTGACCAGCATTGTTTCTTAAATAACCATGAGAAGTAATCGTTGTTGTTGGACCACCATTAGCCAAACCACCTCTAGCATTACCATATACCCATGTATCAGAGATATAAAATTCTGGAACGTTAGAAGGTAATGAAGTCACCTTATTACGCATTCTATTAAAGTTTAAGCGTGTGTTCCAAGAAAAATTCTTCTTACTAACTACTAAGTAGTCTAACGAAACCTCAACACCTGTATTTTCATTTGAACCTACGTTCAAAGTATTTAAAACGAAACCAGTACCATAACTCGCTCTAAAATTTTCAGCAATTAGGTCTGTGTTTTCTGTTTTATAATAAGTTGCTTCTGTACTTAATCTGCCATTCAAGAACTTCATCTCCGTACCAAATTCCATTGTCTTTTGACGCTCTGGTGTTAAGTAAGGATTTGCGTTCGTGAAATCATAATAATATCCAGCACCGCTACCGGTGTTAAAGTTTAAGATAGATTGGTTGGCATAAGGCGCACTAGAACGAGCCGTGCTTGCCAAAGATCCTCTCAACTTCCAATAGCTTGCAACCTCTTTCACAATTGGGAAGATGTCTGACATAATCACACTCACACTTCCTGCAGGGTAATTATATGCTCTGCTTGAAACAGGGAAAATAGAAGACTCTTCGAAACGGTGAGAATAAGTCAAGAATACTTTATTATCATAGTTCACAGCAGCTTCACCAAAATAAGCTGCTTGACGATTGATATTATAGTTAGGTCGACCAAAACGGTTCATATTACTATTACGAATTCTTGAAGCAACTGCAGTGTTTGCACTATCTGTTCTGCTCGCATCTGTTAAGTTGTTACCAAAAATTGAAGTGGTTTGTGTTTCATAATCCTGCCACATATTACCAATCATCAATCTTGTATTGATCTTGCCAAAGCTTTTCTTAGCTGTTGCAGTCACTGTATGGTTGTAACCATAATAATTACGATAGTAATTTTCTAAAGCACCTTTTTGTGCACGGCTTAAGAAGTTAGATGCAGAATCCCACTTTGTATAACCGTTTTGTTGGTAGGTATCATAACCAACTCTACCGTTGATTGTTAACCATTTTGTTGGCGTATAATTTACAGAAAGTGTCGCTACCGTTCTTGTTAATTCGTCACGGCTTCTGTTTTTATACAAGTTAAAATAAGGATTGTCTAGCTCCGCATTTGGATCTCCTGAAAACAAACCTTTTTTACCGCCATTTGGATTTAACCAGTCACTTGCATCGTTGTCAACTGGCCAAGATAATAAACTTAAAACATATCCTCTAACACCTCTTAAAGGCTTGTCGTTTGAACTCTTGATATAACTTAAGCTTGGAGAGATTTCTAAAGTTTTTCCAATTTTATGATTCGTTACAATTCTGAAATTGTATTTTCTAAAATTATTAGTAGGTACAGGAGAATTTTCATCTACATAAGAACCTGACATACGAACAGAATGATTTCCTTTACCGTATTCTAAAGAAATATTTTGATTGTTAGAAAAACTAGTTCGGAAAAAATCATGTAAGTTGTCGTATCTAGTTGAATTTTTATCTCCTTTTACTTCATAAGGTAATAGTGGTCCAAAATAAGAAAATATATTTTGTGCAACACCATTGTTTCCAGCATCATAATCTGTCATAATTTCTGGATACCTAGTATAGGTTGATAATCTAAAGCTATTGTCGTAACTCACTTTTATTTTACCATCGCTATCACCACCTTTTTTAGTTGTGATTACGATTGCGCCAGAACTTGCTTGGCTACCATAAAGGGCAGTCGCTTCTGGACCTTTCAATACAGTTACGTTTTCAATATCATTAGGATTCAAATCGGCAATACGATTGGTATAGTCGTTTGATCTGTTTTCAGTGGATACGTTTGCACTTGTTGGCTTTACAGCTAAACCTGTGTTTCTATTATTTTCATTTACAGATGAGTTATCAATGATCACACCATCAATAATGAATAAAGGAGAGTTGTCTAATGATAAAGAGTTAAAACCTCTTAATACAATTTGAGAACTTGCTCCAGCTAGTCCACTTGTAGGATTGATTGTTAAACCTGCGATACGTCCTTGAAGTCCGTTCACAAAGTTGTTACGTTGTGTTTCGGCAAGTTCACTACCTTTTACTTTTTGAACAGAGTAACCTAATTCTTTAGGATTACGCTTGATGTCCATTGCAGTCACAACAACTTCATCTAAAGTGTTGTCTTTAGGAGCAAGTCGAACTTCAATTGAGTTGGCGCTGCCCACTCTCACATCCTTGGACTCGAATCCAACCAATGAAAAAGTTAATACTTGATTGTTTGCTACAGAAATAGAAAAAGCACCAGCAATATCGGTACTCGTTGCTACTTTTGATCCTTTAACAAGGACGGAAACATTGGATAAAGGCGTTTTGTCGTATCCGACAACCTTTCCAGTTACCAATTTTTGTTGTGCGTTTGCTATTGAGATACTTGTAAAAAGTACCAGCAACAAACTCCATAAACCTTTGGTTTGCATAAATTAAAATCTTTGGTGAATAATAAACTCAGGTGTGACCCTTTTGTTAACGTTAAGTTAACGCTAATTAGTATTCAAATTGAAAATATTATATAAAAATAATAGGATTTTAATATGTTATAAACCAAGGCATAGCGTTCTATAAAGAAACATTTATGCCTCAATTGTAGCGCTTCGATCAAATCCTGTTCCTTCCTTCAATTTTACATAACCCAATTGGTTGGTGTAAAGGGTAGTTTGACCTATCAAAAAGGGGGGGATATTGACATGATGGTGTCCATAAATCCAGGCATTTTGGGGTGTTTTTTGCATAAAATCGTCCAAATTTGAGGCAAAACAGGCATTTATTGGGTCATTTTGGTGTTTTTTGGGATAATTCAAAAAACTGGGAACATGGTGGGAAATGACCATTTTTCGTGCTGCTTTTGACGTCAATGCAACGTCTAAAAAATTGAGGGCTTTTTGATGAAGTTGATTATATACCTGGGGCGTCAATTTGCCTCCATTCCATTGAATCTGGTTAAAGTCTTGCACCCTTTTAACCACAATTTCGGTTAAGTGAGCGGGGATATATGACCATAAAGTCGAGAAAATGAGTTCAATAGGACCGGCAGCGTCTAGTATTTCCTT
>CAMAQL010000111.1 GCA_945860605.1 Chitinophaga pinensis
TCACTCATTGTTGGGTGTGGATGAATTGCATTTAAGATTTCATGTGCAGTGGTTTCTAATTTACGAGCCACCACAGCTTCGGCAATCATTTCTGTTACATTCATACCAATCATATGACATCCTAAGAACTCACCGTATTTTGCATCAAAGATCACTTTCACAAAACCTTCAGTAGCGCCTGCTGCAGAAGCTTTACCGCTTGCTACAAATGGGAACTTACCAACTTTGATTTCATAACCAGCTTCTTTCGCTGCTTTTTCTGTATAACCTACGCTAGAAATTTCAGGAATACAATAAGTACATCCTGGAACATTATTGTAGTCAATTCCTTCTGGCATATGCGCATGCTTCTTTTCCATGTATGCAATATGCTCTGCAGCATTGATGCCTTCTTTTGCAGCCACGTGTGCCAATGCTTGACCTGGAGTACAATCCCCAATCGCATAAATACCTGGAACAGCTGTTTGCCCAAACTTATCTACCACCACTCTTCCTTTATCTACTTTAATACCGTTTTGTTCTAAACCAATATTTTCAAGATTCGCAACGACACCTACAGCACTTAAAAGCACATCTGCTTCTAATGTCATAGTTGTGCCATCAGCTTTTTTAACCAAAGCTTTTACACCAGTGCCAGTTGTGTCTACTGACTCAACCGATGCGTTGGTCATGATTTCAATACCTTGCTTCTTATATTGCTTCTCTAATTCTTTAGAAATATCTTCGTCTTCTACTGGAACGATTCTTGGTGCAAACTCAACAATGGTCACTTTTGTACCCATGCTATTGTATACATAAGCAAACTCAACACCTATCGCACCGCTACCCACAATGATCATACTCTTTGGTTGTTGCTCCATCACCATCGCTTCTCTGTAGCCCATTACCTTTTTACCATCCTGCTTTAAGTTGGGTAATTCTCTTGAACGAGTGCCTGTAGCAAGTACAATATATTTTGTATCGATTACTTGTGTTGTACCATCCGCAGCTTTTACTTCTACTTTGCCTTTTGAATGAACTTTACCATAACCCATGATCACATCAATCTTATTCTTCTTCATTAAGAACTGAACCCCTTTGCTCATCTTATCTGCCACTCCTCGGCTACGCTTAATCACTGCGCCAAAATCATGGTTCACGCCAGTTGTAGTAATACCGTAATCTGCACTATGCTTCACATAATCATACACCTGCGCACTCTTGATCAATGCCTTGGTTGGGATACAACCCCAATTTAAACAAACTCCACCCAAGCTTTCTTTTTCAATGACAGCCACTTTTAAGCCTAATTGAGAAGCACGAATAGCAGCAGGATATCCACCAGGGCCACTACCAATAACGATTACGTCGTATGCCATATAGTTCTAATTTAAATGTTTATAGGGTGCAAAAATACCCCGAAAAAGGCAAATGAAAAAACAAATGATGAACTATTCAAAGAAAACACGCACCATCTGGAAAAACCACTTATTGTCGTTCGGACGTTGTTTACTAGACTGGTTTTCGTCGTATTTGCTCAAACCAAACAAACCCGCCATATTGCCCCCTCTCACCGCAATCTCTAAATACCCGGCAGAGTTAAACCAAGCCATCTTATCGGCCACAGGGACGGATCCGTAGTTTTGGCTTAAATTTTCAATGGTTTCATTTCGGGTAAATACAATCTTAAAGGACCTGCCCTTGGCATGAAAATCAAACTCTTCCTTACGAATATTCACCACCACATTCTCAAACTGGTCGATGAATAAAATTTGTCCCTCCATCCAATCTGGACCTAAAGTAGGCTGCATCGGGTAGATTTCTTGGATCGTATCGGTTCTTTCACCCGCTTCTTCCAATGTTCCAGAAGCAAAAAAATACGCAATGGCCTCGACCATGCGCTCGGTCATTTGTATGAATGTGCCAGCACCTTTACAATCGATCCTAACAATCTCCTTAGGCTTCAAACCTAACATCATGGTTAAAAAACCATTGTCTGGCGTGATAAAATAATGCCCATTGTACTGGGCAAATAATAAATGATCTGTTGGATAATGGAAAGCATTCACCATCACCACATGCACGGTTCCAGCTGGATAATACTTTGCGGCATTGTTGAAAATATAGGCCCCTTGTTGGTAATTCTTACTCGATAAATAGTGCGTAATGTCTGCAATGACACAGCCCGGAATAGTTGACAATATCTGCCCTTTAACAGCACCAATGATAAAATCCTCTTGGCCAATATCTGATGTTAAAGTTATTAATGGCATATTTAATCTTAAACGAAAAAATAAGTCCTTTATTTTATGATTAAGCCCTAATTTTTAAATGAGTATCAATACTTTAAAGCAATTGCACCTATTTAACGAGTTGCCCGTTTTTAAAGAAAAAATTGAAAGTCAGTTTATCCGCCAATCCAGGGAAAAATTTATTCATAAAAACGGCACGTTTCCCTGTGAAAGTAAGCACCAAAGTACGTTTGCGCTTTTCAATAGCATGAATAATATGCCCAGCACATTCCTCCGAAGACATCATTACGCCCTCATCCATCGGCGACTCCCCTTGTGATTTAGCATCCTTATTTAAAGCAGCATTGCGGATATTGGAGCTTGTAAAACCAGGACAAACCCACATCACATGGGTGCCTGTATGCAATAATTCGGTTTTAATGGATTCTAACCAGCCATTCAGGGCAAATTTAGAAGCAGAATAGCCACTTCTTCCTGGCAAGCCACGATAACCTGCTATAGAAGACACGCCAACAATGACCCCTTTTTGCTTTAATATAGCCGGTAATGCAGCCTTGGTGGTATAGACGGTGCCCCAAAAGTTGATATCCATCACTTGCTTCAAAGTTTCGGTGGTGGTTTCCGTGATCAACGCCCTCATGCTGATTCCAGCATTGTTGATTAGCACATCTATCTGTCCCCAAGTAGCTACAACATCTGCAATAAATTGTTCACATTCTTGTTCGTTACGCACATCTACACCCTTTAAAAATAAATTGGCACCAGGGTGCTGCACTTGCAAATGATTTAATTTATCCTGACTTCTTCCACAGGTAGCAACTTTAGCACCCAGGGCTAGAAACTGCTCTACCAAAGCCTTTCCGATGCCGTCGGACCCACCTGTTATGACGACTATTTTATTATTGAATTCAGACATAAAAATGTGTTT
>CAMAQL010000112.1 GCA_945860605.1 Chitinophaga pinensis
TAAAAAAATAGCTCAATTTCAGGCAATGGCTGATAATCAGTCTGCTCAACAACAGCCCATACAAAAGAAAGAAAACAAAACGGGTTTACCTGATAATTTAAAGACTGGGGTGGAGAACCTGTCTGGGATATCATTGGATGATGTAAAGGTGCATCGTAATTCTGATAAACCTGCTCAATTGCAAGCGCACGCGTATGCGCAAGGTACAGATATCCATCTAGGAGCAGGACAAGAAAAACATCTCCCACATGAGGCTTGGCACGTGGTGCAGCAAAAGCAGGGAAGGGTTAAGCCTACCATGCAAATGAAGGACAAAACCCCCATTAATGATGATATAGGACTAGAAAAAGAAGCTGATGTTATGGGTGCTAAGGCTGAGAAAATGACAAATACAACTCAACCTTCTCAACTAAAAGACAAAGGATCACATGGCATTCAATCTGCTCAATTACTAAAAGCAACAATAAAATCTAAAATTTTTGGTAATCACGGGGTCTATGATGAAGATTATAGAAAACAAGGTACTATTCCAGCAGGAAGTGTGATTGAAGTGAACCCTAATGATTGCTATATGATGGGAGACAAAACCTATGTACGAATAACAAGTAGCTTGGACTCAATCCAATTCACTGAAGGTGGGAATCTTGGGGATACAGATGTATTGTATGTGAGTGATAGAGCCTTTTCACCTGCACAAGAAGAGACTGAAGACCAAGCCGAAGATGGTATAGAACTTTCTGCTGGAGAAATCACTTATCAAAATGGTAAAGTAACGATTCCTATTTTAGGCCAAGAGTTAGAAATCAATAAAAATGGAGGTTCTCTAAGTGGAGCATTGCCATCAAAGAAATTTGAAGCTGATTTACCAAATGTGAGCTTTGACATTGACGTTCCTTTTGGCCCAGCTGTTTATGCAACTGCTGGGCTCGCAATCACGCCTTCTTTGGCCTTTGAAGTTTCTGGCGGATCTTATACCATAAAAGCAGAAGAAGACGAAAAATCCATTAGTATCAAAGATGCAAAAATTGAAGGAAGTATTGGATTAGAAATTAAAGCTAGTGCTGGCGTTGGAGTTGGCGCAGCTAATATTGTTGGTTTGGATACTGGTATTTTTGCAGCTATAGAGGGAAAGGCTTCACTCGCTGGCTCCTTAGGTGGAATTTCTAATTTCACTGAAAGAAGCAATAATATTGATTTAGGTGTTAATGCTGCAGCTGATATTGAAGGAAAAGCTGGAGCTTTTATTAAAGCTAAATTCGGACCCTTATCTGCACGCAAGGATTTTCCCGTTGCTAAAAAGACTTTTGCGCACTTTAGCTATACAAGAACACTTTCATTAGGTTCTTCTCAGGCTAATATCTTGAAACCTACTCTCACGGACTTCACAAAAAAAGAATTTGGGAGTTTATCAAGCAACAAAATGTTGAAAACCGTTGCTGGAAAGACCTATGAGGAACTAATTGAAGAATAATCTGGTCGCCATTGGGTACTTCTTCAATTTTGATGAATTAAGCGGAATTTATTAAGATGATTTTACAGAATAGTTCAAAACCTGCTTTTCCGTACATTATTCTTTTTAAAGATTCTTACTTTTCCCAAATGGCTTACTATTTAGCTGCAACTGAAACAGGGCACTTACAAAAGGGTATTTACACTATTCTTTAATGAGTTTGTCTGTAAATAATAACTGATTGTTTTTACCAAATACTTGAACAAAATACATTCCACTTTTTAGTTCTGAAATATTCAGTCTTGATCCTTTACTCATTTTAATGTTACTAATTACAATCTTACCGCTCGGATCCACCATAGTAATGGACAATTGTGATTGTCCTGGCAAATTAAAGTTAATCATTAGATCATTAGTAGCAGGGTTTGGATACAAATGAATGAATTGACCATTTGTAAAATTTTCAAGTGCCGTTACCAGGTAATAATATCTATCAGAAAAAGGGCTACTACAATTATTCGAAGTAACTTTAACTGCATAATAACCAGCAATCGTTGGTTTATAGCTTTGTATAGTTTGGCCTGTTATCAATGCTGTTGTATCTGTGTACCACTGGTTACCAAGTGTTGCACTACTAACTAAATTATTATTTACGTCTCTTGTAATGCTTGGCTTTACAGGATTTTGATTTACAGTAACAACCAACGCAGTCCTGGGGCTTTCACAAGAAGAGATGCTATGTTTTTGACTTACATAATAAATATATGTTCCTGCAGTGTTGGTACTTGGAATTGGAGCAGTTTTACCAGATACGCCTCCTGTTGCAGAAGTACCATACCATACCAATGAATTACCCGAAGTTTCGTTAGCCTTTAAAGCAACGGCGTTAGCACCTACACAGTAACTAATTGAAGTTGCAATGGGTGCATTCGGATATTGGTACACATTTCTTATTATAATTGAAGATATTACCGAATCTACTGAATTTTTTATTTTACAACTAATGGTGTCGCTATTCTTTAAATCACTTGTAGAAAATAAATTTAAATTTTCGCCGCTAATTTCCTTCCCATTTTTATACCATTGATAAACTGCCCTAATGCCACCATTCATTAAAGGATAGGCTTTAAATCTAATAACTGACCCAGCACAAGCATTGGAATCCAATCTTTCAATGGTATCCGTTGCCACTTGACTTTGCAGGCCACTTGCATTTAATGTACCCAAACCATTTGTAGCTTCCCAAAAATTATAAAAAACAGTACTATCATCCCCTCTCTTCGTCATTTTTATAATCTGATTGTCATATTGATCAATTTGAGCAGTAGTGAGTGCTTTCGGTGTTAAAACAATAAATAAAGCATTGAAATCTTTTTGGGCATCTGCCGCTGATGGCACCCTTACCCCTAAAGTACTTTCAATTTTTGCTTTATTAAAAGTAGTTCTACTGTTTGCAGTAAATGTACTGACCCCATTGCTTTCGGATAAAGTTTGAATTCCTCTGAATACGTCAAAAGTTTTTACACTGTCCAAAGGAATGATACCCATGTTATACAATTCAAATTCACTTAACGGTACTGTATTACCACCATTGGCAATTTGCCCAAAGGAAGCAACACTGTATTTGTTTGAAATGCCATTTACATTTTCTTTGAGTGTACTTTGAATAAAACCACCCAGTTGACCTCTGGT
>CAMAQL010000113.1 GCA_945860605.1 Chitinophaga pinensis
GGAACCGTGACCGAATTATACGATTTCCTACGTTTATTGTATGCCCGTGCAGGTAAAGCATATAGTTATGAGACGGGTAAGCCAATGGTACAGTTTTCAGAGGCCGAAATCATTCAGGATATTCAAAAAAAGTTCAAGGATAAAAAAATTAATCTACTTGCGCCTGTTGTAAGAGGTAGGAAGGGACATTATAGAGAATTGTTTGAAGAAATCAGAAAAAAAGGATTCGTAAAAGCAAGAGTGGATGGAGAGATCATTGAACTAAGACCAAAATTTCAAGTGGATCGTTACAAGATACATGATATTGAAATTGTGGTAGATCGAATTCCGGTGAACGAGGCCATGAAAACAAGATTAGCGGATAGTGTGCAGCAGAGTTTAAAAATGGGTAAGGATTTATTATTTGTTTTAGAAGAAGGGAAAGAAAAAATTGTACAATACTCAAAACAATTGATGTGTATCGATACTGGTTTAAGTTACGAGACCCCTTCACCCAATAGTTTTTCTTTTAACTCCCCATATGGTGCATGTCCTACCTGTAAAGGATTAGGTAATGTGTATGCCATAGATATGGATTTATTAATTCCCGATACAAGCTTAAGTGTCAATGCTGGAGGGATTGCCCCATTAGGAGAAGCAAGAGAAGCAAGTGTGTTTAAACAAGCAAAACAATTTGCAAGAAAATACAAGATCAGTTTAGATAAGGCAATCAAAGACTTACCAAAAGACCAATTGAATTTACTTTTATTCGGCGATAAAAATATTACCAACAATTTAGGGCTAGACTTAAACGATGAAAATATCCCAGACACCTACACTGGTAGTTATGAAGGGATTGTGCCAATGTTAAAAAGATGGTTTACTTCTTCTCAAAGTACCGATGTATTAAAAGGATGGGTGGAGCAGTTCATGCAATTAAATACATGTGGAGATTGTAATGGCGCAAGGTTAAAAAAAGAAAGTCTTTGGTTTAAAGTGAACGAACTCAATATTGCTGCATTGAATGAAATGCATTTAAATGATTTGCAACAATGGTTTTTAGACTTACCAAAAAAATTAGATAAAAAGGATACCCTCATTGCAACAGGGATTTTAAAAGAGATCAATGATCGAATTGAATTTTTGATGAATGTGGGGTTATCTTATTTATCATTAAGCAGGCCTTCAAAATCATTAAGTGGTGGAGAGTCACAGCGTATCCGTTTAGCAACTCAAATTGGCTCTCAACTTCAAGGTATCACGTATATATTAGATGAGCCTTCCATTGGTTTGCATCAAAGGGACAATCAGCGTTTGATTGTGGCGCTCAAACAATTAAGAGATATCGGGAATACAGTCTTGGTGGTGGAGCATGATAAGGATATCATGATGGCATCGGACTATTTAGTAGATATTGGTCCTAGAGCGGGTATTCATGGAGGGCATGTGGTTGCAGCAGGCACACCAGCTTCTTTTTTGAAATTAAAATCGGATACCGCATTGTATTTAGCGGGTAAAAAATCAATCGCTGTTCCAGATGAACGTAGAAAAGGCAATGGTCAATTTATTGAAATTAAAGGGGCTATAGGTAACACTTTAAAGAAAGTAAATGCGAGTTTTCCTTTAGGTACTTTAACATTGGTTACGGGTGTGAGCGGATCTGGTAAGTCGACCTTGATCAATGAAACTTTATATCCTATCTTATCCCAATTCTGTTATCATAGTAAGACCAAGCCAATGCCTTATGCATCGGTAACTGGGATAGAACATATTGATAAAGTGATTGAGATTGACCAATCACCAATTGGACGCACTCCAAGAAGTAATCCTGCCACTTATTGCGGATTCTTTACTGATATTAGAACTTTATTTGCAGCAGTGCCAGAAGCCAAGATCAGAGGCTATCTAGCAGGACGTTTTTCTTTCAATGTAAAGGGAGGAAGATGTGACGTATGCGAAGGTGGAGGGATGCGCGTAATTGAAATGAATTTCTTACCAGATGTATATGTGCATTGTGAAAAATGTGCAGGCAAAAGATACAATAGAGAAACCTTGGAGATTAGGTACAAAGGAAAATCTATCAGTGATGTCTTAAACATGACCGTCGAAGAAGCTTGTGAATTTTTCCAAGCAGTGCCTTTTATTTATAGAAAAGTAAAAGTGTTACAAGAAGTAGGATTAGGTTATATCACACTAGGGCAATCATCGGTGACATTGAGTGGAGGAGAGGCGCAAAGAATTAAATTAGCCACTGAGTTAGGGAAAAAAGATACTGGTAAAACTTTTTATATTTTAGATGAGCCAACCACTGGCTTGCATTTTCAAGACATTCAATTATTAATTGGCGTATTAAATCGTTTGGTGGATAGAGGCAATACTGTTTTGGTGATTGAGCACAATATGGATGTGATTAAAATGGCGGATCATATTATTGACATGGGGCCAGAAGGTGGATCTGCTGGTGGAGTGGTGCAATTTGTAGGTACACCTGAACAAATGATTAAAAAATCCAACACGCATACGGCTAAATTTTTAGCCATCGAAATGCAGTAGTCTTAATAATTACTTCATTAAGAAAGTAAATCTGGCGATGATAGATTAGAGTAATCTTATTTTCGGATCATTGGAATATGCTCAATCGCATCTTCATAATACATCTCTCCAGCTTGTTCCCAACCAAGTTCTCCGTAAAATTTTTTGAGGTACAATTGCGCACCAATTTTAATAGGGTGCTTTCCAAATAATCTTTCACACTCCCCAATGGAAAATTGCATCAATGCTTTTCCTGCGCCTATGCCTCTATGTCTTGGTGATCCAACCACACGCCCAATACTTTGATAGCCTGCATAACTTTGGTCTACATCAAATAATCGAGTAGTGGCAATGAGTTCACCGTTCAACCATCCCATGGTATGGTACGCAATTTGGTCATTATTGTCCATGTCTAAAAAGACACAGTTTTGTTCTACTACAAAGACCTCAGATCTGAGTCTTAAGATGGCGTAAAGTTCATCCACATTGAGTTCTGAGAAATGCTTGGTGCTCCATTCTATGGTTGTATTCATTGACATAGCAACAAATTTAAGGTTTTGATCAAACTCTTTGTACATATTCGCCACAATCCCAATATATTTTTGCAATTTTGCTCAAATTA
>CAMAQL010000114.1 GCA_945860605.1 Chitinophaga pinensis
TCATGGTTAAAAAACCATCCACAGCACGCACAAAATATTTTGTCAATAAGGTATCACCAATTCTTTTTTCATGTGGAATCATATTATCCACAATAGCAATGACTTTGGTATGCTTGTTCCATTTTACAATACTTAAAATAGTACCTAAACAAGGTGCTAAAAAAGGTATCCAATAACGTACGATAATTAAATCGGGACGTTCTTTTTTAATTTTTAAACCAACCTTAATCCAATTGAAAGGGTTAATTGAATTGATTGCTACTTCAATTGAAAGTCCTTTAGGAGCTGAATTAGTAGAATACTGTGTGGATCCTGGAAATAAAAAATTGGGGTATTGTAAGGAGAACGTATACAATTTAGTTTTGATGGATGCTTGCATGAAACTTTGGGCTAGTTTTTCATCAAAAGCAGCAAGGTTGCCTCTTAATGGCCAAGCTGGCCCCATAATGATCAATTGATCTACCATCCTTGTGTCTCCTCAATTAAATACGTATTTCTGTCTACTGCACTTCGGTTCACTAACTCTGCAATAAAACCTGCTAAAAATAATTGCGTACCAATGATCATGGAAGTCAGTGCAATAAAAAAAGCTGGCTTATTGGTGATACTTGTATCTGCATCAATGAACTTGCCAATAATAATATATAAAACAGATACAAATCCTACAAAAAAGAAAAGAGAACCAAGTAAACCAAAAAATTGCATTGGTTTTTTACCAAATTTGGATAAAAACTGGATGGTCAATAAATCTAAAAATCCATTGACAAATCTTTCCCATCCAAATTTCGTATGTCCATATTTTCTTGCCTGATGTTGCACCACTTTTTCACCAATTCTTTTAAATCCAGCCCATTTAGCAAGGATGGGTATGTAACGGTGCATCTCTCCAAATACTTCAATACTTTTTACCACTTTTAATTGATAGGCTTTAATTCCACAATTAAAATCATGTAAATGAATGCCTGAGCTTTTGCTTGCAACCGTATTGTATAATTTAGAAGGAATATTTTTTGTGAAAGTGTTATCAAAACGTTTCTTTTTCCATCCGCTTACTAAATGATATCCTTGATCCATGATCATGGTATAAAATTCAGGTATTTCATCGGGACTGTCTTGCAGGTCTGCATCCATGGTCATGACCATATCTCCTTGTGCTGCTTTAAAGCCTTCATTCAATGAAGCAGATTTTCCATAATTGCGTTGAAACTTGATACCCTTTAATTGAGGATATTGATTGCGTAAAATAGAAATCACCTCCCAGCTCCCGTCATCACTTCCGTCGTCAATCATAATCACTTCATAGGAATAGGCATTGGTCTCCATGACACGATGAATCCAGGCCATTAATTCTGGCAAAGATTCAGCTTCATTGAATAAAGGGATAACGACAGAAATCTGCATATTATAATGATTGATCGATAGCTTGATTGTCTTCCACTTTTGATTGCATTGCACTAAATGGATCTACTGGGTTTTTCTTTGCAACAGCAGCACCAATTAATGAACCAAATGCGCCCATAAATCCAGTACCAAAAATAGCTCCAGCAACAGCAAAAGGAAGAAATAATTTTTTAGTCATTGCTATTCCTTGTTCTATCATCTCATCTGTTAACTTTGGATTTTTAGCCATTTCTACTCTTGACATTTCAATGATTTTATCTACCATATCTGGGAATAAAACATATAATGCTAGCACAGTGTATAAAACTGTGATAACTATCGTCACAGCTGTTGTTTTAAATCCATGAGCAAAAATATTACCAAAAGTTACGTTGTTACCATTTTGATTCGCAAATAAAACATTTCCATAAATAATACCCCCAATGAAAATGGCATAATTTAACAAGCTCAACCAAGAAGTAGTGTATAAATTAAACACATAAATGATGATACTAAATAAAATAGAGATCCCAGCTAAGATGGCGCCTTTTACAATATGAGAAGTGATTTGTTTGTCCATGTGTTTTTTTGATTGTTTTAGATAATATTGATGTCCTAATTGATAGACTTCGATCTGCTTATTTAATTATTTAAATGCAATTTTCCTTTTGCATAGGTGCCAACTACTTTACCTTTTAATGCCTTATCCCAGAATGGATTGTTAGCGGATTTGCTTTTGGATGTTGTCTTTAATGGCGTAATGGCTGTTTCACGATTAAAAAGTGTAAGATCTACTTGTTGCCCTTCTTGTATAACAGTTTTTCCTAAGTTGAAAATCTGTCTTGCATGATTGGATAACAAATTAGCTATTGCTTCGTCTTTTAGTTTTGGAAATAAATGATTGATGGTTGAATAGGTTGTTTCGATACAAGCGATACCTGCATGCGCATATTCAAATTCAATTGTTTTTCCATCCCAATCCTGCGGTTGATGGTGTGCACTAATACAATCTACTATACCTCTTTGAACTGCATCTTGTAAAGCTACTTGGTCTGCTTTAGTTCTTAATGGTGGATACACTTTTAATAAAGTATCATAGGTCGTAAGATCGGTTTCATTAAAATATAAATGGTAGGGGGTGACACTACATGTGAGTGCTAGTCCTGCT
Organism: Chitinophaga pinensis; assembly: GCA_945860605.1. Lineage (GTDB taxonomy): Bacteria > Bacteroidota > Bacteroidia > Chitinophagales > Chitinophagaceae > Sediminibacterium > Sediminibacterium pinensis_D. The sequence goes on from CAMAQL010000114.1 coordinate 2,549, forward strand.
TTTTTACCTGCCTCAATTAATGCGATACCTTTTGCGGTACTCACCCCTGTGATATGTAATTTTGAATTGGTATATTTTAATAACTCAATGTCTCTTGCAATCATCAATTCTTCGGCAATCGCAGGAATACCTGGAAGTCCAATTTGAGTAGATGTAATGCCTTCATTCATTAAGCCAATGCTACCCATGCTTTTGTCAATGGGCATTTGAATCACCACACCATCAAAAGTTTTGACATATTGAAGTGCTTTTAAGAAAAGTAAAGTAGATTGAACAGGATATAGGCCATCACTCAGCGCAACCGCTCCAGCTTGATGCATATCTATCATCTCTGCTAAATCTTTTCCTTCTATTTTCTTGGACAATGCCCCGATGGGTAAAATTTGAATCGGTAAATGTTGTTGCTGTTGAACAATATAATTCACCTGTGTTTTATTATCAATGACAGGCTGCGTATTAGGAACTACAAATACCGTAGTAAATCCACCAGCTTGAGCAGCAGCGGCACCAGTCATTAAGGTCTCTTTATGTTCAAAGCCTGGATCACAAAAATTGGTGAATGGATCTACC